>CAYVWU010000008.1:16647-31560 GCA_964455575.1 uncultured Cyanobium sp. | reverse complement strand
TTGAGGGTGTCGTTGCCAGCGGTGCCAAAGAAGGTGTCGTTGCCGCCGGCGCCGCTGAGGTTGTTGGCCAGGGCGTTGCCGGTGAGGGAGTCGGCGAGGTTGCTGCCCAGAACGTTTTCGAACTGGCTGACCGTGAAGCTCAGGGGCACGCCATTGACGAGGAGGACGCCCGCGCTGCCGTTGATCGCGACCGAACCGGTGGTGAGGTTGGCGACGGTGCTGACGGCCGGGGCGACAGCGCCGGAGAGGTCGATGGTGTCTGCGAGGCTGCTGCCGCTGCCGATGATGCGCTCGATGCCGATCAGGGTGTCGGTGCCAAGGGCTGTGCCTTTGTTGAGGACCCCCAGGGCGCCGAGCGTGACGGAGGTGGTGAAGGCGCTGTAATTGGCGGTGTCATCGGTGCCTGCTCCGCCGTCGAGGGTGTCGTTGCCGGCGGTGCCAAAGAAGGTGTCATTCCCGCCATCGCCGCGGAGCGCATTGGCGCCAGAGCTGCCGGTGAGGAGATCTCCGAAGTTGCTGCCAATGGCATTTTCAATCGACAGCAGGAGATCGTTCCCCGCCCCACCACTGGCTGTCCCCGCAGTCAGAGAGACATTGACAGAGAAGGAGGCGTCCGAATAGGCAACCGTGTCTATTCCGGCCTCGCCGTTGATGAGATCATTGCCTGCCCCACCTGAAATGTAATCATCCCCGCCTCCCGCATTGATCTGATCATCACCAGCGGTGGCAATTCCAGAAACCCCAATGGAGGTAAAGATCGAAGTGATGACGTCAGAATTGTTTGTGCCGTTGACAACAGCCATGTCAGAAAATTGAAAAAACTTAACTTTTCTTCATTGGAGCACGAAATGTTCATTTTGCGCAAGTTTGTGCCGATTTGACCCGGCCAGAGGCTGAACTGTCCCCCCGTTCAGCGGCTTGCCTGTCAAAACTTATAAGAACCGTTTGTAAAAATCTAAATAAATAAAAGTATTCACCCCGTTCCCTGGCGATTGGCTGGCATCAGGGGTGTCTTGTCTTGCGCGCGCGCTCTGCCTGTTTTGAGTTTTTTTCTGAATCTTGCTTGCTCTTGCTCGGCTGATGCCAGCATTTTGCCTGTGTCTCGATGAGTTGCCCGCGCGAGCCAATGGGCCGGCGGGCAACCGGCCCCCGTCTCACCCCCCGAGATAGGCCATCTCCGCATGGCGCAACGGCGGTGGAGCCCCCTGTCGCCATGCCTCTTGTCGTTCTTCACTCCAGCGATCGCGCCGTTGACGCCACAGCCCCGCCATCGCCTCACGCAGCGCCTCCGGTGGTTGGCCTGGCTGCAACCACGGACGCAGATCCTGTCCCTGGGCCGGCGCGGCGAACAGGCAGGTGTAGGCGATGCCGTCCGCGGTGACGCGCAGGCGATCGCAATCGCCGCAGAACGGTTCGCTCACGGAGGCCACCACCGCCAGCTGTCCTCCACCATCGCCGTAGCTCCAGCGGCTGGCCGTGCCGTGCCGTTCCCGGCCCAGGGCGTTCAACGGCCAGCGGGCGTGGATGCGGTCCACCATCTCTCGGGCGCTGAGCACCGCTTCCGGCCGCCAGCCGTTGCGGTTGCCCACATCCATGAACTCGATCAGCCGCAGTTCCACCCCCAGCTCCCGCGCCAGGGCGGCCAGGGGGAGCAGCTGGTCCTCATTGCGGCCCTGCTGAATCACCGCGTTGAGCTTGAGCTGGCCGCTGCCGGGATCAAAGCCCGCGGCGCGGGCATGGTCGATGGCTGCCAGAACCTTTTTCAGCAGCTCCTCCCCCGCGCTGGCCCCGCCCGTCAGCCCCGCCATCCTCGCCACGGCCGCGCCACTGACCCCATCCAGGCTCAACGTGAGGCGATTCAGCCCGGCGGCCCGCAACGCCCGGGCGCGCTCGGCCGTGAGCAGGGCGCCGTTGCTGGTGAGGCTGATGTCGCTCAGGCCTCGGGCGCGCAAGGGTGCGGCGGCAGCGATCAGGGCTTCCACTCCGGGATGGAGCAGGGGCTCACCTCCTGTGAGCCGCAGCCGTCTGGCGCCCAGGGCCACGGCCGCCTCCACCACGGCGAGGCGCTGGACCTGATTCAGCAGCCCCGGTGGTTCGCGACCATCCGGGAGGCAATAGGGGCAGGCCAGGTTGCAGCGAGCGGTCAGGGACAGCCGCAGCACTCCCAGGGGGCGCCCATGGAGGTCCAGGGGAGGGGCCTGTCCGGGCTCCATGCTCCGCTCAGCCTCCACCACCACACAACCCGAGCCTAGGGTCGTTGCCGTGGATCCTGGCTGGTTCAGGCGCGATGAAGCTCCTGGTGGTGGAGGACGATCGCTTGATTCAACGGTCTCTGCAGGAGATGGTCGAGGCCTGGGGCCACGCCTGCGATGCGGCCGCTGATGGCGAACAGGCCTGGGAGATGGTCCGCCAGTGTCACTATGACCTCATCCTGCTCGACCTCGCCCTGCCCCGGCTCGACGGCCTGGCCTTTTGCCGTCGCCTGCGGTCGGCTGGGGGGGAGCAGCCGCTGGTGCTGATGCTCACCGCCCGGGACACCAATCGCGACAAGGTGGTCGGACTCGACGAAGGCGCCGATGACTACATGGTGAAGCCCTTTGATCCCGATGTGTTGCGCGCGCGCGTGCAAGCGTTGCTCCGTCGCGCCGGACGCCCGCTCACCTCCACGGCCCACTGGGGACGCCTCCATCTCGATCGCGATGGTCATGGCGCCCGCTGGGGTGACCAGGATCTGGCCCTCACGGCCACGGAGCACCGGCTGCTGGACTCCTTGCTCCAGGCCGCGGGGGCCACCTGCTCCAAGGACCAGCTGCTCCAGGCCGTCTGGAATTGGGAGGAGATGCCTGGCACGGAGTGCGTGCGCACGCATGTGAAAAATCTGCGCGCCAAGCTCGTCGCCGCTGGCGCCCCTCCGGATCTCGTCGAGACGGTGTATGGGGTGGGCTTCCGGATGCACCCCGATCATGCGACCTGATCTGGGCCCCCTGCGCTGCCGGCTCACCTTGCGCTACGGCGTCCTCGTGGGTGCCGTGCTCGCGGTCTTCGCCATGGGGGTCTACGGGCAGGTGAGTCGCTCCAGCTGGGATCTGCTGCGGCGGCAGGCCCAACAGCTGGCCGCCACGGCGGCGGCGGAACTGCCCCTGCTGCATCACGCCATCGATGAAGCCCGACAGTTGGGTCCTCCACAGCGGCTGGAGGCGATGACGCGCGTCGACGAGTCCAATGGTTTCGGCCTCCAGGGGCATCGCATCCTCTGGCTGGATGATGAGCTGCACACTCTCCAGACCAGCGGCGACTTCCGCCCCGCCACCATCCCCCGCCCCCCCGCGGGGGACCGTCTCCGCTCCCAATGGCTGCCCTTGGCGGAGGGCGTCGCCTACTGGCGGCCGGTTCTGGGACCCGCGGGGGTGAATGGCGCGTCGACGGTGCATGGCTATGTCGTTGTGACGTTGGCGGGGGGGCCCACAGAGGGGGAGCTTCGCCGTCTGCGGCAGGGCCTCGCGATCGGTGCCCTGCTGGCGGCCCTCACCGCCTTCGCCGGCAGTCAGCGCATGGTGGCGGCCTCCCTCGAGCCGATCCAGCGGCAGATCGAGCGCCTGATCGCCTTCACCGCCGATGCCTCCCATGAGCTCCGCCAGCCCCTCACCGCCTTGCGGGCCCTCATCGGCAGCCTGCGCCACGGCACCCTGCTGGCCGATGGACCCCCAGAGCTGCCGCGGAAACTGGCCCAGATCGATCAAACCAGCGCCCGCATGGGTCGCCTGCTGGACGACCTGCTCCTGCTCACCCGCTTTGATCGGGCGATCGACGACCGCCCCCCTCTGGAGACCTTCCCCTTGGAAGAGCTGGTGGAGGATCTGGTGGAACTGCACCAGGCGGAGGCGGAGGCGATTGGCGTGCGCCTCCAGGCCAGCCTCTCGAACTCGGTGCCGCTGCGGGGCAGCCCGGAGCGGCTGCGGCGTCTCCTGGACAATCTGATCAGCAATGCTCTGCGCTTCTCGCCTCCCGGTGGGCGGGTGACGGTGGGCTTGGGGCGGCACCGGGGGCTGGCGCGCCTGTGGGTGGAGGACCAGGGACCCGGGATTCCCCTGGCGCAGCGAGATCTGGTGTTTGAGCGGTTCTGGCAGGCGGATCCCTCCCGTGGGGGGGAGGGCCATCACGGGCTGGGGTTGGCGATTGCCCGCGCCATCGCCCGCACCCATGGGGGAGAGCTGCGGGCGGAAGCCGCGGACGGCGGAGGCTGCCGGATGGTGTGCGAGCTGCCCCTGGGCGATTGAACCGCGGCAGGCTTCACGAGTTCTTCACGGCGGCCGTGTCAGACCAGAGGAAAACACCCCCCCCTCGTGGCCAGTTTCACTGTTTTCGACCCTCTCAGCGGCTCACTCACGACCCTGGTGGATGCGCTCCTCGCTCCCAATTCCGGGATCGTCGTCGACCCGGGCAGCATCAGCCTGCGCCTTTCCGGACCGGGTGCGGTCAGCCAGTACGACACCTCCGTGGGCACACCCCTGGGCATCAGCGCCGGCCTGCTGCTCACCTCCGGCATCACCCCGGGCCTGAGCAATACCAGCACCTGGTATGGCAGCGACAACAGTGGCAACAGCGGTTTCACCAATGGCGATGCCGATATTGATGCCGTGGTGAACACGGTCTTTCAGACCATGTCCTATGACGCCACCACCCTGGCGTTTTCCTTTCTCGTCAATGATCCCAACGCCACCTCGGTGAGCTTTGATCTGGTGTTTGGCTCCGATGAGTATCCGGAGTGGGTGGATGCCTTTGTGGATTGCGGCATTGTGATCGTGGACGGCGTCAACTATGCCCTGTTCAACAATGACCCGCTCCATCCTCTCAGCGTCATCAGCCCCAACCTCAATGCGGGCTATTTTCAGGACAATGCGGGCAATATTCTGCCGATCGAATATGACGGCGTCAGCGGCCGCCTGCGGATCGTTGCTCCCCTCAAGGCCGGACAGACGAGTCACACCATCAAGATTGGCATCGCTGACACCGGCGATCACATTCTGGACAGCGGCTTGTTCATCGCCAATCTCACCGCCGGCACGGACCCGGGTTCTGGCGTGGTGTCCAATCCCGGCGGCGGCACGGATGCCAATGACAGCTGCACAGGCAGCGCCAAAGACGAATATTTTGACCTCAAGGGCGGCGATGACACGGTGTATGCCGCGGCGGGCCATGACATCATCGTCGCCGGCGCTGGCCATGACCAGGTGTATGGCGGCAGTGGCAATGACGATCTGAAGGGTGATGGCGGCAATGACCTTCTCGATGGCGGCGCCGATCTGGATACGGCTGTCTATAGCGGCAACAGCAGCGCCTATGGCTTCAGTTATGACGCGCTCAACAATTTCTTCACCATCGATGGCATCACCAACGGTGAGGGTGTCGACCGGCTGGTGGGCGTGGAGCAGGTGAAGTTCAGCGATGGCCTCTTTCTCCTCACCGCCCAGGGCTTCCGCGCGGTGGCGCCGCCCCCGCCACCTGTCTCCAATCTCCCCGGCGTCGCGGTGATCACCGGTCTGGCCGCGGTCGGCAAGACCCTCCAGGCCAATGTCATGGATGCCGATGGGGTGCCCAGCGGCGCTGGGGCGATCCTCTACCAATGGACGGCGGATGGCGTCGCCATCGCTGGCGCTACCGGGGCGACGTATGTCGTGCAGACAGCGGACATCGGCGTCACCCTGGGGGTGCGCGCCGATTACACCGATGCCAAGGGAGGAACGGAGGTGGCGGTGGCGTCGGGAGTCTTCGTGCTGCCGCCGAGCGACGGCGATCTGACGGTCAGCCTGCTCGCCATCGATGGTCCCGCCGTCGCCCATGTGCACACCCCGCTCACGACCCTGTTGCAGCGGGCGGTGGAGTTGGGGGAAACCCCGGCCAGCGCCACCCAGAACATCCGCGCGGCCCTCAAGGTGCCCACCACCACCCCGAACCTGCTCAGCACCAACGCCTTTCAGATCCTGGCCACCGGTGTGGGCGATACCGCCATGGCGCTGGCGCTGGCCAAGTTGCAGGTGCAGGTGGAGGTGATCTGCTCCTTGAATGACGATCAGAGCGGCGTGAAGCTGGCGTTGGCTCTGTTGAACCAAGCGGCGAGTGGCGGCAGTTTCGATCTCACCAAAGCCGCGGACCTTTGCGTGATCCTTGATCTGGATCCGTCGGCGTTCAATCTGGCGGACAAAACCACCTATCCGCAGCCGCTCAGGGAGATCATCGACCGCAACAGCAACATCCGGGACGCCAACACGTTGTTTGGCGCCACGAACACCAAGAGCATTGAACACGAATGGGTCGATTTTCTCTCCAATTGGGATTCGCTCGCCGATGGCGCGCCGCTCTCCACGTTGAGCGTCGCGATCAACCAGGGCCCCACTGGCGTGTCCAGCGGTCCCTGGCCCGCTGTGGTGGCGGGTGACCCGCTCACCCTCACCGCGGCGCAGCTGACCGCGGGAATCACCGACCCCGACAACGATCCGCTGACCGTGAGCTGGCTCACCACGGACCACGGCGACTGGTTCAGCCCCCATGCCGATGGCAGCTGGTCGCTGGATGTTCAGGCCGCCGGCTACGACCCGACCTGGGTCGGTCCTCTGGAGCTGACCTGGACCCTCGACGATGGCCACGACCACAGCCTGACCGTGACGCAGCTGCTGCTGCTGGTGGACCACCTCAATCAGGCGCCCACCGGAGCCGTCTCCATCAGCGGCATGGCCAGCCAAGGAGAGCTCCTCACCGTCAGCCACACCTTGGCGGACGCCGATGGTCTCGGGTCGATCAGCTGGCAATGGCTGGCCGATGGCGCCGCCATTCCCGGCGCGACAGCGACGAGCCTGGTGTTGGGACCGGCGCAGGTGGGCCGGACGATCACGGTGACCGCCAGCTGGGTGGATGGCCGGGGCACCGCGGAGGCGGTGACCTCCGCTCCCACCGAGGCGGTGACCCTGGAGGCCGTGCCACCCACGCTTCAGGGCATCGGCGTCGAGGGCGCCGTCGTCAACCTGCGCTTCTCGGAAGCCATCAGCGCCGACGGAGTCGCCGCCAACCTGTTTCCCCTGGCTTTGGTCAGCGCCTCCGGGGCGGTGACCACCCCCACCATCAAGTCCTTGGCGGTCAGCGCCAGCGACCCCACCCGTCTGCTGATCACCCTGGCCAGTGCCCCGGCCGCCTCGATGGACGTGCGCGTGGGCTACAACGACCCGGCCGGGAACCAGGCCAGTGGAGTGGTTCAGGATTTGGCGGGAAATGACCTGGCGAATCTGGCTAATCAATACGCCACCAGCTTCAGCTCCGCCTCCAGCGTGACCGCGCTGGCCAGCCGCTACACCGACCTTCTCCTCACGGGCACTTCGGCGATCAACGGTACTGGCAACGCCAACGCCAACGGGATCGTCGGCAACAGCGGCGCCAACCAGCTCAATGGCGGCCTGGGCGATGACCTGTTGCTCGGTGGCGGTGGCAGTGACACCCTGATCGGCGGTGCGGGCGCGGATGTGTTGACCGGTGGCGCGGGCGCTGGTGGCGACACCGTCTCCGATACCTTCCGGCTCGCGGCGCTCAGCGATTCCCTTCTGGCCGGGTTTGATCGGATCACGGATCTGGTGATCGGCAGCGACAAGATCGATGGTCCGACGGCCGTGAGCGCCGCCAACCTCAAGGATGGCCTCGGACCTGTGGCCGCCCTCACCCAGAGCGCGATTCAGGCCGTGCTCACCCCCACCACCTTCGCCAAGTCCGGCGCGGCCACCTTCACCGTCGGCAGCGGCGCCAGCACGCGCACCTTCCTGGCGCTCAATGACGCCACCGCGGGCTTCCTGGCGACGACCGACGCCCTGATCGACATCACGGGCTACACCGGCTCCCTGGCCAATCTGGCGGTGGTGTGAGTGATGCCCTCCAGGCGGCCAGCTCCGCCTCCGTGTTGACATTCGTCAGAGCAATGGTGGGGAGCGGATGGATGCGCACCACCTCGCCGGCCAGCCACCGGCGCAGCCCCCGTTCCCCGCGCTCCAGAGCCGCCCTCAGGCTTTGGCGGCGCTCGGCGTCGCTGGGGTAGAGGCCCACCAGGGGCTGGGGGGGCAGGGAGGGCTGATCGGGCGCGGCGATCCAGATGGCGGAGGGGTCGGCGCTGGAGGCCGCCAGCAGCGCCGCCAGCTCAGCCCGCGTCAGGGAGGGCAGATCGATCGGGCAGAGGAGGAGGCGGGCGTCGGGGTGGACCGCCATCAGGTGGGCGAGGGCGACCAGGGGGCCGGAGTGGGCCTCCCCCGGTTCAGACAACAGTTCCAGAGGCGCTCCAAGGGCGGCGAACGGCGCGACAAGGCCAGCCGCCCGGTCCTGATGGGCCGGCCAGCCGCTGAGCAGGCTCACAGGCGCGCCGAACCCGGCCAGCAGGCGCAGTTGACGCTCCAGCCAGGTGTCGGCCTCAGGGTGGGGCAGGAGCGCTTTGTCGCGGCCCAGGCGGCGGCTGGCGCCCCCGCTGAGCAGGCAGCAGCGCAGGGGCGGCATGCCAGGTGGGGGCTGGGATCGGGGCGGCAGGGGGCAGCGGCGTGGCCACACAGTCTGGCCAGCCTGGGTGGAACCAGCTGCTCCACCGTTGGTCAAGGAAAGGGCACTGGTGCCACCATGGGGGGGCTCTCTTCACCGATCGCCATGGGCCGCGCCCGTGATCCTTTCCGCATCCCCCGGGCCGGCCTTGAGCTCGCTCCGACAGCGGGCCTGGCGGGGATCGATGTCAACCTCAACGGCGGCCATTTCAGCGGCGGTGAGCATGATCCTGGCGGTGGTGTTGCTGGTGTTTCCCTGGCTGGCGCTTCCTCTGTCCGTCGTGGGTTTAGTGGGCATGGGCAAAGCCTCCCTGGATCTGTTCCACGCCTTCTGGGACGGCCTGACGGAAGTGCAGCGGGCGGAATTGCTGGCCGCTGCCATGGAGGCGGGGGTCAACCTCCGCAGCCAGCTCCGAGGGGAGGCGGCTTGGGGGTGAGGTCCCGTGGCTCCGCCCTGTTCCGGACCCGGTCATTCCGTAGCCAAGACGACAAACCATCCCCCCTGTTTCCTGCTGTGCTGAGCCTCCGGCCAGCGTTGTCGCCGGTTGTCAGCCCCGGCGCAGCCTTTTGAAGCCAGGGGATCCCCCGCGCCATCCCGGCCCACGCCTCCTTTGACGATCCCTCCCCCTCCAGCGGCCCGGGCGCAATGCCCCTACTGCGGAGTGGGCTGCGGTCTGGAACTCAAGCCGGTGGACGCGCCGACGCCAGACGCCGACCCCGTGACCGCGGCGGGTGTCACGCCGAGCGCGAGGTCCGAGCCCCGGGAGGTCCAGTGGACCTCCCGGGGCGATCGGCACCATCCCTCCTCCTTGGGCCAGGTGTGCGTCAAGGGGGCCACGGTGGGGGAAACCCTGGCTCGCAACCGGCTCACCACGCCCCTCTGGCGGTCGAGCATCGACCAGCCGTTCACGCCGATCTCCTGGGAGCGGGCCATGGACGTGCTGCTGGATCGCCTGCGCACCACCCTTGCGCTCCATGGACCGGAGCGCGTGGCGATCTACGGCTCCGGCCAGTTCCTCACCGAGGACTATTACGTCGCCAACAAGCTGCTCAAGGGAGCCTTGGGGTGCAACAACTTCGATGCCAATTCGCGGTTGTGCATGAGTTCGGCGGTGTCCGGTTATGCCCGCAGCCTGGGCTCGGATGGTCCTCCCTGCTGCTACGACGACCTCGACGTCGCCGATCTGGTGGTGCTCATCGGCACCAACACCGCCGAGTGCCATCCGGTGCTGTTCCAACGGCTCCTCAAACGTCGCCGTCGCGAGGGTGGCGCCCCGCGGCTGGTGGTGGTGGATCCCCGCGCCACGGACACCGCCGCCGCCGCTGATCTTCACCTGCCGATCCGCTCCGGCACCGACCTGGCTCTGCTCCATGGCCTCGGCCATCTGCTGTGTGAGCTGGGCGCGCGGGATCAGGTTTTCGTGGCGCGGCACACCGAGGGTTGGGACGACCTGGAACCCCTGCTCGCCGCCTGGACACCGCAACGCACGGCGGCGGTGTGCGGCATCGACGAGGCCAGCCTGCGCCAGCTGGCCCGCTGGTGGGCGGAGAGCGGCTCTGTGCTCAGCATGTGGTCGATGGGGGTGAACCAGCGGCGGGAGGGCACGGCCACCGTGGCGGGCCTGATCAATCTCCACCTGCTCACCGCGCAGATCGGCCGTCCAGGCGCCGGCCCCTTCTCCCTCACGGGCCAGCCCAACGCCATGGGTGGTCGGGAGGTGGGGGGCCTGGCGCAGCTGCTGCCCGGCTACCGCTCCGTGGCGAATGCCGACCACCGGGCGGAGGTGGAGCGCCATTGGGGCTTTGCGCCCGGCGCGATCAGCGCAACGCCGGGATTGACGGTGTGGGACCAGATCGAGGCGATGGAGCGGGGGGAGCTGGATCTCTGGTGGGTGGCGGCCACGAATCCGCTGGTGAGCCTGCCCTGGCTGGATCGGGTGCGCGCCGCCGTGGTCCGCTGTCCGCTGGTGGTGCTGAGCGAGGCCTACGCCGGCACGGAAACCGCGGCGGTGGCCCACCTGGTGCTCCCGGCGGCCCAATGGAGCGAGAAGGCCGGCACGATGACCAACTCGGAGCGGCGCGTCACGCTCTGTCCGGCCTTTCGGGAGCCGCCGGGCCTCGCCCGGCCCGATTGGGCGGTGTTTGCGGAGGTGGGTCGCCGGCTGGGGTGGCGGCGGCAGTTCGCCTGGACCTCCGCGGCCGAGGTGCACGCCGAGTTCGTGGCCCTCACCCGCGGCCGCCCCTGCGACATGGCTGGCCTCAGCCATGACCTCCTCGCCGCGCACGGCCCCCAGCACTGGCCCTTTCCGGAGGGAACCGCCCCCGGGGCGGGGCGCGCCCGCCTCTATCTCGACCATGGCTTCCCCACCCCCGATGGCCGGGCCCGCCTGATCGCCGAGGCGCCCCTCGGCCTGGCCGAGCCCCCGGATGAGGCCTATCCCCTCGTGCTCACGGTGGGCCGCTACCTGGCCCATTGGCACACCCTCACCCGCACCGTCCACGTGGCGCGGGCCCGCAAGCAACATCCGGGTCCCGTGCTGGAGGTGCACCCCCGGGATGCCGAGCCGTTGGGGCTGGTGGACGGGGCCCTGGCCCGCCTGTGCTCGCGCCGGGGGTGCGTGCGCGTTCCGGTGCGTCTGACCACGGCGATCCGGCCGGGGGTGGTGTTCCTGCCCATGCATTGGGGCGCGTCTCAACCTGAGGCGTGTGAGGCCAATCGCTTGATGCACGCTTTGGGGTGCCCGTTGTCCCGGCAGCCGGAGCTCAAGGCGGCGGCGGTGCGTCTGGAGGCGGGCTGATCGGCGCGATCCAGCCCCCCCCCCCCCCTGGCGGTTGCGACCCTTTTTGGCACGCAATTATCTGCAAACCCAGACCAAGCGGCTCGGCCCGGCGCCCCCCGTGACGGCCCCTCTCTCCTTCGCCGCAATCAGCGCGCTGATGCGCTGGTAAGGGTTTGCGGACGAGCGTCGTGCAGGCATGGCGATATTCATTTGTCAAGATTTCCGCCGCGGCCAGGGCCGGGCGAGTGCGGGGCGCTTGACGTGGCTCATATACTCGTCCGAGACAATTATTCAATTCAAATTGTCGATAAGCGACTTCGCGTCTGCTGCCTTTTGGTGGTGTTGAGCACCAAAGGGTTCACTTTTTTGCCTCCCTTGCCATGCTGGAACGTAAAGCCAAGAACTTATTTTCCTCGCGCCGCTTGTTCGCGCTGGCCTTGGCGGGGTCGGTGGTCGGGTGGTCCGCGTCGGCTCGCGCCGCCAGTGTCTTCTCTCTCCTCAGCAGCCCCGAGAGCTGGATCGGCGGCGGTGACTCCCTGCTGTTGTCGGAAGCGGATGGCTTTTCATTTTCCGGCGTTCTGGATTCCGGCTGGGTGGCAACCTTCTCCATCAATGACTTCGACGGACGATCGGGGCGCACGGTTTCCAGTTGGTGGCTGCTCGAGCTGGCGACACCGGGTGAATGGCCCCTGACGCCAGGGGTCTATCAACAGGCAAAACAATATCCTTACCAGGGCCTGGCCTTCCCGGGGATCAACTTCGAGGGCAATGGACGCGGCAACAGCGCGGTGACCGGATCTTTCGAGGTGTATGAATTGGTGGCCCAGCCGGACGGCACCATCCTTTCCTTCGCGGCTGACTTCCTCCAATTCGATGAGGGCATCCCCGACTGGTGGAACAGGGGCAGCCTTCGCTTGAACTCGGATCGCCCCCTCTCCTTCCTTCCCCTTCCCTCGGCGGAGCCGCCGCCCGCGGAGCAGGACCCCATCACCATCCCCCTGCCACCCTTTGTCGGTGGGCCTGGCCGCAACCTTCCTCCCGACGATCCATCGTTCGACAATCCGCCCGTGGTCGATTCCCCGGGCGCACCTCCCTCCCCCTCGCCAGGCGCCCCGGATCCCGTTCCGGCTCCCCTGCCCGCCGCTGCCGCTCTGATGGGGTGGCGGGTCTCGCGCAACCTGCGCCGTCGATGCCGCAACCGGTCCTGAATCCCGGCCCGCGCGACGAGGTCGCCCGGTCACGCCCCGCGGAGTTGGGGCCTCCCGCGCGCGGTGGCCCACCCCTGAAGGGGCTCCCGTGAGGCCTGCCTTACCATCCGGCCCATCGGCTGGATTCTGTTGAGGCGCGCTTCCGACTCTTCGTCGCCCTATGTGCAATACGGCTGCGGCCTGTCGGTCGCGCGCGGATGGCGGAACTTTGATGGTTCACCCCGCCTGCGGCTGGAAAAGACGCCCGTGCTGGGGACCCTGCTCACCCGCAACCGCCCCTTGTTCCCCCCCGAGGTGGAGTTCGGCGACATCGTGTCGGGCCTGCCGTTGCCGGAGGCGTCCTGCAAGGGGCTGTATTGCTCCCATGTGCTCGAACACCTCTGCTTCACGGATTGCCAGCGGGCGCTGCGCAACACCTGGTCGCTGCTGGAGCCCGGCCGCACCTTCCGCTTGGTGATCCCTGATCTGCGCGTGCTCGTGGACGAGTACATCGCCAATCCCTCCCCTCGGGCCGCTTCGGATTTCATGCGCGCCACCTCCCTGGGGCTCGAATCGCGGCCCAGGGGTTTCAAGGGCATGTTGCGCTCCTGGCTGGGCAATTCCCCCCATCTGTGGATGTGGGACGCCAACTCGATGGTCGAGGCCCTGGAGGAAGCGGGCTTCGTGGACATCCGGCCGGCGGTCCATGGCGACGCCAGCGATCCGATGTTCGCCCACGTCGAGGAACGGATCCGCTGGAAGGAGGGCATCGGCTTCGATTGCCGCCGGCCCGACTGAGCGCGGTTCCCCCGTCGGTCAGGACCTCACGCTCCCCCGCTTTCGGGCGAGCCGCGCCAGCCAGTGGAGCAACACCGGCGGCCAGAGGGAGCCACTGGCCACGAAGGCCACGGCGCAGGCCGTCCCCAGCAGGGTGAGGCGCAGGGCGGCGGGGGGCGCCACCGTCCGCCACCGTCCCGGCTGCGAGCGGGAGCCGAGGCGGATCCCGTGCCAGGCGACGAACAGGCCGACGCTCAGGGCGATCCAGGGGGCCATCGCCAGCAGGGACACCCCCTCCAAAGCGCTGGGGAGGAGCAGGACGCGGAAGACCAGCTCCTCGGCGATCGCCGGCAGGAGCCACCAGCCCCGGCGCCAGCCCTGGAGGAGGCCGACGCCGATGGCGCCGACGGCCATCCCGATCGCCAGCAGGCCCGCGGCGGCGGCGCCAGTGGGGGGGAAGAGGCTGTCGCCGAGGCGTCCGAGGAGGGTGGAGATCCAGGGCACCTGCCCGAACAGCACCGTCGGGGCGACGGGCTCCTGGCGGGGATTGGCGCCCGGGATCTGGTTGGTGCGCACCACCAGCAGGGGCAGGTCGGCCTTCAGGAAGGCGGCGGCGTACTGGTCGTGGGCGGCGCGGGGAAGGATGGAGCGCCAGCTGAGGAGCGCGTCCTGGAGGCTCTGGGAGGTCTCGAAGCGGTCGCCGTCCGCGTCGCGGGCGGCTGGGGCGGGGGCGCCGTGGCCGGTGCCCGCCGCCAGGGTGCGTCGGGCGTTGTGGGCCCAGTCGCCCCGCACCTGGCCGAAGGGCTTGAGGAGCCGGTCCAGGGCGAGGCCGAGCTTGCGCAGGTGGTCGCGATCCTCCGCGGACATCCCCTGCGCTTGCGCTTGCCCCTGCTCGCGCCATTGGCGGATGGCGATCCAGAGCGCCTGGCCGGAATCCTGCACGCAGGAGGTGGAGGGGGTGACGAGCGCCACGCCGCTGCCATCGCCGCTGCGGTAGCGGGCCGCCAGGATCTCGGTCTGCAGGGCCACGGCCTCCAGCACCTTGCCGCCGATCGGCACGAGCACATCGGAGAAGGGTCGCAGGCCAACCCAGCCCCGTTGCAGGCTGCCGCCATAGGCGCTCCAGTCCTGGCTGCCGGAGACGATGCCGTTGGGGTTGCTGGCATAGATCTGGTGGTAGCGAATCGCCAGTCGCGGCTCGCCGGTGAAGGCATCGCGCACCACCGTCGCCTCCCCGAAGGCGAAATGGCCAGTGACGGTCCAGATCGGCACCGGTTCGCCGTCCGGGCCGCCGATGCCGCCGAAGAGGTGCATCAGCAGCGCCCGGTCCCCCAGCCGCCAGCGCGGTGGCGGTTCCCGGTCGGGGAGTAGGGCGGTGTGGTGCTGGCTGCCGCGCCGCAACTGGTCCGCGCTCCAGTTCTCGCGGAGCACGAAGGCCAGGGTGGGATCGGTGCCCCGCACCACCCGCGGGGGGGTGAGCCGCAGCACGGCATAGGGGATGACGGCCTGTGCCGTGAACACCCCGTCGGCGGCGGGCGCGCCCTGGATCAGCCAGCCGTCGCGGTTGAGGGGGGAGCGGGCCAGGCCGGTCGGGTCGAGCAGGCGGCG
>CAYVWU010000008.1:0-16547 GCA_964455575.1 uncultured Cyanobium sp. | reverse complement strand
CGCCGGGGGACGGCGCGCGAGGGGATAGCTTTCCGGCCGGCTCCAGGGTGAACGGCGGGCCAGGGCTTCACTGCTTTCCGGTCGCGGCTGGGTGGGGGTGCCGGGCGCCTCGGCGCGGGCGGGGGCGAGCACCAGCGGCGGACCCTGCCAGGCCGCCAACACCGCCACAGCCAGCGCCATTAGTCGGGCGCGGGCCCCTCGGCGCCCCTGACGCGGGTCATGGCGCGAGGGGCGGCGGGACACTGACAGGCACCGTGGGGGTGGGGTGAGCGTACTGGAGGTGGTGGGGGCGTTCAGGAATACTTGGAGAGCAGCGCTTTGACCTTGGTTGTGGTTTTGACGTGCTTGTTGGGTCTCGCCCTTTCGGAGCCTTCTTTCCAATGCTTTGCTTTTTTCATCTCGTCGACGATGCGATCCAGCACACGGCGGATGACGCTGGATTGTTCGCCCCAGTGGCGGGCTTCAATCGCGTGGATCCAAAGCTGGTAGTCCGGCTGAGTGGGATTGCTCTTGGTTTTGGCGAGATCCTCCAGTTCGCGATCCAGTGGATCAAGGTTGGCGAGCCGTTCGGCTTCGTTCCGGGCGGCGTGCAGTTCCTGTTGTCGTTGCTGTTCCGCCTGCAACAACGCTTTGGTCGTTGAAGGGTCATAGGCCATCCGGCCATAGCCCACGGCGGTTTTGGCTCCGGCGCCTGCCCACCTCAGGGCCTCGATCAGCCATTCCTCCACCAGTTTCAGGTCGCCGGGTAGGGGGGGTGTGCGGGGCACGATGGGGAACAGCAAGCGCAGCTCCTTGGCGGTGACGAGGAAGGGCACCGGCTTGGGGGAGCGCCAATCGCCGGGGGGATCGTCGGGGCTCCAGTTGGCGTAATGGGGTGTGAGCACGTCGCCCTTCAGGGTCACGGGCGCGATCGGCACGGCATCGAGGAAGGAGAGACTGCCGACGCGCTCCCTGTCGCCAAAAAGGCGTTGCACGGTGTCTGAATCCGGGGGCGGGTTCAAGGTTCGGACCCAGGCGAGCAGAAGGCCCTTGATCGAGGATCCGGGTAGGAAGGGGGTGCCGAGGGTGTGGTGCCAGGCGAAGCCATTCTCCAGAGGGTGGCTGCGTCCCAGTCCCGTGACGAAATCGCTTTCGAGGCGAAACACCAGGGCGAGGCCCCCGCGGGCCTGACTGAGGCGGATGAGCCGCGTGGTGGTCTCGGCAAGATCATCTTTCACACCGATCGGTTTTCCGGTGAGGGTATCGATCCACGTCAGCTTGGGATTGGCCTTGGAAGAGTCGGTCTTTCCCCTGGCGTCCTCGGCCTTCAGCGACCAGACGGGATGCGGGCTCCCCAGAGCATCGACCTGCCACTGATCGCAGAACTTGTCGAACCAGAGGCCTGCATGGCCATTATCCGGTTTCGAGGAGGGTGCTTGACCAGAAGCGAGTTTGTAGAGGGGGCAAACCATGTCAATCCTCCTCGCCGTGTGGAAATTCAGCTCGGCAGAACTTCTTGTGCCAGAGCAACCACGCCAGGGCTTCGGCTTGGGCGCGGAGGTAGAAGGATTCATCGTGGCTCATGATCGCTTGGAGCAGATCCTTTTCGCCGGGATAGATGCCGTCGTCTCGCCGGCAGAGCCAGCTTTGCAGGCTCTGATAGAGCTCATGGTGAGCTTTCTTGTCGTCGCCCTGTAGTGGAGGAGCCCCGGCGGCGGCGCGTTCGGTGGCCAGAGCCTGGCCGAGGCCATTCATCACGATGGCGGGGGAGAGGCGGTCCACATAGGCGCGATAGTGCTTGCGAAACGGTTCTGAATGGCTGCGCAGCTCGCTGACGCGCTGCAGGGCATGGGCCGAGCGCTGTTGTTCGAGGGTTCTCATTGGTCGCCTCCATGGGAGGGGAGGCGAAGAGCAACGGCAAACCATCCTTGGCCCACGGTTTCGTTGCCCCCGGCCTGGAGGTAGGCGTCATGGGAGGGAAAGAGCTGCTGGAGGGAGTCGATGGATTCACGCTGTCGCCCCATCACCAGGCTGTACATGAGGGTGTCCGCGGGGAGGGTTTCCTCAAACCAGAGGTTGGTGCTTTTCTTGTTGTCATCCAGCACATTGCGCGCCTGAATCGGGAGGCCGTAGCGGACGAACCAGTCGAAGTCGTCGTCATGCAAGATGGCGAGCTGTTTGGCCAGCCGCGACCGAGTGGCGTCATGGGCCACGAGGGGTTGGAGGACCTCGACCAGGGCCGGATCAGGCGCGTTTTGGATGGCGAACTGTCGTTCTTCCAGGAAGAGGTTGCCTTCTCCGGCGCTGAGGACGGTGCCTTTCGCGAGGTCCAAGGGGTGTGGCGGCAGAGGGGTGAGGCCGGCGCGGCCAAGGTCGCGGTGGAGGCGCTCCAGGATGAGCGGGCAGGTGAGCCAGCGATAGGCGCCGGAGAGGCTGCGAACAGGGAGAAGCAGGAGGCGGGCATCGGCGACGAGGAGATCGCCGGCTTGATCGGCTTTGCCGAACTGGCGCTTCACCGCGTCCTCCGGCATGTCGGAGCGGGCCTTGTCGCGGAGGGCGCCTTTGAGGCTGGAGCCGGCGATGAGGGGGTAGTTGGTGGCGGCCTCGCGGGCCACCGGCAGGTCCACCACGCCCATGCTGCGTCCGCAACCGGGGTGGATGGAGGTTTCGGCCAGCAGACCGAGGAGGGCGGTGTTCATGGGATCAATCGAGAGGGTCACGCCAGGTGCCAAGGGCGACGGCGCCGTAGCCCCAGCGTTGCCGTGCGCCCAGGCGCGGCGGGGTTTCGGCGGTGGCCGCCGCCAGCGCCGCGGGATCGGAAAGCTCGCAGAAGAGCACGCTGCCGGCCGGAAGGAAGGATTGCAGTGGAAGGGGGCGACGGGCCAGGGAATCCCAGCCGCCGATGCGCTGGGGTGGGCCGAGGCAGGCGCTGATCACGCGGGTGTGGGGCCAGTCGCTGAGAGGAACGTGGCCGAGGGCTTGATCGAGGGGCAGAGCGAGCGGGGTGAGCGCCAGGATCAGGAGGCGGCCGGTGGTGGAGATGGTCTCCAAGGGAATGTCGAGATCAAGCGCTTGGTCCCAGGCGCGGCATTCCACCAGGCGGCTTTCGCCGCCGAGGGGGACGAGAGAGCCGTGGGGGGTGTTCCATTCGGGCCCGAGGCCGTGGATTTCAACGCCGAGGCCGACCCCGCGGGCGAGGCGCACGTGGCGGCTGGTGTAGAGACGACCCGACGCGGCGGTGCGGGTGTTGACCTCACGTTCGATGCCGATGCGGGGCTCCGTTTGCCAGAGCTGGCGGGCGTGGACCAGGGTGTGTTGGGCGGGGACGTCTCCGCGCAGTACTGCCTTCAGGCCGTCGGGATTGAGCCACCAGCCATCGCCAGGTTTCAAGGCCCGGCGTTCATTGCCTTGGATCTCGTCGGGCAGATCGGGAAGGCGAACGGCGTCGCCCAGATCACAGCGCACAGGGGTGCCGGGTTGGAGGAGTGCGCGGGGGATCCAGCCGTCGGCTGTTGGGGCGCCCTGGAGGTGGAGGGGCGCGGGGAAGAGGGGTTTGCCGTCGAGGAGAAGGAAGGGACCGGTGAAGGAGAGGAGGCCAAGGTCATCGGGGCCTGGCCCGAGGGCCTGGTTGAGCGAGGCGGGCCAGCGGCCCATGCCGGACCAGCCATTGCGGCGGGCGAGGGCCGCGCGCAGGGCGCCGGTGATGGTGGAGGGGAAGGGAGGAAAGAGGCCGCCAGCGTCACTGGGGGCGCTGCTGTCAGCGGCGAAGGGGGTGCCATCGCGAAAGAAAAGGGTGTCGATGGGCTCCAGCTGCAGGCGCATCACGCGTCGTCCTCCTCCGTGGCGGGAGACGAGAGAAACCGGGCCAGGAGAAGCGCATCCACGCCCACCTGTTGGGAAGAGGCGGGGGTCTGCGGGGGGGGTGGCTCGTTGGCGCGGGCGGGGTGCAAGAGGGGCAGGAGGCGCTGGGTGAGGCGCAGGCTGAGGGCGGTGGCCTGGTCTTCGCTCAGGCCTTGATCCAGGAGGCTGTTGGTGATCTCGGCCTGGAGGAAGGGGCGCAGATCCAGGGGAGTGGAGAGCGCTCCGAAGGTGCCGGGAGTCCATTGGGGCCAGGCGCAGAGGAGGCTGAGGGTGTCGCGGAGGCGATAGAGGAGCGCGGAGGAGAGGCCAGGTTGGCGGAGGTCGCGGGAGAGGGCGTCCGCGAGGTGTTGCAGTTGCTCTGTGGCTGATTGGCGGGGGCCGCTGCCGTCCAGGGCGGGGCGTTGCCAGGTGGAGACCCAGGAGGCGTTGAGGCCGCCGCGCTTGAGCAGGGCGACGGCAAGGGAGTCGCGACCGTTTTGGTCCTTGGCGACCTCGTCGAGCAGGTGATGGGCGTGATGGAGAACGGAGCTGAGGGGAAGGCGCAGATGGGCGAAGACAACAGCGGCGGAGAGGGTGGCCTTGGCGTCGTGTTGATCGTCTCCGAAGCAGGCGCTGTAGCGGTCGGCGAGGGAGGAGGCGCAGGCCAGGGCTGTGTTCATGGGCAGGAGGGCGAGCACATCGTCGCCACCGGCGTAGACGGTGACACCGTCGTTGGCTTTCACGATGCGTGGAACCTCTTCGGTGAAGGAGGCGAGGGCCTTGCTGACGGCGTTGCCCCCGAGGCGTGAGGCCAACACGCCAAGGCGATCGCCGTCGGCCAGCAGGAGGGCATGGAAGACGGGGGGGCGGCCCAAGGGGAATCCTTGATGGTCGATCGCGTTTTGCAGGTCGCCAAGGTGTTCGATCAGGGTTTGGCGCTGCTTCTTGTGGTGCTCGGCGGGGATGTGTTCGGAGAGGGGGCAGACCCGTTCGTCGGCGAGGAAGGAGGGTTGGAAATAGTTGGCGTCGATGCTGAGGAGGGGGCCATGCAGGGAGGCGAGGGCGGGGATTGCCCGGTGGGAGGCGTGCAGGGCCTGCTTGGGAATGCTTTGGCGCAGGGCGTCCGCGAAGGTGGCGGCGGCTTGGGGAGCTGCCGAGCAGACGCGTTTCAGCCAGGGAGCGGCGGCCAGACTGGCAGTGGAGGGCCAGCGGGTGGTGTCGAGGTCCCAGCCGATGGCTTTGGAGGCCTCCAGGGGGAAGAGACGCTTCACCAGGGCGAGGGCGCAGAGGCGTTCATCCCCGCGCAGGTTGAGGGGGCCCACATCGCGGCGCAGACGATCCCAGAAGGCGTCTTGGTTTTCGCGATCTGCCTGGCTGGAGGCGCGCACGAAGCCGGAGAGCTCCTGGAAATCGGGCATGAGGGTGCATTTGTCGCCGGGTTCGTCCGGCAGCCGGCGGCTGGACCAGTGCTTGCGGCGGGCCAGGAGGATGCCGGTTTCCTGGCTGTCGCCCGCGGCCCAGCGAATCTCCCAGAAGGCGGAGGTTTGGCGAGCCCAGATGGTGGCGGTGCCGTCGCCCCTGTCGGCCCAACGGTCGATGAAGCGCGCCCAGACGGCGTCGCAGATCTGGGTCCAGGCGAGGAGGAGGGCGTCGCGGCCGGCCTGAGCAACGGCCGCTGGATCGACGTCGTCAGCGAGCTTGGCGACGAAGAGGTTGGGCACCGAGCCCATGCTGGGAATCGGCCCACGTTTGGAAGGGTCGTCGGGATCAGCACTGACCCAGCGGAAGAGAGAATCCGAATCCACGGAGGGTTGGATGATGTGTCCGCCGTGGCGTTGGACGCCATGCATGGCATGGGCGGAGAGGAAGGAGAGGAGATAGGAGCTGCCCCAGAGATCACGGGTGCGGCGTGATTGGGCGACAAAGCCCTGAACGGGACCGATCGTCATGCGGAGCTCGCGGGTCATGGCTTCACCTCCAGGGCGCTGGTGAAGGGCTCTTTGCGGTGCCTGGGTTCAGGGATCCGATTCAGGAGGCGATCGAGGAAGGTGTCAATTGGTAGATAGAGCTCTGTCTCTGGTTTCTGGTCAACGTTGTGTCCGCCAACGGAGATCTTGGCTGGGCTAAGGCCTTTGGCGGGCAGGAAACGGGATGGCAGGAAGGAGACCACGGCCACGGGGCGAGACCCGCACTGGTGAATGTGGATGAAGAGGGGGCTGGCGCGGCGGTCGAGTGAGCCCGCAGGGGACACCTCCTTGAGCTTTCCTTTCCCATAGTTGTGAGGCAAGCCAAAGGCGATGCGTTCGGGATGCCGGCTTGCCTTCCCTCCGTTGGCCACAGCGGCCATCAGATCGTGATCAGCAGTGAAATTCCGTTCCGTGTCGATGCTGTTCAAAATCTTTCCACCTTTTCCCCAGCTGCGAAAACGCACCATTTCCCGGCCCACCAGATCCAATAGTTCAAGTGGTGCGTTGTCGTTCTCTGCGGTGAGGAGCACAACGCGGCTGCGCGAGGAGAGAGCGGTGTAGGCGGGGAAGTCAGGCGGAGGCTGTTGATCGGCTTTTTGTTCGAGAAGGCCTTTGATGATTTCGGCCAGTTCGTCCGGGCTGGTTGGAGCGGTCCAGACGGACTGGTGGTCGATCGTGAGCGATTGGAGGGCGAGTGAGCCGTAGCCACGACGGCTGCGGGAGCCCATGCCGCCGTGCGTGCCCAGGGCGATGAGTGCCTGGAGCAGGGAGTGTTGCTGCTCAGCGGTGGCGTGGGAAAGGCGCAGCTGAACCATGAACTCAAGCGGCGTCAACAGGGCGGAGCGGCTGAGTTCGCCTGCCTTGGTTCCGGTTTTGTGATTTGCGAATGCTGCCATCAGGCCATAGCCCAGATAGCGAGCTCCCGGGCCCACAACCCCGCCCCCTTCCTTCTCGAGCTCCTTCTTTGGAGATAAGCACTTGAGGGGTGTGGATGACCCGAGCCGCAGGGCCACACAGCCCTGCCCAGCGCTGGCACTGCCGAAGAGAAGGTCCTCCTGCCGCTGGATGACATCCAGATCCCCGTTCAAGCGTCTCCAGGCGAGGGCGCGCCACCAGAAGCGCAGCACGCCCTTGAAACTTGGCAGCCGCAATTCCGTGGAGCCGCTGGTGGCGCCGCCGCAGAACAGCGGGGTGGTGAGCCGGAAGTTGGCTTCGATCAAGACCGTCATGCATCCTCCTGGATGTCAACCAGCCAGAAAGGTTTACCCGTTTGGTAGGCATCGGCATCTTGCTCCGCTGGAGGGCGGTGATCGATCAGGCCGAAACGACGCACCGGCCGGGCAAAGGATCGCGCCAGGGTTGCGAGTTCTTGGGCCGCCAGGCCCATCAAGGTGGTGCCACCGGTGACGTTCACGAGCACCTCGCTGGCGCTGAAACAAGGAAGCAGGGCTTCTTGCTTGAGTCGTGTGAATTCCTGAAGACCGCCGTAGGGATCTTCAAGCATCAGGCGGATGATTTCTCCGTTGAAACCAGCCCGAGTGGCTGCTTCCTCGATTTGCGAACTGCTCTGGCTGGAGCAGATCACCAAGCAGGCCGTGGGATCGGCGCCGCACTTCTCCTGGCAGGCCCGCAAGGCGCTGAAGAGCACACCGGGACGATTGCCGATCGGAGTCACCAGCAGGATGCCATCCTCGCCATCCCCATTGCCGAAGCCAAGGGGAATCTGCGGGCACTGGCTCAGTGTCTGCTTCCAGAAGGTCCTCACATCATCCAATGCCTTCTTGGTCTGTTGATCACCCACCAGCGGGTTTCCACGCATGCCGTGGTGATGAAAGCCATTGCGCAGGCTTGTGAGACGATCCCAGAATTGGCCCAGGGCTTCCTGCTCAGCGGTGAGATGCGCCCTCAGCGCCTTCTCCTCTCTGGCTCTTTTGAGGGCTCCGAGCTGATTGGCAGCCCGTTTGCGGCTCTTGTGGTAATCGAGCCATTCACTGGTGTCGTTCAGACGCAAGAGCGCCCAGGAGACTGTCCACTCATTGAGCAAACCCAGCGCCATCGCGTCGTCTTGATGTTGGAACAACCCATCAATGAGATAAGCCTGGCGCTTCAGTTCCTCACACGTGAGCGCAATCTTCGCTTTCCAGCCCTGGCCGTTGGCCGGCTCTTTGAGCGCGTAGGGACGCAGCATCTGATCAAGCCGCTCCACCAGTTCGTCAGAGAGGGGGAGCCTGTGGTTCGTGCGGATCAGCTTCTTCATCGGTGACATTCTCTGCCTGCGGAAAAGCTCAACCGCACGCCCCAGCTCCAGGGGGAGTGCTGAGAGATAGCTCTCTGTGATCAGTGTGAGTTCCTCGGCGATGGTTGGGGTTGTTTTGTCTTTGTCCTGCACCCCTTCCTTGAGTGCCCTGGCCAGCGGCAAGGCGCTGCCGGTATCTTGAAGGACCTGAATGGCATGGATCCAGAGTGGCAATTTTAGCAGTGGCTTGAGATCGAGGAAGGGGCTTTCCCCTTCACGCTGCAGCATGCCGTACCAGGCACCGCAGAGATCAACTTTGCGGAGGCTGACGAGATAAAGACCGGCGAGGTAGGTGAGAAAAGAAAAGTGGCGTAAACCGTGGGTGACATCGATGCTAATCTTTAGATGTCTTTCTGTTGAGCTGGCGATCTCTTTATCGATCTCTTTAGTCGCGCATGATAGAAAGTGGTTGATGTCATCTTGACTGCAACCAGAACGCACATCAACAACCGTGAGCTTGCAGGCATCAGGCAAGTTTTTTTCCAGGATGGGCAGGCTGTGCTTGCGGGCCTCCTCAGTGCAGAGCGCGACAACACGATCAAGTTTTTGATCGTCTGGAAGAAGGGAGAGCAACGCGAGCGGAGCCAGCTTTGTTTCTTTTCTCTTGCCATTCAGCACATAATGTGCATCCTGGGGGTTGGTGCCCAGAACGGTGAGCAGAAGATGGGAGTCGCGCTGATCAGCTGATCGCGATTCGGGCGTAGAGGAAACGACCATCATCAACCCCCGCCAGAATCAGCCCGATGAAGATCCTGCCATCGTAGACCAGCGGGGCCAATCAGCCCATCAGCACGTAGATAAGGTATCGCCAGGCCACCTGGGAAACGGTCTGATCATGTCATGGGATCAGCAACGCGGAGGGCATGAAGAACAAGACCTTTCCCAGGCATCAGCCACCTGCTTTGCTAGGAACACTGCTGATAACAAAAAGCTAGTTGACCGGAGCCTGGGCATTGATACAATCTTGGTTCCTGATGAGATCAGGACATTGAATCGCCTGCCTGCTAGCCGGAATTGGCGATTAGCCAAACAATTCTATTGTGAATGGAGAAGAACTTATGCGGTTCAAAAAAGTAGGTTTGAGGTCAAATGCATGTGTTCTTTTTGAATTATTAACCTCCCCGGATGGATAAACCATCCGGAACTGATAGCGCAATGAGACTGGGATTTTTTCGTGAATAGTTTGTTCCGGACGGATAAACTATCCGGAACAAACTATTCAGAATGGGATAAAGCAACAGATTTAGCCGTTTCAACTTCCCCGGACGGATAAACCATCCGGAACGAGAAGACACGGCCGTTTGCGGTCGCGGTCTACCCCATGAGTTTCAACTTCCCCGGACGGATAAACCATCCGGAACCGCAAAGCAGGCCATCCTCGCAAGTCGAGTCCAGGAGTTTCAACTTCCCCGGACGGATAAACCATCCGGAACTTGGCGTGTTTGCGGCATGAAAACTCTTGACAACAACAGGTTTCAACTTCCCCGGACGGATAAACCATCCGGAACTATCATATTGGAGGCGTTTGGGATCTAATTTCTCCCAATGTTTCAACTTCCCCGGACGGATAAACCATCCGGAACGGTCGTCCAGGCGGCCGGCCCCCAGCTCGCGGCGGAGGGGGTTTCAACTTCCCCGGACGGATAAACCATCCGGAACTGCGCTCTACGAGGATGCGCTCAGGGGAAGGAAAAGCGTTTCAACTTCCCCGGACGGATAAACCATCCGGAACATGGAGGACTGGCAGGTTGTACACGGCCCCATGAGTGCCAGGTTTCAACTTCCCCGGACGGATAAACCATCCGGAACGCGCGGACGAACCGGCGCCAGGCCCGCACGCTCGCGATCGTTTCAACTTCCCCGGACGGATAAACCATCCGGAACGCGAAATGTTTCAAAAATTGGAAGATCTTCAAGAGTATGGTTTCAACTTCCCCGGATGGATCAACCATCCGGAACTTATAGGGAAGAAGATAGTCAAGACAACACCTTATAGGAGTTTCAACTTCCCCGGACGGATAAACCATCCGGAACAACCCGTCCGAACCCGTCCGAATCCCTCACCTCATGACGTTTCAACTTCCCCGGACGGATAAACCATCCGGAACAGTGTATTGCCACAAGGCAAAGGCCGTCTGGCCAGGAGGGTTTCAACTTCCCCGGACGGATAAACCATCCGGAACTCATGGCCACACACTGCCGCCTATTGCTGTCGTTGTGCACGTTTCAACTTCCCCGGACGGATAAACCATCCGGAACATCGGGTGCAGCCAGGGGCGGCCGGGGGCGGGGCGGTTTCAACTTCCCCGGACGGATAAACCATCCGGAACCTGGATGAATACACCGCACTGGCTGAGGCAATCGAGTTTCAACTTCCCCGGACGGATAAACCATCCGGAACCTCTATTCATTGTCGGGACGGAAACTATAGAATTTTTCCTAAAGTTTCAACTTCCCCGGACGGATAAACCATCCGGAACCGGTTGTTGCGGCCGTCATTACTGCTGCCATCCTCAGTTTCAACTTCCCCGGACGGATAAACCATCCGGAACTGCTGCACCATCCAGGCCTGTAGGAGCTGCTTGCAGAGGTTTCAACTTCCCCGGACGGATAAACCATCCGGAACCATTAAATCGCTTCAAAAAGCTTTCCCATATCTCTCAGTTTCAACTTCCCCGGACGGATAAACCATCCGGAACCGTGGGCTTGGAAAACCCACGGGCTGCAGCGGGTTTGAAAGCCCTTAGCGCGCAGCTCATTATGACCCATGGGGAGGCCCCCGCTGAACCCTCCTCGGCCGCTTCAAACCCCTTGCGCCACAAGGCAACGCGCAGCTTCCAGGCAGCGGCTGGCTCTTGGCGAAAATGGCGGGTGCGCGCTGGCATGAGCCAATTCAAACGATGAAGTCAGCCGAGTCGGGCTCCGGAGGGGGGAGGCCCAGGGTCACAATGGAAGCCACTTGCTGGGCAGCCACGGGCCACAAGCTCACCCGATCTTCTCTCGCGTTGATGCGCCGCTCCAGTTGCCAGCGCAGGGTACGCATCTGGTCCGCCCTGAGCTGGCAGGCAAACACACTCCATTGCAGTCGTTTGCCGTACCCCTCCAAAACTTGGGCCACCTTGCGGCGGCGCTTGTTGCTCGGGCTGTCATACGCCACGATCCAAAGCTGGGAGCGCCCCTGCATCAACGCCGCTCCGGAATGGAGAGCCCGCCTGACGGGTCATAAACAAAACGGACAAAACTCCGCACCAGCCGCTCCAACAAAGCCCAGCGCGGGCCCCGCTCCTCCATGGTCAACGACACCTCCTCAGCCATGTAGCGGCTCCAGTCGTGCAGCCAGGCCCGGCGCGCATCCTCGTTCAGCTGCACTCCGCCGCCCTGATACAGCATGTCCCGCTCCGCTCGCACGCGGCGCGTGCGGATGCGCCAGCAGTTGAAGGGATCCACCAGCAGGGTGCGCAGGGGTTCAATCAGATCCGACACCAGGGCCGCGTGTCTCGCGCTCCCCTGATGAAGCACCCCCTCATAGGGATCGAGCCCCTGCAGCTCCACCTGCGTGTACATGGCATTCCAGAGCACGCTGTAGCCAAAGCTCGCCAGCGCGTCAAAGGGAGTGGTCGGAGGGCGCCGATGGCGGCCGAGAAAAGGGAAACCATCCTCCGCCAGGAGGCTTCCCAGAGCTTGGAAATACTCGCTGGCCGCCTGTCCTTCCAGGCCTCTCAGCCGATCATCTCGCAACGATCGGCTGGCTTGCTGTTGATGCCAGTCCAGCCTGTTGAGGCTGGACTGCACCAGCTCGCGTCGCTCCCGTCGGGTCAGCCTCAACAACAACACCCGCCCGTTGCGAATCTTCCCCGCAATCAACTGTCGCGCCGCCTGCAGGCGCTCCCCCATCCCCAAAGCCAGCTGATGGCGGGCGCGTTGGCGGTAGTCGCGCTCCAGTGGCTGCAATCGCCCGTGACACCACCCCGAAGCGCTCAGAAAGGCAATCGGCACCTGCCGTTGCAGGCAGGTTTGAATCAGGGGCGACGTGAGCTGCACATTCCCCATCACCAGGATCTGATCCAGCAAGGGAAGGGGAACGCGCTCCACCACCTCTTTCCCCTGGCGCACCACCACCATTTCTCCCTCCAAGCCAGCGCGACCATGGCTGCGCAGCAAATAAAGCGTTCGCATCACCCTCTCGTGCCTCGCAGGCGCTGCCGTTCCGAACTTCTCTCAGCCCCGCTCGGGCGCCCTCCCGGCTCCAGCCAGCCGATCACCCTTGATCCAGCCACAAAGCCCGCGAAGGAGTTGAGGGTGATCAGCAAGGTCAGCGTCAACACCGCCGCCAGACCCAGAGGCGCGATCAAGAGCACCACCAAGGCGATCAGGCCATTCCAACCCGCCACAAGGGCGGCCACCAACAGGCGTGGGCGTCGCGTCACCATCGCACAGAGCACAGAAAGGAGTCCTTCCAACTCTGAGGTGGCAGACAACGCCATGCGCTCCTGGCTGACGGATCGTTGCGATCCGTCAGCCACATAAGCAATGGGCGTCCTTTTGGGCGGTAAGGGCTGGTCTAACATCAGCATCAATTCACGCTTTGTCTCTTTCGGCGCTTCATGGTCAGCGAGCCAACCCTGGGCGATGCTCGCGTCTTTTCTCAAGCCGCTACTGGCTTCCCGCCACTCCTGTTCCAACTGGACTGCATGGAGTGGCCAGCTCTTCCCATTCGCACCTTGGAGGCTCTTGTTCGTGAAGCTGACAGCCGCGCCTCCCAGCGCTGGCAACGTTCCTCCCCAGCAACGCCGTGCACCTGACCTTCGGATTCCACTCCCTCCTTCCCACGTTTGTTCTCGCTGGGTTCGTTGATGTTGGTCACAGTGTTGTGCGTGATGACAGCACAGGAAAAAACCTGGTGATCGTTGATTCCGTACAATCACTCGCCAATCACATTGAAGCCACGCTCATCAAACAACCTGGCGCCGTCATCGATGGATTGGATGACCTGCCGTTCGTCCGCTTGACCATCACCGATCCCTCCGGCCGCACCCCCACCCCGAGCAGCCTGGAGTTGCCCCATCGCCCCGCCTCAGGCTGGTTCTGCAGAGCCAAGGACCTCAAGCCCTTTCAAGACGCCTTGGTCACTGACTTCCTCGATCACGGTCTTGCCTTGGCCACCTTCCGTCGCTGTCCCAATTCCCTCAAGACCAACGCTGCAGCTGATCTCAGTGCCTCCGCGGCTGAGGAGGCCTCCATCTGATGGCCACGATCCTTCGCATCTCCCTCCTCTCGGGCCGCTATGGCGCCACCCCATGGGGACGCAGTGAACATGAAGGCCAAGTGGAATATCCACCCTCCCCCTGGCAGCTCCTCCGGGCTGTCCTTGCGGGAGGGTTTGCCCTCCGTGAACCCCAGCAGCCCCTCCCCGATGCCCTGCGCGAGCTGATCGCTCTCCTGGCCCAACATCCCCCCGTCTATCACCTCCCCTACGGAAAATACGGGCAGATCCGGGGCTATCGCCCCGCCGATGGCAGTGAGCCCCTTCCCCCTCTCGACACCAAGGGCTACAGCCATGCCCAGGGCAATCGCCACTCCTTCATCGACGCCTTTCTGCAGCTCGGCTCCGGA
Organism: uncultured Cyanobium sp.; assembly: GCA_964455575.1. GTDB lineage: Bacteria > Cyanobacteriota > Cyanobacteriia > PCC-6307 > Cyanobiaceae > Cyanobium. The sequence goes on along the minus strand of CAYVWU010000008.1, from coordinate 2,852 downwards.
GCCGCTCTTCATGTCGCCTGGCCCGTTGAACTCTCCGCTGATCAGGAACGCCTCCTCTCCGCTTGCCTCGCTGGCTTGACCTACCTCGGCCGCGCGGAGTACCCCGCGATCTGGCAAGTCGTTCCCACCATGCCGGAAGCGAATTGCCGTCCCGATCCCAAGGGCACCCTCAATGTTCTGTGTTGCGGCCCCTCAGGGGCCGTGGATGGACTCCTCTCCAACCCTCAGCAGGCCCGCCTGGAGGGCCTTCCAGCTCCCCCCGGCCAAGCCTGGATCCCCTATCGATACGAGCCCCAACGTCGCCTCGCCACCGCTGGAGGGTCCAAAGCCCGCCATGCCAACCGCGCGCTTTTCGCCTTTCTCTCCCCCTTCCCCTTCCCCGCCGGAGCGGGGCTCGCCTGGACCGATCGGCTCCACCGCGCCCTCCTTCAGAGGGCTCCCACCTCGGCTCTTTTCTCCGGACAAGCGGGAGCGCAACCGCTCCCGGAGGATCAGCGGGCCTGGTATCGCTGGGAGGCGGAAGAGGATCAGCTCACCCTTCTCGAGGTGCTCAGCCCCCTTCCCTTCGCTGACGTCGAGGTGGAAGCGCTTTGCGGGCTCCAACGCCTCTATGGACGGGCCGGCGTGCAGGTGCCCTTGCGGTTGATGCTCTTGGATGCGGCACCCATCCCCACAGATCGCCATCTGCGCACCTCCACGCCGATGCTTCTCTACACCACACCACGCCCTGGAAAAATCCATCGCACGCCCGCCGCCCAAGCCATCCAATCCCTGCTCTGGGGCTTGGGCGAACAGGGCAAACTGGCCTCGACGGACTTTTGCTGTCTTGATCAGCACGACACCCTCAGCGTCGATCACCCCATCCATGGCCGGCTCACCGCTCGCTTGATCGCGACGGTCGATCAGCCGCAAGTGAGTGGGCGCGGTGAACGCAAAGCCGCTTCCTCCATCGGCTTCCACCTCCGCTTGGAGGCCGAGCGGCCCATCCCCGCTTTGGGAGTTGGCTGGGGCCGTCATTTCGGAGCGGGCCGCTTGGAGGTGGAAACGTGACACCACCGGCCACCTCGCCAACGGCTTCCAGATGTCTCCCCTTGTCAGTGATCTCGGCGCCCTGGGACTGCTCAAGGTGGTCGATGACCAACCGGATTACGCCACCAGCGGCTTCCGATCCATGAGGGGACTGTGATGATCCGTGGTCCTGGTGGCACTTCCCTCTTGGAGCTCTCGCTCTCCGTAGCCGACCCAGATCCGTGTCCCCATCCCCCAGCGCCGACAGACCGCCAGCCGGCGGCGAGGAGTCCCTGGCTCCGACAGAATACCCAGCAACGCCCCTTCCCTGGCCGGGCCTTGATCGGCTCGGTTTCAGCCAGGCCATCGGTGGTCTTGCCCTTGGACTGATTGCCCTGTTCACCTCTTATGACCACATCACCTTCGCCGGACGCCCCATCCCCATCCCCCAGCAATGGGGCATCCCTCTCATCGCTGCCTCGGTGGCGACAGTTTTTGTCGATGCTCAACTGGCATCGGGATCCCGGCTACGAGCAGCGCAAGATGCAGCACGAATGGCGGATGAAACAGCTCGAGAACGAAATCTTGCGGGTGAGGAGCGACAGCGAGCGGATCGCGAGAGAAACCAAGCAGATCGAGAAAGACACCGAGCTGATCAAGAAAGACACCGAGCGGCTGAGGGAAGAGAACGCCAGGCTGAGGTTGCTGAACGCCAAGACGCGGCACTTGATCTCCTGCGTCGATCAGCTCTGCTTTCCGCCCGATTCCAGCTCGATCCCTCCGACATCAACCGGGGCCGCTGGCAAACCTTCCTCTCCTTGATGCAGAGGCAAGATCCTCCAGTTGAGGGTCAGGGTTGAGCGCTACTCTTGAACTGGCCATAGTGCTGGCAGATCGTCCGGGCTCGGATCTGGTCCATCGCATTGAACTGAGGCAGGGTATCTCGGCAGACCACGGATAACCAGGACCAGATCTCAGCAAAATTGAACAGAATCGTGAGATTTCCGTTGAGTTCTTGCGTGTCCTCCTCAGCGCCTCGCTGTTGTCCACCTCTCTCCATCGGTAGCGCCATGTTGAGTTGCAACGTCACCAACGACTCCAGAGGAATGGATCGCAACCGCTGATCCGCTGCCGCACGGAACACCTTCAAGCCCCGGTCGCTGACGCGCGCTTGACGCAAGTCGCTCATGGGGATTTCCAACAACCCTTCACGCAGGGCATTCTTGATCTCCTCCGTATCAAGTTGGGTCGTCTGTTCCGCCTGGGCCATCGGCATCCCCGAGTTCCCCTGGGCATGAACCGGGTCGACGATCCCGGCAGCCAGGAGCAAATTTGCGGCCAGGGTGCTGCCAAGGCGCTTGAGCGCCATGGCGGGTGGGTGAGAACACTGAGACATCATGAGGTTTGTGATTGGAAATCCTTTGCTTTGGACGGGACTGGGGCGGGTGATGGGGCCAATCCTGGCCCCACGACGGCGGTCAGCTCGCCGTTCCGGCCGCCCCGTTGGATCGTGTCCCCGTCTCCCCCGTCCGAGCCGTGCCGCGCTCGCCCAGCCAGCGGGCGGCGTCGAAACCCGTGGCGGCCTGCACCTGAGCCAGCAGGGTGGGCAGCGACGGCGACGGGTTGGCACCCTCCCCGATCAGCCGCAGCTCCTTCACCTTCAGGGCTGGCACAGCGCCCCGCAGCAAGGGCAGAAGGGTGGGCAGCCGCTGGGTGAGATAGACGGCGCGGGCGTCGGGACCCGCTTGCCGCCAGGATGTACGGCGACAATTAGGTAGGCGCCCGCCAAGTAGGGCCTCCTGAAAAAGGTTAGACCGCCTGCGGCACAATGGATCTGAGCAGTT
>CAYVWU010000007.1:0-31672 GCA_964455575.1 uncultured Cyanobium sp. | reverse complement strand
CGGCGGCCGGGGTCCTGGCCACCTCTCCGGGATGGATCGGCTGGGGGCGCACCTCCACCACGGACATGTTTCTCTCCAGCGCCATCAGCCTGGCCCTGTTGTCCTTTCTTTTGGCCCACCACGAACCGCCGCGCTCCCGCCTCGCTGTCCTCGGCCGGATGGGGCTGGCGGTCTCCTGCGGCATCGCGGTGTTAGCGAAAGGTCCCGTTGGTGTGGTTCTGCCCCTGCTGGTGGTGACGGTTTTTCTCGCCCTCACCGGACAATGGCGATCCTGGTTGCATCCCTTCCGGCTCGCGGCGATGGCGGCCCTGTTTCTGGCGGTCTGCCTGCCCTGGTATGCGGCGGCCACGCGGGTCAATGGCGTGGCTTTTCTCTGGGGCTTCCTCGGCTTCAGCAATCTGCAGCGCTTCACCCAGGTCATTTATGACCATCCCGGCCCTCCCTGGTTTTATCTGCCCTGGGTGCTGCTCCTGCTCCTCCCCTGGTCCCTCTTCCTTCCGGGGGCGCTGGTGCGGTTGCGGTTCTGGCGTTGGTCCCGCTGGCGCGGTGGACAACCCAGCTCCCCGGCGTCCTCCGCGGGCTTGTTGCTTCTGTTGTGGCTGGCGATCCCCCTGGCCTTTTTCTCCCTGGCCGCCACCAAGTTGCCCGGTTACATCCTGCCGATCATCCCTGCCGGAGCCTTGCTGGTGAGCCTGGCCTTCTGGCCGCTGCCCGCCCAGTCCCTGTCCTCGGAATCCTCAGCGCAGACCCCGGATCGCTGGCAGCGGGGCGCCGCTGGCCTGGAGGTGGTCTTGCTGGCGCTGATGGCGGTCGCCGCGGCCCTGGCTCCCCGCTGGGTCGCCACCGATCCGGCCCATCCCACCTTCGCCGCCGCTCTGACGGGATCCGGATTGCCCCTGGTGCTGGCCGCTCTCCTGGCCCTGACCAGCCTGGTTCTGGCCATGGCACTGCTTCGGACGACGGAGGGCCGCTGGTTGTGGCTGACGAACGTCACCGGTTTTCTGGCGATCCTGGCCCTGGTGGTCGCGCCCCTGGGACCGGTGATCGATCGGGAGCGGTTGGGGCCCATTCGCCAGCTCGCCCGCCAGGCCCGCGATCAGGCCCGCGCCCAGGAACCGCTTTGGGTGGTGGGCACCAAGCGCTACAGCGTCCTCTTCTATGGCGGTGAAACGGCGGCCTTCGTCTCCGGTCGCGAGAGCTTGGAAGATCGCCTCAAGGAGGATCCCGCCAGCCTGAAGCTGGCGCCCACCAGCCAGACCGCGCGCCTGTTCGGGGATCGGCGCCACCTGGAGGCCCTGGAGTGGCCCGTCTCCAGCGTGCGACGCCTGGCCCGGGTCGGCCAGCAGGAGCTCTGGCGCGTACGCCTTCCCAACGCCACCCGCCAGGAGCCCCTGTGAAACCCCACGTTCTTCCCCGCGACTGGGTCATCGTCGCCCTGTGCTTTGTGGTTCTCTTCGGCCTCGGCCATCTGGTGACCGCCAGCGAAGAGGCCCCCCCCCTTGACCACGCCGCCCTGGACGGTTTGGGCCATCTGCTGGCCGGTCCAGTGGCCTTCGTCCTGCTTCAGGTGTACCGCCTCAGTGGCGTGGGCTTCACGGCGGTGCTGGTGGCCGCGGCCCTGGTGTTTCTGGTGTTGAAGCGCTGGTGGAATGATCTCAAGCTGCTCGTGATGGCCACCGCCGGCATCCTCGGGATCGTGGACCTCTGGCTCAAGCCGTTCTTTGATCGGGCGCGCCCCCATGCGAAATTGCTGGTGGTGGACGGACGCAGCTTCCCCAGCGGCCACGCTGCCGGGTCCATCGCCTTCTATTTCGCCATGGTGGCCATCCTGTCGCTTCACTATCCCCATCTCCGCCGTCCCCTCATCCTGGGGGCCACGTTCTGGGTGTCTCTGGTCTGGTTGAGCACTCTGATCGCGCGCGCCCACTGGCCCTCGGATCTGGTGGCGGGTGGCGCGGCGGGGCTGGCCTGGCTCACCATCTGCCTGACGTTCTGGCGTCCGGGGGTGCGGCCATGACGGCGGCGGCGATCCGGCGACTGGACGATCTGCGGGGCTTCCGCGGCGCTCCTTCCCTGACCCGCGAGCAGCGGGACCAGCTCCAGGCGGAACTCCGTCAGCGGCTGGCCGACTGCGACTGGTGCACCATTGGGATCATGGCTCCCTCCAGCGCGGCGGCCTTGGAGGCCCTGCGATCCCTGGAACGGGCCCTGCGGTGGCCTCCCTTGGACGCCTCCAGCCTTGAGGCGACCAGCGGTCCGGTGTTCCTCAAGGGCCATCAGCGCAACGGCTCGTTGCGGGTGCGAGAGGAGGCGGGCCTCGGCGAAGGCCTCCTCATCACCGGCCACAGCGAGAGTGGTTCCACGGCGGCGGACACCTGGGGACCTTTGCCCCTCGATCTCTTCGTCGATGCCCCTTCGGCATCCGGTTCCGAGGGGAGCGATGGGACCACAGGTCTTTAGGCTGGTCAGCTGTGAATGGGCAGGATCCCCTGCCGGACCACCCCACCGATGAACGGATCTCCCCTGCGCATCGCCTCCCGCCGCAGCCAACTGGCGATGGTGCAGACCCATTGGGTGCGCGATGCCTTGCTTCAGGCCCACCCCGGCCTGGAGATCCGCATCGAAGCCATGGCCACCCAGGGGGACAAGATCCTGGATGTGGCCCTGGCCAAGATCGGCGACAAGGGCCTGTTCACCAAAGAGTTGGAGGCCCAGATGCTCGTCGACCGGGCGGACATCGCTGTGCACAGCCTCAAGGATCTGCCCACCCAGCTGCCGGAAGGCCTGATCCTGGGGTGCGTCACCGAGCGGGAAGACCCCGCCGACGCCCTGGTGGTGCACGAGAAGCATCGGGACAAGACCCTGGAAACCCTCCCCGAGGGAAGTGTGGTGGGAACCAGTTCTCTGCGTCGCTTGGCCCAGCTGCGCCATCACTTCCCCCAGCTCACGTTCAAGGATGTGCGCGGCAACGTGATCACCCGGCTTGAAAAGCTTGATGCCGGCGAGTTCGACTGCTTGATCCTTGCCGCGGCGGGTTTGAGCCGGCTGGGGTTGGCGGCCCGCATCCACCAGCTGATCGATCCAGCCATTTCCCTGCATGCCGTCGGGCAGGGAGCCCTGGGCATTGAATGTCGCCAGGGGGACCAGGCGGTGCTGGACACCATCCAGGTGCTGCAGCACCTTCCGACCGCTCGGCGTTGCCTGGCTGAGCGGGCGTTCCTGCGGGCTTTGGAGGGAGGCTGCCAGGTGCCCATCGGTGTGAACAGCCGTTTGGAGGGAGACACCCTCGTGCTCACGGGCATGGTCGCCAGCCTGGATGGCCAGCGCTTGATCCGGGATGAGGCGCGGGGAGATCAGTCGGATCCGGAGTCCATCGGCGTGGCGTTGGCGGAGGCCCTGCGCCGTCAGGGGGCAACGGCCATTCTGGAGGAGATCTTTGCCAGCGTCCGTCCCGGCACCTGAGGCCGCGCCTGCGTCGGCCACGGTCTCCGCGCCGTCGGGGCCGACCGGCGCCTCCAGTCCCTTCCAATGGGGTCTCGTGGGCTGGGCCGCCCTGGTGGGCACCCTCACCGGCCTGGCCATCGTCGGCTTCCACGAGTTGTTCGGCTTCATCAATAACTTCCTTTACGGCCCGTTTGTGGAGGGCCTTCTGGTGATCGGCCGCTCGCCGGTGGCCGCCTCCCTGGCCGACGGGGGCCTGGACTTGCCCCCGCTGGCCCCGGATGCCGGCACGCCGCTCAAATCCATGGTGCAGCTCGGGCTGGATGGCCTCGGCTGGCTCGGCTCCACCCCCCCCCCGGCGGCGCCGGAACCCCAGACTCCCCCGGCGGACACCCTGGCGGACTGGCTGACCCTCTGGCCCGTGTTTGTGGTGCCTACCCTCGGCGGGCTGGCTGTGGGGGTGTTGCGCTGGTTGGCCGGGTCCATCGGTCCCGGGATCCCCAGCCTGCTGGCCATGGCCGACGGCGCGGCTGTCTCGGCACCGCGCCTTCCACTGTTGCGTCTGGTTGCCGCCTCGCTCAGCCTGGGAAGCGGCGCCTCCCTCGGTCCCGAGGGGCCGAGCGTGGAGAGCGGCGGCAACCTCGGGCTGTGGGTCGCCAGCCGCGCCGGTCTCACGCCCCAGTCGCAGAAGGCCCTGGTGGCGGCGGGCATTGCGGCGGGGTTGGCGGCGGGGTTCAAGGCACCGATCGCCGGAGTGTTCTTCGCCTTCGAGGGCAGTTTCAACGCCATTCAGAGCCGGTCCAGCCTGCGGGCGGTGCTGGTGGCGGCGGTGGCCTCGACCCTCGTCACGCAGTTGGTGCTCGGGGATTCCCCCATCCTTCGCCTGCCGGCCTACGAGGTGCGCTCGCCTCTGGAGCTGCCCCTCTATCTCGGGCTCGGTGTGGTGGCGAGCTTGCTCTCGCTGGCTCTGGTGCGTCTGATGGCTCTCGGACGGCAGCCGCGGGTGAGCAACCTGATCAGCCAGCTCCCCCCCGGGCTGGCCACGGCCCTCGGTGGCGCGGCCGTCGGCGGCCTCGCCGTCCTCTTCCCCGAGGTCCTGGGCGTTGGTTACGACACGATTGAAAGCCTGTTGGGCCAGGACGATGCCATCCCCCTGGTGACGCTTCTTGTGGTCATGGCGGTGAAATTGCTGGCCACCACCCTCAGCAACGCCTGTGGCTTCGTCGGCGGAGGCTTTGCCCCGGCCCTCTTCCTGGGGGCTGTGCTGGGCAATGTGTATGGCCAGGTGTTGGGGGAGGGCGGGCTGCATCTGCCGGTGGCTGAGCCGCCGGCCTACGCCATGGTGGGCATGGCGGCCGTGCTGGCGGGCAGCGCCCGGGCGCCGATCACCTCCTTGCTCCTCTTGTTTGAGCTCACCCGCGACATCCGGATCGTGCTTCCCCTGATGGCCGCGGCTGGACTGAGCGCGGCTCTGGTGGAGCGCTGGCAGGGCTTCCAGGCGGCTGATCTCCTGGGCCGCGATGGGGTTGAAGAGCGGCGTCGCGCCGTTCTGGCTTCCGTTTCGGTGTTGGAAGCCCTTGAACCCGAGGCCCCGCTGGTGCTGCCCTCCTCGACCCCCACCGCCGCCGCTCTCAACCTGCTCATTGACGTTCATGGCCACTGCCTGCTGGTTGCTGAGCAGGGCAGGATGATCGGGCTGATCAACCTGGCGGATCTGCAGCGGGGTCTGCAGCGGGAGCAGGAGCGCTCGGGCGGGGTGCGAAAAGCGTCGACGCTCGGGGATTGCCTGCGGTCTGAGTTGGTCTGGCTTCCTGGCCAGGCCAACCTCAGCCAGCTGGAGGATCAGCTGCTCCCGGGTGGCTTGCGCCAGGTTCCTGTCTTTGCGGTCTCCGGCGAGGGGGAAGCTGTTCTTCCTCAGGGGCTGCCGCGGGGGGGCTTGCCGGAAGACAGCCTGCTGGGCCTGGCGAGCCGGGATGGCCTGGCCCGCGCGGTGGCCCGCCGCCTTCAGTTGAGCGCTTCCGACACTTGAGGCACCAAGGCCTCCGCCACGGGATCCGCTTCGGAGAGGAGTCTCAGAATGCGCTGAAGGTCAAGGTCGGACAGCTCACCGTCATCCCCCCACTTCAGCGCTGTGCTGTTGAGCTGATCGACAATCAGCTCGGGTCTGGCGGTCAGATCAGCTTTCAGGGCGTTGGGGAAGTCAGGCATGAAAGGCACGGGGAGGTATGGCCCGGCAAACAAATGTTCGAAAGACCTTAAGGGTCCTGGCCGTTCGCAAGGAAGGGCTTTGGAGGGATCTGCAGAATGTTTTCCAATCGCGGAATCCTTTCCCGGGGTTTTCTTTCCCCCTCTGCCGCGGAGGGAAGCGTGGAGACCTTTCGGGCAAAGTCGCGCCGTGCTTAATCCGGCTGGTGACGAGACCCTCCCGACCTTGTGCCGGACGATCCCCGAAGCGGTAGACGATCCCGTCAACGCGCCGGAGCGCATCGAGCTTCGTGGGCCTGCCGAGCGGGAGTCCCGGCTTGTTTGGCGGCCGATGCGCGTTCAATCCGCCTGGAGGGCCAACGCGGATGAAGAGAAGACCAGAGCTGGAGGATGGCGAAGGTCGTGGTTATCGCAGCTCCCGCACCATGATGATGGCGAGAACAAGATCGCAGAGTCCTTTCAATGTCTGCTGATACGGCTGAGTGTCGCAGCCCTCGCGAGCTGCCCTCTCTCGGAGGCTGTCCCGGATGAGGGGCTCAGCTGCTCGGGCGCCAGCGGCCAAGGCCGCGACGCCCAATTGCTCTCAAGTGAACGGCTGAGTGGCACATTGGAGGAAGGCGCACGGAGTGGTGCGTCTGAGAACAGTCGGCCCCCGGCAGCCACCGGGGGCTTTCTTTTGGCTACGGTCGCCCGTCTTGGTGGTGGCCCCATGCCACGCCAGGGGTTCTCCTCTGTTCCTCCACCGCCCGATGGATGCCAACGCCCTGCGCGCCTTGTTCACCAAGCCCTATGGCGCTCCGGCGCCCACGGCGGAGCAGTGGCGCGCCCTGTACGCCGAAGACGTGCATTTTCAAGATCCCACCCAGGAGCACCAGGGCATCGAGGCCTACCTCAAGGCTCAGGACGGCTTGCTCCATCGCTGCGACGATGTGTGTCTGGTGCCAGGGGCCCAGGCGATGGAGGGAGAGGTGGCCTTCATCGAATGGCAGATGGGCCTGAAGATCAAAGGCATCGAATTCCTCTATCCCGGGACCACGGTGCTGCGGCTCAATGGGGAGGGCAAGATCTGCGATCACCGCGATTATTTTGATTTTGTCGCTCCCACCTTTGGTCCCGTCCCCGTTTTGGGAAGTTTCGTTCGCTGGCTCTATGGACGATTTGTCAGCTGAGGAGGCTTCACCAGGTTTTGTAGGGCAGAAATTTTCCGTTCATGGTGACTTTCACCCGGTCGCCCTTGGGATCCTCCACCTTCTCAACGTGCAAGGTGAAGTCGATGGCAGACATGATGCCATCACCAAACTTCTCCTGGATCACATCTTTGAGCGGTAGACCATACACCTGCAAAATCTCATAGAAACGGTAGAGCAGTGGGTCGGTGGGAATCACTGGATCCAGCGCACCTTTCACCGGGTAGCTTGTGAGCTGAGGGGCCAGGGAGGGATCCAGTTCCAGCATTCGCAGGAGGGTGTTGGCCTGATCGAGGCTGGCGGTGGCCTGCCCGTAGAGCAAAGCCGCCACCCACACCTCATCGGCCCCCAGGTGTCCCCCCAGATCGGCAAAGCTCAGGCCGAGACGCGCCTTGGCGGCCAGCAGCGTCGGTGTGAGAGGCGAGAGAGCCATGGAGGGACAAGCAGCGCAGGCGGACGCTATGGAGGCCTGGGCAGGCCCCGTGTGTGCGTTGCTACGGAATGGCGGGGTCACGGCGCTGCCGGTGGGGTTCAGCTGTCCCACCAGCGCAGGAGATTGCTGTAGCTGCGGCTGACCAGATCAAACACCTCTCGCTTGCCGTCCTGAGCAAACAGGGTCCGGCGTGCCGCATCCAGTTCAAACAGCAATTCCCTCTGCTCGTCATGGCGGATGCGGCTTTCGATCCAGCCCACCGCCACCAACCGCTCCCCCTGGCGGACCGGCTCCACCTGATGGAGGCGGGTGCTGGGGTAGACGATCCCGTGTCCTGACGGCAAGCGGATCCGTTCCTCTCCAGCGGGGTTTTCCAGCAGCAGGTCGCCACCCGCGTAGGCCCCGGGATCCGTGATCGCGAGCGTGAAGGAGAGATCCGCCCGCCCGCCGGTCATCCAGGCATTGTCCACATGACGGCCGTAGCCCTCCCCTGGACCCATGCGACTGAAGAGCAGGCCGTGGATGCGCCGCGGAAACGCCGCCGCTCGCACCAGGGGGTGAGCTTCCATGGCTCCCACCACCTCTGCGGCCAGGGCGCTGTGAAGCGCAGTGGTCGGATCGAGTTGCCGGTTGTTTTTCACCGTTCGCGCATGCCAGCCCGCCGTCTCCTGCCCGGAATGCCAAGCCTCCGCGGGTGCCTCCAACAAGCGCTGCCGCAGTCTCTCGACAACCTGGGGGGGCAGCAGGGGCTCAAGGAGAACGTGCATGCGGCGATGGACTCTGGCTGGGGGTGGCTTCCAGGCATTCTCTGGCTCTTAGGCTTCCGCCACGGAGGCCACGGCCTCGGGAGTTCGGTCTGTTCTGTCATGCCTCGCAAAAGTCTGGCCCTGTTTCTTGCCACCACCGGTCTGATCACCAGCCTGACGGCTTGTGGCGGCGGCCAGGAGGGCAACGAAGGTGGTGGTGACGACAGGACCCCATCGGAACAACCCTCATCTCCCGCGGGCACGCTCCAGGACAAGTCCACCGAACACGACGACGCCAAGGACGAGGGAGGCAAAAAGCGCGAGACGACGGACAAGCGCGATCAAGGCGGGGAAGGTGGCGAGGGCGGCGAAGGTGGCGAGGGCGGAGAAGGCTGAGGGCGCTGCTGGCGCCGACACGCTCCCTGCAAGCCAACGCCATGATGGGGCACCTCCGCACGCTGGCTCCCGCCGCGTCGTTCATGAGCCCTGTTTCCGCATCCCGGCCTCAGTCCCAGCTGGATGCAGCGCCACTGTGCCCTCCGGACTCCCCCTGGCGTCGCGCCTGGTACCCCGTCGCGTTCCTCAAGGATCTGGATCCAGGCCGCCCCACCCCGTTCACGCTGTTGGGCGACGACCTGGTGCTGTGGTGGGAGCAGGCCGAACAGCAGTGGCGCGCCTTCGCCGATGTCTGCCCCCACCGGCTCGTGCCCCTCTCCGAAGGGCGCCTCAACAGCGACGGCCAACTGGAGTGCCCATATCACGGTTGGACATTTCAGGGCGATGGACATTGCACCGCCATTCCCCAGAGCACCCCGGAACTCGCCGCTCATCCGCGGGCCCGCTGCCGGACGTACGCCACCGCCATCGGCCAGGGGCTGCTCTTTGTCTTTGCCGGCGACCCCGCCCTGGGGGAGACGGTGCCGTTGCCCCTCGTGCCCGCCCTGGAGGAGCCAACCGCTCCGGGGGAGCGGCCCTGGGTGATTCAAGACACCTTCCGCGACCTTCCCTACGACGCGCTGACCCTTCTGGAAAATGTTCTGGATGTGAGCCATGTGCCCTTCACGCACCACGGCACGGTGGGGCGTCGGGAGAATGCGGGTCCGGTGGACCTTGTGCTCCAGCAGGCGGATGCCACCGGGTTCACGGGACTTTGGGAGGAGGGTCCGCGCCGGGGCAAACTCGGCAGCCAGGCCACGACCTTCCTGGCTCCCTGCCTGATGTGGCATGACCTCACCGCGCCGTCGTTCGCGCGCATCCTCACGGTGGTCTACGCCACCCCGATCCGACCGGGCGTCTGCCGGCTTTTTGCCCGCTTTCCCTTCCGGTTCCGCTCGCCGCTTCCCCCGCTTCTCCTGCGCCTGCGCCCGGTCTGGTTGCAACACCTGGGCAATCATGTGGTGCTGGAGGACGATCAATTGTTCCTGCACTGGCAGGAACGGGTGCTGGCGCAGCGGGGTGGCGGGGCCAACATCAGTCGGGCCTGCTTCCTGGCCAGTCCCGCTGATCGCTATGTACTGGCTCTGCATCAGTGGGTGAGCGACCATGCCGGACCTCCTTTCCCCGGACAGCCGCTGCCTGACCGCTTGGATGCGGAGACCCTGATGGAGCGCCACCAGAGTCACACGATCCATTGCCAGGCCTGTTCTGGTGCCCTGGCGGGGATCAAGCGCTGGCGACCCTGGCTCGCCGTGGTGCCTTGGCTGGCCGTGTTGGCTGTGGCGTGGTGGCGCACGCCTCTGGCCCTGGAACTGGGTCTTCCCCTGGCCGTGGTGGCGGCCTGGCTGGGAACCCGGCTCAACCGCTGGGAAGCGCTTCTCCATCAGGGAGACGGCATTCCACCGCGCAACCGAAGCTGACAGGACACAGGCCCTGAGGAGCCGCCGGTGCTGAAGAACGAACACCAAGGCCCCGCCCGAGGCGGCGAGGAGGGGACTCGATTCCTCAGGTGCGTTGAAATTTGGGACGCAGCCGCTCGAGCATCGGCTTTTTCGACCCCCAAGGAACCGCTCCCGCTGCAAAAGCCGCACACCAGGCGAGCATGGACGCCACCCGGGTGATCAACAGGGTCAAGGGCGACATGCTCGATCCGTCCTCTTTTCTGTTCCCTCGGGTGAAGACAGCCTGGCGCAGGTCGTTGTCCAGCAGCAATTCTTTCTGCAGATCGGGCAGGGGCATGATTTTCTGTCGTGGAGACAGTTCGGGCTCCGCCAAGGCGATCAGGCGAGCGTTCAGCGCCTGGTTGCTGGTGGCCTTGAAGATCGATTCCCGCACCTGCACCAGATGATTCACCAGGGCGGCGTTGTCGGTTTGCTTGACCTGGAGGGCCCGGAACGCCTGCAGAGAGCTGGCCAGTTGAACCGGGATCAGCAGCAGGAAGCCCACGCAGGCAATCACCGCCAGGTGACGAAACTGACGCAGTCGTTTGCGCAGGATTTGTTTTTTGGGGTTGAGATAAACGGCCAAGTGCAACAGCACAAAGCCGATGAACGCCAGTATGGCCTCTTGATCGATGGTTTCAACAAACTTCCCCTGCCAGTCAGCCTGGGTGGGCTTGCTCTCCATCAGAACAGGGAGGAGGTGAATCAAAAACAGGATGAAAAGGCAAATGGCTCCACTATCGAGCAGGAAGCAGATCCGATGCCGCAGGCGTCGATCTCTTTCCTCCTCGCGCATCGCATCAGGGACTCCTTGTGGAGTGACAACCATGCCTCCCGTCTCGAAGATTTTTCGCTCACTTATATATCACGTTTCCTGCCTGTCCACCCGGCCAGATGGGAGGCGGCGGTCGAGGCCACCAACGCCCGGGCTGGAGCCAGGGCCGGCTCCAGGCGCTCGGAGCTGAACGGCGGCAGGGGGCGGCTCCGCAGCCAGGCGCCCCACCTGAATTCATGGAAGGGAATCAGGGGCTGGGCGGCGATGCGTTTTTCCCGCTTCAACTTCCACACCAAGCTGCGGTAGGGATCATCGAGGAGGTCAGGCAGCCGGGCCGGGAGCGCGGTGGCGGGAAGGGGACCCACTCCGCGGCCGTCGTAGAGATAGAGCCAGCCACGGCCCTCCAGCTCCTCCAGCACGTGCGCGCGGGTCGCCGTGCCAAGGTCCAGCACCACGTAGCCGAAGGCGGTGGCGCTCGGGTCCATCTCCACCAGACCCCTGAGGCGGTGATGGCGATCGATCATCCAGACCTGCCCGTTCCCCCCTTGAACCAGGGGCACAGGCTTGCTGGCGAGGTAAGCGCGCCGCTCCTCGGCTGTCTCGTCGGCAAAGTCTCGCTGACGGCTGCGGACCTCCGCCAGCCCAACGCACATCTGAGTGGGTTGCAGATCCGCGATCCGCACCTCGATCAGGTCCTGGGCTGGACCCGGCGGGGGGAGGGGTTGATAGGGGGGCAGGCGGAGGTGGCTCACGGGTGCGGCGCGAAGAGCTGGCTCACTGGGGGGGGCCCACGGAGTTGCGCAGGCGCGGAGTCGCGCAGGCGCGGAGGCGCGGAAACCCGTGGGACCATTCCGCGAGATTGGTCAATCTAGGAGCCCTCGCTCCGCGGTCCAGGCCGCCCTCGCGACGGGCGGAATAGGGTCGATGACAACGCCTTGTTTCTTGACGTTGTCCTTGTCCGACCGGCCTTTGCTTCCCTCCCACGGTCCCCGGGGTCCCCTCGGGGTGATGATCTGTGGCCATGGCAGTCGCAATCGTTTCGCCGTTGCCGAATTCGCTCGGCTCGCTGAGCGGCTGAGGGAGCGCCTGCAGCCGTTGCCGGTGGCCCACGGCTATCTGGAATTCGCCCGACCGATCCTGCGCGAGGGATTGGAGCATCTGCGGGAGCAGGGCGTCCAGCACATCCTGGCCTTGCCGGCCATGCTGTTTGCGGCAGGACATGCCAAGAACGACATCCCCTCCGTGCTCAATGCCTATGCCGTGGAGACGGGGCTGACCGTGGAGTATGGGCGGGAGCTGGGAGTGGATCTGGGCATGATCCAGGCGGCCGGGGCTCGCATCCGCTCCTGCTTGGAGGAGGCGGACAGCCGCGAGCGGGCCGCTGGCCGAACGCCCCCTCCCCTTCACGAGACCTTGCTGGTGGTGGTGGGTCGGGGTTCCTCGGACCCGGATGCCAATTCCAATGTGTCCAAGGTGACCCGCATGCTGGTGGAGGGTTTCGGCTTTGGTTGGGGAGAGACGCTCTACTCCGGCGTCACCTTTCCGCTGGTGGAGCCAGGCCTGCGGCAGGTGATGAAGTTGGGGTACAAGCGCCTCGTGGTTTTTCCTTATTTCCTTTTTTCGGGCGTCCTCGTCAGTCGCATCGCCCAACACAGTGCTTTGGTGGCGGCGGATCACCCCGATGTTGAGGTCTTGCAGGCCTCCTACCTCGGGGATCATCCACAGGTGCTGCGCACCTTTGAGGACCGTTTGTTGGAAGTGCTGGAAGGTACCAGCGCGATGAATTGCTCTCTCTGCAAATACAGAGCGCAGGTGCTTGGATTTGAGCATGAAGTGGGCCTGCCTCAACATAGCCATCACCACCATGTGGAAGGATCGATGGAGGGGTGTGATCTCTGCGATAAGGAATGCACAGGCGCCTGCCAACCCGACGTTCCGCTGGCTCACCATGAGCACCCCCACGGGCACGAACCCGATGGGGCTCCTTCCCCCCATGACCATGAGGGAAGCCACGATCATCACGGGGCGCACCATCCGCCCTATCCCCATGCCAATCACCCCCTCGGTCCGCGCACGTTGCGCAAGCTCTGAGGGAGTCTCGTGGGGCGCGGATCCGACCGCGCCCAAGGGTTAAGAGATTCCTATCTGTTTCCGTTTTCCCCATGAAAGCGGCTTTTCCCACAGGTCTTGGCGGGTTTTTCCACAGGTTGGGGGCTCAGTTCCGGCGTTCTGGCCGTCCTCTGTGGAAAGGGGGCTTCCCCCAGCCCCCTCCCTTGACAACCCCAGCCTTGGGGTCAAGTGCTAACCAATCGCACCTGGGCGTGACACACCAATCCCTGTGGAGATAAGGAGTCTTGGGTGTCACGGCCCTCCCTGTTCGCACGGGTGCGACTTTTTGACGAAATCGGGCAGGGTGTGGCGTACTGGGCTGCATTGCCGCGATGTCCTGTGACGACTCCCCAGCCAGAACACGCCAGCGCGGAGACGGAGGCCAGCCGATGCCCAGTTGTGGTGAATGAGCGGGCTCGACTGAGTGGCGAGACGACAGGCCATCCACTCCCGGGCCCTGCCGGGCCGATCGCGGAAGCCAACCCCTTCTCCAAAGGGATGGAACATTCCGGGGTCAGCCTGGAGGCGGAGGTTCCGGAAGCCCTCTTCATCGGGATGCGGGATTTCATCCGCACCCATCCCCAATGGGATCAATACAGCCTGATCACATCAGCTCTGGCGTGCTTTCTCTTCCAAAACGGAGCCCGAGAGTCCTGCGTGAAAGATCATTATCTGGCGACTCTTTTCTCCGACTCCTGAAGAGTGTTCCTGGCGTGATGCCACAAAAAAAAGCGGAGGTGCCAACCCCCGCTTTGATTTTTCTCCCTTGCCCGACCCGTTTTAGGTCGCCCCCCAATGATCTGCTCTCCCTGCGCAGGGTTCTGTGGTGGTTGACACCAGCCCTCGCTTCCGGTGAGGGCTTCCGCACCAACCAGCTCAGTCGTCCCGGCCTGACCCGCGACGCCGCAGCGCCGCCTCGCAGGCCCGCCAGCTCAACGCCATCAGGGTGAGGGTGGGGCTTTGCCAACCCGCACTGGGCCAGCAGGCTCCGTCGACCACCAGCACATTGGGTGCCCGCCAGCAGGCGTTCCAGGGGTCCACCATCCCGTCCTCCTCCGCGCAGGCCATCCGGGCGCCTCCCACCTCATGGATGTAATAGCCCGGCGGGGCCGCGCCCATCCCCAGCGCTGGGCTGGCCTTGATCCAGGGCTCCAGGAAGGGGAGCACCACCAGATCCTCCAAGGGCAGGGGGGTGCCCCCGGCGACGGCCACCACGGCCTTCATGCGCGCTTTCATGTGGGCCACCATGGCGTGTTCGTTGGGGCCCCAGCGGCAGACGATCCGCGGCACCGGCAGTCCCAGCGCGTCCCGCTGGTCGTCGCACAGGCTGACGCGATTGGTCGCTGAGGGCAGCACCTCCCCGTGGCCGATCAGAAACCCCAGGGCCTCATCCGGATGGCGTTTGAAGGTTCGGGGGGGATCAAAACGCTGCACCGCGGCCCAGAGTCCGTAGCCGCGGGCAAAGGTCGGCGCCGGGTTGGGGCCGAACAACGTGTTGGGGAGGAAACAGCTGCCCGCTCCGGAGAGCTCCGCCAACGCTCCCGGGTGGCCCGCCACCGGCAGCCGGAAGAAGCAGCTGCTGGAAATGTGATCCATCAGATGGCAGCCGAGCTGGCCGGAGGGATCGATCAACGGGGGGCCATCGAGCCCGGCCCGGGAGTGAAGAAGAATCCTCAGGGTTTCAATCGTGGACGCGCCGAGCACGACAAGATCGGCGGCCACCCGCTCCAGGCGGCCGCTTTCGCCATCCACCAGCACCACCCCTCGGGCGCGATCACCCGAGGGATCCATCCAGAGGTGGCTCACCGTCGCCAGGGGGCGCACCCGCACCCGACCGGTGGCCAGCGCGCGCGCGAGGGTGGAGCCCTGCGCGCTGGATTTTGGCCAGGGTCCCTCCCTCAGGGGGGAATGTCTGGCGAAGCCCCGGGAAGAAATCAAGGGCAGGCCCAGCTCACGGGCTGCCGCCTGTTGCAAGATCCGCTCCCCGGGGGTGAGCGGCAGGGGGTCATGCAGGGAACCGTCGGGGAGCTGGGGCAGGCCATCCCGTTGGCCATGCACGCCGAGCAGACGTTCCAGGCGGGTGTAATACGGGTCCAGGTCGTCATGGCCGAGGGGCCAGCACGGGCTCTGCCCATCCCATTGGCCAGCCTTGAACTCGTAGTCCGAGAGCCGCAGGGTGATCCCTCCCCAGGTGAGCGTCTTCCCGCCCACCTGCCGGCCCCGGGTCCAGAGGTAGGGTGCGTCCGCCGGGGTGCGCCAGGGATGCCGGCGCTCATCGATGTAGAGCTGCGGATTGTGTTTCCAATACCCGGGGTGGTTGGCTTGCAGGCGATGCTGCCCACTGGCCAGACAGGCCAGGCGCCGCAGGCTGTTGAGAGGTTCGCGGCCAAGGGCCTGTTGCGCTGACCGATCGGGACCGGCCTCCAGGACGAGAACCTTCAATCCCGCCTCGGCGAGCACCATGGCGGCCACTCCGCCGCTGGCCCCGGCTCCCACCACAACGGCATCCACGGGGTCGTCCGAGGTCAGGAACCGCGTTCGCGAAGTCATCGATGCGCGCGCAGGGGAAGGATCAGAGGAGGTTGCCATGACGGCAGTCTCGCAAAGCGACTCTTGCCAGGATGGAGAAGATTATGTATGATCATTTATGATTAGGAAGACATTGAAAAGGTGGTTCAAGTGGTGGCGGGCCAACACAAGCAGACCCGGAAATGGATGATTGCGGACATAGGGATCGTCAAAGCAGGCCTCAGGATCGCCATTGAGGCAGATCACGCCTCTGTGGAGGCGCAATCCTGCGCGGAGGAGTCAAGAAACGCAGGCACTGCCCAACGGCGAACGCCGTTGAAGCCGGTGTTGGCACCCACGAGGGTTCCCGGGCCAGGGACCCCGGAGGCCAGCGCCTCCCCGCGTTGTCTCGGGGCGAAGGTTGCGCGGGCCTTGCCGCAGCAGAGTCGGCGCTTCCTTGACCGGACCTCAGGGTCACAATGTTGCGCGATGGATGTGATCCATGGCAGGCCTTGCCATGGCGGCAAGGTGGATCGCCTGGCGATCAACGCCTGATCGATGAGAGGTCCAGCAAAGGAACAGCACTCATGATTCGTTTGTGGTTCGAAGACTTTTGGTCAGCTTTTGATCCAAAGCACAATTTTTTTACCCACACGCTTGATCTCTTTGGGTTTCGCTATAAACTAACCCGCTATTGGCCGGATGTGCTTCTCTATTCGAGTTTTGGGGACAGGCATAAAAAATTCTCCTGTAGAAAGCTGTTCTATGTCGGGGAAAATGTTAGGCCAAATGAGGCTGAATGCGATTTCTCAATCAGTTTTCAACCAACCGGACAGCGAAACCTGCGTTTGCCAGTTTATATATACCACGCCTGGTTTCAATCCACCGGTTTGGGTTTGCCTGAGGGGGTTGATCCCATGCTTCAAATACTCCTGGATCGTGTCAATGGTCCTCGATTTTCTGAGCCCAGAGATCGATTTTGTAGCTTTGTCTTCGGTAATGGCAAGCCAAAAAGAAGAAATGAGTTCTTCCAAGCTCTCCAGGCCTATAAGTCGGTGGATTCCGCTGGAAAATGGATGAATAACACGGGCTATTCTGTGGACAATAAAATTAAATTTCTCAGGAATTATAAATTTAATATTGCTTTTGAAAATGAGAGTTTTCCTGGCTATACAACAGAAAAAATTCTTGACCCGCTGCTTTCTGGCGCCATTCCAATCTACTGGGGCAATCCTGATGTCGCGGATGATTTCTCACCGGAATCTTATATCAATGCCATGGATTATTCCTCTGACGAAGAGCTGATAGAAGTCATCAAAGAAATCGATCAGGATGATGCTCTCTTCCGCCAGTATCAACATGCGGCTTGTTTTGTGAACAATGTTCCCACTCCCTACTGGGAGCTGGACAGGCTCTGCGCCTTCTATGCCAATGTTTTTGGCCGTCCGGGCTCCTGATCCGCACGCTCCCCGTCTCCCTCAGCGCATCCGCCGCCGGAGGCGCCGGCTCCAGCCCAAGGCCGCCCCTGCTCCCAGCAAAGGAAGAGGCCCGGGAACGGGGTTGAAGGAATAGATCACCCCAGCGTTTTCCGCGCCGCCGAGCGTCGTGGTGCCGTAGTAGAGCCCCCCCGCCCCAGCCGTCAGCCTGTCGAGGGGTTTGGCGCCATTGGCTCCCGTGAAGCTGTCCAGAGAGGTGATCGCTCCGGCGATGCTGTTGAAGGCAAACACCGTTCCCAGGTTGTCGGTTCCGCCTGTGTAAGTGGTGCCGTAGAAGAGGTCTCCTCCCGCCGGGGTGAGAGCGGCGTAAGGGCTGGAACCATTGGCTCCGTTGAAACTGTCCTGAAGGATGATCGATTCGGTGTTGCTGTTGTAGGCGAACACCGCCCCCAGACCGTTGGCACCTCCGAAGCGGGTGGTGCCGTAAAACAGCCCTCCAGTCGCCGCGGTGAGCGGGGCCTGGGGAATGGCGCCATCAGAGCCCGTGAAACTGGCCTTCAGGCTGATGGTGCCGGAAGTGCTGTCAAAGGCGTAGATGCCTCCCATGTCGGAGGTTCCGCCGTGCCCGACGGTGCCGTAATAGAGGCCTCCTCCGGCCGGGGTCAACGCGGCCAGCGGGTTGGCACCATTGACGCCGGTGAAGCTGTCCAGGAGGGTGATCGTTTCCGTGCTGCTGTCAAAGGTGAAAACGCCTCCCAGATCGCTGCCGCCTCCGCTGTAGGTGGTGCCGTAATAGCGTCCTCCCCCGGCTGAGATCAGCGCGGCGTAGGGATAGGCCCCGTTAGCGCCATCGAAGCTGTCCAGCAGGCGGATGGTGCCGGTGCCACTGTCAAAGGAGAACACGCCTCCCAGGTCGTCTGGGCCACCGCTGTAGGTTGTGCCGATATACAGACCACCGCCAGCAGCCGTCAGGGAGGCATAGGGGACGGTGCCAATGGTGGGATTGAAACTGCCCAGCAGGCTGATCGCTCCCGTGGCGCTGGAAAAGCTGTAGACGCCACCGTAATGATCGACAGCATCTGAAACCGTGGTGCCGTAATACACTTCACCTCCAGCGGCGGTGAGAGCCGCAAAGGGAATGGTGCCGTTTTGTGTGGTGAAACTGCTTTCCAATCGGATGCCCTGGGCTGCCTTGGCCGCCGAGGATGTCAGTGCAAGGGCGCATAAGCCTCCCAAAATGAGACGGGATGGAGAAAGCGCTTGAATCACGCCAACGATAAAGTTTGTCAAGATTTCTAAATATTTGCATTTAGTCTCGCCTCCAGGGGGCGCTTTGTGCCACTCCAGCCGCAGTGCTGTCGTTGCTCAAGCGAGCGCGACCTGTCGAGGTCGCCACGTGTCCCAGGCGGACGACACGATGTCCCGGGGCGGACGACACGGTTGAATGCGGCGGCTGGAGGCGGCAACCCGTTCGCGAACCAATGCCAGGGGACCCTCACTGCCTCCCAATAAAAAAAGGGCAATCAATTGCCCTTATAAAAAAAATTTGGTGGCGGGGGCGAGATTTGAACTCGCGACCTTCGGGTTATGAGCCCGACGAGCTACCAGACTGCTCTACCCCGCGTCATGTATGAATCTTACCAGGCCATGGTCCGGGCCTGACCCGCGGGCATCCGCTTCAGACCCTGAGATCGCCCACCACCTCCAACCTCAGGTGGGGCGCGGGGACGAGAAAGCGCTCGCTCAACTCCTCGAAGCTCATCGGCGTCAACCACTCCAGCTGCTTCAACACGTGCAGCGCCACCGCATGTTTGGCCCGGGAGTGGCCGTCCTCCACCTTGATGGCCACCCCGAGACCCTCGCCAACACGGGTCAGGCACTGGATCCCTTCCGCGCCTCCCTTGCTCACCACCTGCCCATGGGCCAGGCGCATCAGCTCGGTGTCAAACCGACCCTCCCCAGCCACCAGCTCGGGATGGGCCAGCATGGCCCGGCTCAGCTTTTCGAGGTCGGGCTGGGTGCCGGCGCCGAGATGGGCGAAGAGCAGAGCCATCTGGGCCAGCTGCAGCTGCAGGGTGGGAGCCCCGCAGTCATCCCGTGCGGCCACCAGCTCCGCGGAGGGCAGGGCCAGCAATTCCCCGACCCGCTTGAACACCTCCTGTTGCAAGGGGTGGTCGTTCTGCAGGTAGCCCTCCAGGGGCCAGTGGAGCAGGCGGCAGGCGGCGAGGAAGGCGGCATGCTTGCCGGAGCAGTTGTGTCGCAGGGGGCTCTGTCCCTCTTCGGGCGCGGGGCACCGCAAGGCCTGCACATCCACCTGGGCTCCCCAGAGCAGGCGGAAGGCCTCACGGGCATGAGTCGTCGTGCCCGCATGGGAGGAGCAGGCGATGGCCAGGCCACGATCACCGGCGCCGTAGCGCTCCGCGGCGCCGCTGCTGACGAACACCGTGGCTTGAAAGGGCTTCAGGGCCGAGCGCAGAAAGGTCAGCAACTGGGGATCGCCCGCCCGCATCAGCACCCTCCCGCGCTGATCGCAGACCACGGCGTGCGCCCGATGGCAGGATTCCGGAATGCCATCGCGCAACAAGCGCACCTGCAGCTGTGGCACCAGGGCACGGTTGGCTCCGGAAAAGCTGGAGGTCAGGGTCATGGGGCACGAAGGGGGTATGGCGGAGCCGCGGGGCCGTCTTCAGAGAGCTTGACAGAGGCCCGTTCCCAAACCCATCAGCAGCAGAACCCAGAGCATGCCTTGTCGTAGTCTTCGCAAGACTGGGCCCACCTGATGCTGAGCCACCAGAAGGTCCCTCTGGCGCCAGGCCAGGGGTTTTTCCCATACCTGGCCGTCGTACCAGCCCGATTCCTCATACTCCACCCGCTCGGAGCAGAGGCGACCGTGCAGGCGCGACCAACCCAGCCATTGACGCAACAGGAGCAGCAGGGGAAGGACCAGGGTGACCGTGAGGGCGGCGATGGCCAGACGGGGGGCGTGGGACTTCAGGCTCCAGCTCCCGCTGGCCACCAGCAGGCCGACCGGGAGGGCGCCAAGCCAGGCGACCAGGAGGAAGCGGACCAGCCCGCCGGGGCCCTTGGCCGGCCAGCGGAAGAACCACGATCGTTCCAGTTGGCGGTATTCCTCCAACGGCAGCTGTTCCGGGTCCACGGGGCAGGGCACCGCGGGATCGATGGGGTCCGTGCCGGAATCGGTCCATGGCGAAGAGGGGAAGTCGTTCACGCCGTTGAATCAGGCACCGGGTCGGGGAGAAGCGGGAAGGGCAGGGGCGGTGGCGATCGGAGCGGAAGTCGCCGGCGAGACGGGAGTGGACGGGGTGAACCGATGCTGTTCGCCGTGGCGCCAGAAAGCTTCCAGGTCGTAGAAGTGCCGCTCCTGGGGTGTGAGCACGTGCACGATCAGCTCGCCGTAGTCGAGAAGGAGCCAGCGGCCCTCCCGTTGCCCCTCGCGGCGCAGAGGGAGCCGGTGGGCCTCTTCCGCCAGGCGATCTTCCACGGAGCGGGCGATGGCCCTCACCTGCACGTCGCTCAAGCCCGAGCAGATCACAAACCAGTCGGCCAAGGAGGACACGTCCTCGACGCGGATCAGGCGGATGTCCACGGCCTTACGGTCGTCACAGGCTTCAGCGGCCAGCAGTGCCAAGGACTCGCTGCTGAAGACAACCGGAGCGGGGCGAAGCGCGTCGGCGGGGTCAGCCATAGACGTTCTCGCTGCTGAGGGATTGGCGTGAACCTTGCTGCTGGGCCATCTCAGCCCGGGCTTTGCCGGCGCTCTTGCGCAGGGCCTCCAAGCGGTTCTCGTAGAAGGCCCGTTTGCGTTTTTTGCGGCTCTGCTCCACCAGCTCCTTCAACGCGCCCCCCAGGCTCTTGTAGGCGTTGGGCAGGCTGTACCCGAAGCGACAGGCCAGCTCAATGGCGCGCTCATCGGCCTGAATGGCGTCCTGCAGCCGCTTTTCGGAATTGTTTTTCAAGTAGAGGCGGTAGCCGGCGAAGCCGGAGAGCCCCATCGCCACCAGCAACAGGAGCCCGTCTTGCACCCAGAGCTCGCCGATGGCGCCCCCCAGGCCGATGGCCAGGGCCGCCATCTCCCAGCCATCGCGGGGAATCGAGTCGTTCTGGATCCGACCCACCTCATGCCAGAAGAGCAGATTGCGGTGGTCGAGGGCGAGCTGATCCCACTGTTCCAGGTCGATCTGAATCTCCACCTCATCGCGACCGATCTCCTCCAGCGTGATCAAGGGGGGATCGACGGATGCGGCGGCCTCGACGAACACCCAGCTCTGCATTTCCGGTGGAAGCAACCCCTTGAGGCGCTGGAGCTCGCTCATCGATGGTCGGGAGAGGTGGAGGGAAGGGGCTGAAAACAGTCCCCAACGATCGGGGAGCTGCTGCCAGATTAGCGATCCTGCCAGGGAAGGAGGTGGGTTGCCGAGGGGGATGGCCGCACGCGTGAGAGGCTGGCCTTGTTTTGCCCTCCCACGCGCCATGCCCCGCCGCACGGATTTGCGACGCATCCTGCTGCTGGGATCTGGGCCGATCGTGATCGGCCAGGCCTGCGAATTCGACTATTCCGGCACCCAGGCCTGCAAGGCCCTCCGCGCGGAGGGGTTTGAGGTGGTGCTGGTCAACTCCAATCCGGCCTCGATCATGACCGATCCGGACTTGGCGGATCGCACCTACATCGAGCCCCTCACCGCTGAGGTGGTGGCCCGGGTGATCGAGCGGGAGCGCCCCCAGGCGCTGCTGCCCACCATGGGCGGCCAGACGGCGCTCAATCTGGCCGTGGCCCTGGCGGAGAACGGCACCCTGGAGCGCTTCGGCGTCGAGCTGATCGGGGCGAACCTGGAGGCCATCCGCAAGGCGGAGGACCGCCTGCTCTTCAAAGAGGCCATGGAGCGCATCGGCGTCTCCGTGTGTCCCTCCGGGATCGCCAAGAGCCTGGAGGAAGCGGAGGTTGTCGGTGAGGCCATCGGCAGCTACCCCCGGGTGATTCGACCCGCTTTCACCCTGGGTGGCTCCGGCGGGGGCATCGCCTACAACCCGGAGGAATTCCGCGCGATCTGCAAGAGCGGGTTGGAGGCTTCCCCTGTTTCCCAGATCTTGATCGAGCAGTCCCTGCTGGGCTGGAAGGAATTTGAGCTGGAGGTGATGCGGGATCAGGCCGACAATGTGGTGATCGTCTGCTCCATCGAAAACCTCGACCCCATGGGGGTCCACACCGGTGATTCGATCACCGTCGCTCCCGCTCAAACCCTCACGGATCGCGAATACCAACGTCTGCGCGACCAGGCCATCGCCATCATCCGCGAGATCGGCGTGGATACCGGTGGTAGCAACATTCAATTTGCCATCAATCCTGAGGATGGCGAAGTGGTGGTGATCGAGATGAATCCACGCGTCTCAAGATCCTCCGCCTTGGCCAGCAAGGCCACGGGTTTTCCGATCGCAAAGATTGCTGCCCGTTTGGCTGTTGGCTACAGCTTGGACGAGATCATCAACGACATCACCGGCGCCACCCCCGCCTGTTTTGAGCCCACCATCGACTACGTCGTCACCAAGATCCCGCGCTTTGCCTTCGAGAAATTCCGCGGCAGCCCCCCGGTGCTCACCACCTCCATGAAATCCGTGGGCGAGGCCATGGCCATCGGGCGCTCCTTTGAGGAGTCGTTTCAGAAGGCCCTTCGCTCCCTGGAAACCGGCCTGGCCGGTTGGGGCTGCGATCGACCGGATCCCCAGCCGGAGGCCGGTGAGCTGGAGCGCCAGCTGCGCGTGCCCTCCCCGGATCGCATCCTGGCGGTGCGGACGGCGATGCTGGCGGGACGGACCGATGCGGAGATTCACGCCCTGAGCGGCATCGATCCCTGGTTCCTGGCCAAGCTGCGGGGGGTGCTGGAGGCGGAGCAACGGCTTCTGAGGGGCCGGCGTCTGGAGGAGCTCGACGCGGCCGACCTGCTGGAGCTCAAGCAGCTGGGATTTTCCGATCGCCAGCTGGCCTGGGCCACGGGCAGTGAGGAGTTGCTGGTGCGGCGCCACCGGCAAGAGCTCGGGGTGAATGTCGTGTTCAAAACCGTGGACACCTGCGCGGCGGAATTCGCCTCCAGCACCCCCTATCACTACTCCACCTATGAACGCCCCCTCTATCGTCTGCAGGAGGATGGATCTCTGCTGCGGCTGCCGCCCGCGGATGAGGTGCGTGAGGAAACCCGTCGCAAGGTGATGATCCTCGGCGGTGGTCCCAATCGCATCGGGCAGGGCATTGAATTTGACTACTGCTGTTGCCATGCCTCCTTCGCCTTGCGCGATGCGGGCTACGCCACGGTGATGGTGAACAGCAATCCAGAAACGGTGTCCACGGATTACGACACCAGCGATCGCCTCTACTTCGAGCCCCTCACTCTCGAGGATGTGCTCAATGTCATTGAGGCGGAGCGACCGGAGGGCTTGATCGTGCAATTCGGCGGACAGACGCCTCTCAAGCTGGCGATCCCGCTGATGCGCTGGTTGGCAACCCCGGAGGGACAGGCCACGGGGAGTCAACTCTGGGGGACCTCTCCGATCTCCATCGACCGCGCCGAGGATCGCGAGCAGTTTCAGGAGATCCTGCAGCGGCTCGGCATCCGCCAACCCAGCAACGGCCTGGCCCGCAGCGAGGCGGAGGCCCGCCGCGTCGCGGAGCGGGTGGGCTATCCCGTGGTGGTGCGTCCCAGCTATGTGCTCGGCGGCAGGGCGATGGAGGTGGTCTATGACGAATCCGACCTCAATCGCTACATGGTTGAGGCAGTGGCAGTGGAGCCCGACCACCCGGTCTTGATCGACCAGTTTCTGGAGAATGCGGTCGAAGTCGATGTCGATGCCCTTTGTGATCGCACCGGAACGGTGGTGATCGCCGGCCTGATGGAGCACATCGAGCCCGCGGGCGTCCACTCCGGCGATTCCGCCTGCAGCCTGCCGGCGGTCACGCTGTCTCCCGACTGCCTCTCCACCATTCGCGGCTGGACCATCGAGATCGCCCGCGCCCTGGAGGTGTGCGGCCTGATCAATCTTCAATTCGCCGTGCGCCAGGGGGTGGTGTACATCCTTGAGGCCAATCCCCGCGCCTCCCGCACCGTGCCGTTCGTGGCCAAGGCCACCGGCGTGCCCCTGGCCAAGATCGCCAGCCGCTTGATGGCCGGCGCCACCCTGGACGAGCTCGGGCTGCGAGAGGAACCCAAGCCTCCCCGACAGTCGGTGAAGGAGGCGGTGCTGCCCTTCCAGCGCTTCCCCGGCGCCGACACGGTGCTGGGGCCGGAGATGCGGTCCACCGGGGAGGTGATGGGTCTGGCCACCAGCTTCGGATTGGCGTACGCGAAGGCGGAACTGGCCGCGGGGGCGGCGCTGCCCACCCACGGCACGGTGTTTGTTTCGACCCACGACAAGGACAAGTCGGCTCTGGTGCCCGTCGCGCGGGAACTGAGCGCCAAAGGCTTCGCTCTGGTGGCCACCGCTGGCACCGCCGCCGCCCTTCGGGACGCGGGCCTGGAAGTTCAGTCCATCCTCAAGGTGCATGAGGGTCGGCCCAACATCGAGGATGCCATCCGCTCCGGCCAGATCCAGCTCGTGATCAACACGCCGGTGGGCCGCCAGGCCGTCCACGACGACCGCTATCTCCGCCGCGCCGCCCTCGACTACGACGTTCCCACCGTCACCACCCTGGCCGGTGCCCGAGCCGCTGTGGAGGGGATCGCGGCCTTGCAGGAGCAGCGCACCGTGGAGGTGACCGCCCTTCAGGACATCCATCTCCCCTGGTCCTGGAACCGCTGAGGCCTGGCCGCTTCAGCGGGTCCGGGACGCTTCAGCCGCCCGCCAGGGCGGCGAACAGTTGTCGCATCGTCAACAGCAGGCCGCGGCTCTGGGCCCGCTGCTCCTCCAGGCTGAGTTGCTCGAGTTCCGCCCGTCGCGCCGCCACCAGGCTGGCGAAGCGGTCCAACAACCCTGGATCCCCATCGAGCAACTGGCGAACCGCCAGGCGCTCCACCCGCAGCAGACGACATTCCGCCACCGCACGCACCGTGGCGCTGCGCGGGGCGTCCAGAAAGAGGGTCATCTCGCCGAACACCTCCCCCACCTCCAGCTGGCGCACCACCACCGCCTGCCCCTCCACCTGCTTGCTCACCTCCACCCGGCCCGCCAGCACCACATACAGGGACTCCCCCTCCGCCCCTTCGCTGACAATCGCCTCTCCCGGTCCGAACCAGGGGCGGGAGCTCGTTCGCAGCAGCTGGCGTCGCTGCTCCTCGCTGAGGCTGGCGAAGAGACCACGAGCGAGGATCGCTTCGTCACCGTCCACAGCGTCCGGGGGCTCTCGATCCAACGGGTCGGTCAGCCTCCTGGGCTCCACCTGGCGCACGGGGAAGGGAATGCTCTGACCCTCCCGCCGCAGGGCGTACCAGAGCTGGGAGAGCAGGGCGCTGCGCAGATCCAGCTGAGACACCCCCGGGAAACGATTCCACAGCTGAATCTCGTAGGTGATGGCGCTGTCGTCAAAGCTCGCCAGCCGCACGCGCGGGGCAGGCTCGGCCAGGACGTCCGGGTGCTGAGCGACGACCTCTGCCAGAAGCTGTTGGGCTCGGGCGGGGGGAAAGCTGTAATCCAGGCCCACGCGGATCCTCTGGGCGCAACGCCCATAGTGGGAACGATTGAGGAGCACATCCGCGGTGATCTTGCTGTTGGGGACCACCAGCAGGCCGTCATCCAGCGTGCGCAGACCACAATCCCGCCAGCTGATGGAGGTGACGATCCCGTGCTGACCCCCCGTCAGCTCAATCCAGTCGCCCACGCGGAAATCCTCCGAGAGCTGCAGCTCGAGGCCTGAGATCAGGTCCTTGAGCGCTTCTTGAGACGCCAGGCCCAGCACGGCGGTGAGCACGGCGGAGGTGGTCAGCAGGCCCAGCACATCCAGCCGGGCGGACTGCCGCAGGATCACCACCGCGGCCAGGGCGGAGGTGCCGAAGGTGAGCAGTTGCACCAGCAGCTCCGGGGGCTGTCGCCACCAGCCCAGTCCGCCCGGCAACTCCAGACCCAGCCAGGCGAGTAGGCGGATGGCGGCGAAGGCCGGCAGCAGCTCGTCGGTCAGGGACACCCAGAGTCGCTGGGGGGGCGGCAGGCCGCCCAGAGGAAGGGTGGCCAGCAGACCCCAGGCCAGGGCCGCCAGCAGGGGCAGGCGCAGGGGTGGCGGGGGCAACCCCCGTTGCCGGCACCCGTGCCGCACCGCCAGCAAAACCAGCGTCAGCAGGAGGACGCTGAACCAGATGCGAAGCAGACCCATGGGCCACCGGGCTTCCAGGATCAGCCTGCCGCAACGACTCCACGTCGGCGCTGTTTCGTACGCCTCTGGTCCGGCTCCGGCCCTGTTCCGCGCCGCAAAATGGAAGGGTTTGTCCGGGGGCGCGATGGTTCGACTCATGGCCCGACCCCTGGCCCCGCCGCGCTCGCGGCGTCGCGCCAGGGGGCAGCGCGGGGCCGAAGTCCTTCTGGGGAGGGGGCTCCTCCTGCTGCCCCTCCTGTGGAGCGGCTCCGCCCGGGCAGCGGAATCCGCTGTGGTGCAGGAGATCCTCGACGGCAAGGAGCTCTACATCGATGCCAACCGGGCCAATGTGCGCCAGACGGCTCGGGCGCCGCAACAGCTCAAAACGGGCAACAGTCGCGGCCAGCTGCTGTTCAACAGCGGGGCCGTCGGCAGGCTGAACACCTTTTCCCAGCTGCGTCTGGGCAGTGGCTGCTTTCTCGTCGACCGGGGCCTGGTGCTGGTCTCGGGTCGTCAGAACGGCTGCACCCGATCGGCACGCCTCAGTGTGCGAGGCACCAACTATGTGATCGAGGTGAAGGAGGACGGGGAGTCGGAGATCGCGGTGCTGGAAGGCAGCGTGGAGGTGCAGCCCCTCGAGCTGGGAGCGCCGTCTTCCGCGCCGCCCACCCTGCTGGAGGCGGGCCAGCAGCTGCGGCTTTCCCCGGCGGGGGTGGTGCTGACCTTGCTGAAGCTGGAGGCGGGGGATTACGAGCGGATTTTGCGGGGACCGCTCTTCCGCGATTTCCAGGCGCCCCTGCCCGGCTTGGAGAACCTGCGCGCCTATCTCAACCTCCGCTTCCCCGGCGTGAGCCTGCCGATTCCCTCCAGTACCCTCCCCATTCCGCGACCCTCCCTGCCGTCCTTGCCCTCTCTGGGGCTGCCGCGCTTGTTCTGATGACCCGTCCCGCGCGACTGACGGCTTCAGCTGCGCCGCTTCCGCTAGCGGCGGCTTGAAGGATGATCCGTCGTCTGATCCTGCTGTACCTGAGCGCCTCCCTTGCGGGGGGCGTGGCACGGGTGGCTGGCTGGCCCGGAGCCTGGTGGCGGCTGTGGGACCGGGCGGTGGAAGACCAGACCGTGGCTTGGCTCGGTCGCCGTTCTCCCCCCAGTGATGTGGTGCTCGTGGCGGTGGATGAAGCCACGCTTCAGCAGGGTGACTGGTTTGCCCGTCAGGGGGAGGCTCCAGCCTGGAGCCGGGGCATCGGCACCCTCCCCTGGCCCCGGGCGGCTTATGGCCGGGTGGCCGAGCGGCTCCTGGAGGAGGGGGCGGGGGTGGTGGCGATCAACGTCACCTTTGCGGGGCAAAGCAGCCATGGGGCGGAGGATGACCAGGCGATGGCGGCCAGCCTTCGGCGCCACCCCGGGCGCCTGGTCCTGGCCGCGGAGATGTCCGAAGCCAACGACACCCTGGGCGCCGGTGCCTTGAGCTTGGTGCGGCCGGAGGCCTTCATGGCGCTCCCGGGTCTGGCCATCGGCCTGAGCAACACCCCGTTGCGACTGCCCGGAGAACCCCTGCGTCATCCCGAGGCCTATGCCGGAGGGGTGTTGCGGTCGCAGGGGGTGGTGGCGCCCCCGTCCCTTCCCCTGGCCATCCTGCGCCTCGCCGGTCGCCCGAGCCGCCAGAGCGATCACCAGAGCTGGCTCCACCCCTACGGACCGGAGGGCACCTTTGTCCGCCTGAGCGCCTGGGAGGTGCTGGATGGGAGCCGTTGGCGGCGCCATCCTCAACGCAACGCCCTCTCCGGGGCCATCGTCCTGGTCGGCCCCACCCTTGCCCAGGGAGATGACGGCTATCCCACGCCTTTCGGTCCTTTGTCCGGGCTGGAGCTTCTGGCCACCGCCACCGCCAATTCCCTCGTCGGCGATGGTCTGCGGCCATGGCCCACGGGGGCTTGGGCCCGCGGCGGGATGGCCGCCGCGCCGCTGCTGCTAGTGGCGGCCCTGGCCCTGGCCCGACAGGCCCTGGCTTGGCGGTTGAGCGTGGTGGGCCTCGTTTTGGGGGTTCAACTGGCGCTCGGGGTGGTGGTGCAACAGCGCTTCCACCGTTGGTTGCCCCTCCTGGCTCCCGCCGTCGGGTTGGGGCTGCTGGGGGTGCTCTACAGCGCTGACGCCTACCTGCTGGAGGGGCGTGAACGGCGGCGGTTGCGGAGGACCTTCGAGCGTTATGTGCCCCCCGGGGTGGTGGCGGAGATCCTGGCTGACCCGGCGGCCGCCCAAGGAATCCTGCGGGGACGCACCCTGGATGTCACGGTGTTGTTCTGCGATCTCAAGGGATTTACCAGCCTCACCCGGGAGCGGAGCGCGGCGGGGCAAAGCGAAGCTCATGTGCTTCAGCTCAACAGTTATCTCACCGCCATGGTGGATGTGATCCTGGCCCATGGCGGAACCGTGGATAAATTCATCGGTGATGCGGTGATGGCCGTGTTCGGCTCCCCTGTGGGGCGGGGGTTGCGGGAGGAGGCCAGCGCCGCCGTGGCCTGTGCGCTGGCGATGGGCTCCGCCCTGGATCGTCTCAATGGCACTTGGGCCGCGGAGGGGGGGCCGGCGTTGGCCAATGGCATCGGCATCGCCAGCGGCCCGGCGGTTGTGGGGCAGATCGGCAGCCCCAAGCGGATGGAATTCACGGTGATCGGCGACACCGTGAATCGAGCCGCCCGTCTGGAGAGCCTCACCCGCCAGCTGAAAGCCTCCGTGCTGTTGGATCGGACGACCGCGGACCGGTTGGTCGCCGTCCCATGCGGCGCTCCCGTTCCCCGGGGCCTGCACGCGATGAAGGGGTTGGGTGAGGTGGAGGTGTTCAGCGTGGGGTGATGGGTTGCCTCAATAATTCACTGCATGTGGATCCCGGCCATTGGCTTGCAAACCGCAAAAGATTGCGCTCGGCTGGCATGTCATTGCGCGAAACTGGGGATTGAGCGGTTCGTGTCCGCGGATTTCTCCCTTCTCTCATGTTGTTATATCGGGAGCACGGGATGAGTCGCACTACGGTGAATCCCCCCAACACAACCAAAACCGCCTTGGCCATGCCATGACCCTGAGCCCGTCGATCCCCCCCGATGAGCTCAGCCAGGTGCCCCTGTTTGCGGGGCTGGATCACGAGCAGCGGTTGTTCCTCCTTGAGCATCACCGTTTGCTCAACCTCGACAAGGATCAGCATGTGATCCTGGAGAAGGAGGAGTCGCAGGGGCTCTTCGTGTTGCGCTCAGGACTGTTGAAAGTGCGCTGCATGGATCTCCATGGGGAGGAGTCGGTCCTGGCTCTGCTTGGTCCAGGTGAGGTCTGCGGCGAGATGGCCACCCTGAGCCCCAGTGGGGTGCGCTCGGCGGATGTCATCACCCTGACGCCCTGCTCCCTGTTGCTCCTGCGGGCCACGCCCTTCAGCACCCTGCTGCGGGAGGATTCGCGTCTGGCCCTGGCCCTGGCCCAGTTGCAGGCGCAACGCCTCTGCGAGCTCCACCGCCGGTTCCGTCTGACGAGCGCTGACGCTTCGACCCGCATGATGGCCACCCTGGCCGATCTGGCCAAGAAAACAGGCCCTGGCGCCCCCGCCACAACACCCATTCCACCGCTTCCCCATCGGGAACTGGCCAGCCTGTCCGGCCTGGCGCGGGAGACGGCCTCTCGGATCCTGAGCCAACTGCGCAAGAACGGGGTGGTGACGGAAACCAGCGCGGGAGGGTGGCAATTGAACGATCTGCAACCCCTGCGCCGTCGCGGCTTGATTTAGTCCGGCCGGCCCGGCCTCCGTGGTCTTAAAGCGGCTTGATCTCCATGGTGACATCCAGAACAGCGTTCCCCTCCAGCCTGCAAGGAAAGGTGATTTCTCCGGAGCTCTCCAAAAGGAGTTGTCGCACCTTCCTTGCCGGTTTGTTGCCGGTGACCGGATGGGGTTCCGCCCAGGTCGTCTCAGCATTGAGGTGGGCCTCCACCAGCAAAATCCTGTCGAGATTGGGGATATGAAGCTCCAGATGGGTTGCTGGATCCAGCGCTGGAAAGGCATGAATCTCGCCTTCGGCCAACGTCAATGGCAGGTCAGCCGTGGCGAGGGTGAGGGTTCCGTCGGCTGCTGGGCTCGCAGGCTGGTCCACCCCGTTGTGATTGCCAGTGGAGAGCAACCGGCGGCCCGGTTCATCGATCAGATGGAGAAGAAGCGTTCCGTGAATATCTTTATTAGTGATAAGTTTCGTCTTGCTTTGTCGAGAGAGTTTGATCCTGCAAAGTCGAATCTGCACTTTAGAGCTGCTTAGAGAATGCTGGCTGTTGATGAACGCGGAGGTCAGCAGGGAGACCGGGGTGCCGTCGAGATCGCTGACTTGGAAAGAGAGGGGGGAAAGGGGGTTCTCGCTGCAGGAGGATTCAAAATAGGCGTCGAGGGCGGCTTGTAATTGTGTGATCTCCAGGGCGTCAAGGATTTGATTGTCTTGCGTCTGAAGCCGAATGCTTGTTTGTTCTTTGACTTTGGTCGCGAAACAGGGATCTTGGAGTTTTGCGGAGAGCATGATCCACTCCAGCCCACGCCTGATGCCATTCATGTGATTTTCCAGGGCGGTTTGGCTCTCAATGAGCACGTACACCCTTCGTCCGTATTTCACTTCGCGAAGAAAGAGTGCATCCTCGCCCAGGGGCTCAGAGCTCATGGTTTCCAAGGTGCGTGATGAGTCTGAAGCTTTGCCGGGATTGTCGGCCTGGATGCTGAAAAAGATCTGATCAAATGTGTAGGCATAGAGATATCGATAGTTCGCGGATGAAAAGGCAAACGCTTTGTTGTTGGCTGGGCTCAGAAAGAAGTAGGCGCCACCGATATTCAATCCCATGCTCTCTGGGCAGGTGCTCCAGCACATCTCGGAGCTGGAGGAGCGGTTCGGGAGGCACGGAGGACGGGCGGAATCCGTCAACGCCTGTAGGACCTCCCTGTTCTGGTACGTCAAGGTCCCGGAGCGCAACAGATCCTGCGAATCAAAGACTCCCCCGGGAAGGAGGGGAAGGTTGGAGGCTCCCGGGGGCAGGGTGATCTCCTGCTCAACCTTTTGTCCCCGCACGTCCTCCCTGCACAGCCCCAGCGGCTCGTTCAGGGGGTGCAGCGTGCGCTGGGTGGTGTCCTTCGCTGGAATGCCCTTGCACCATTGGAGGGTCACGTGGCTTTGGGCACCCTGTCCAGCGGGGTAGCGCACAACCTTGGTGGTCGCGGGCACGGCATTCAGGAGTCGCGGCTGAGGCCGGTAGGGGAAGGCCTGCGGGCCCGCGGCAATGGAGGGAAGACTCTGAGCCATGGGGGGACACGGGCGAACGTTTTGACGCGGAAGACAGCCAATGGCCTGGAGCAGGTCCCGTCAGACCGTCACCTGCCCGTCGACACGTCGCCGTCAACGGAAGGAAAACCAGCGCGCGGAGTCGGACCAGGATCCGGCCTCCCTCTCATGGTGCCGGATGTGGCTGGATTTTTCCGTGACCCCCGTCGAACGGCCGCTGTGATTTTCGTCAGTGATCTCCGTCAAGGGCGAGGGCCCTCGACACTCCCCGTTATCCAGGGCTGGACCTTCTCCTGGAGCAACGATCCCGCCCTCGCCTCCTAGGAGCATGTCGCATGTTGCCCCGTGGTCCGGCAGCAGTGATTGAACTCCGGG
>CAYVWU010000006.1:0-31992 GCA_964455575.1 uncultured Cyanobium sp. | reverse complement strand
CATCGAACAGGGAGGCGGTGAGGGTGCTGCCGGAGCGGGACACGCCGGGCACCAGGGCCAGGGCCTGGGCCAGGCCCACGAGCACGCCATCGCGGGGCAGCACCTCGCCCAAGGCGCGGCGGCGACGACCCACCAGCTCCGCCAGAGCCAGCAGCAGGGCCATCACAATCGACACGATGGCAATCGACGTGAGGCTGCGCAGGGGAGAGTTGTCGTAATCCGGAACGAGCTTCTTCAGCAAAAGGCCGGCAATGATGATTGGCAGCGTGCCCAGGGCAATGGCCACCCCGAGCCGGGCCTGAGGGTCGCTCCAACGCCCGTCGCGAAATGCTCGGGAGACCCCTCGCAGCACCTCCGCCAGATCGTCACGGAAATAAGCCAATACCGCGGCGATGCTGCCGAGCTGGATGACGGCGGTCGCCGCCACTCCGGGATCCCCCCATCCCAACAGCACAGGCACGACTTTCAAGTGGGCCGTGCTGCTGATCGGCAGAAATTCCGTCAGCCCCTGCACCACGCCCAACACCAGCGCGTGCCAACAGGCCTCCAGCGGAGGCAGGGTCTGGACCGCGGCGGCAAAGGTCATGGGGGGGGCATCGCGGGCGTGAGGCGCCCGAACAAAGCGACCTTATGCCCCGATTGTTTCGCGCGCCAAGGCCCGCGGCCCCTAAGGTTGGCCAACTTTGTGTTCAGCCGTAGTGATCGGGCTCCCCACGAGCGGTTCCACGAGCGGTTTCTCCACCCGTGGTCCGCAGGCCCGTATCGCGTCGGCTCCCCTTTCCGCCGACTCCCGGCTGCTCCGCCTCTCCAGCTGGGCGCTCCCCGGGATCGCCGCCCTTCTGACGGTCGGGCCCGTTTTTCTCCAAGCCCCCTTGGTGCGCTGGGCCCCCATGGTTTCCGCCCTGGTGACCGTGCCCCTTGTGCTCCTCGCCCTGGCCGCGGCGCGCCACCCCGATCCGGAGCGCCAACGGCTGGGCATCCTGCTGGTGGGATTTGCGGGGAGCTGGCTGGGAGGCACCCTGTTCTGGGGATGGGGACGGGAGCATCCGGTGCTCCACCTGCCGATCGAAGCCTTCGCCCTTCCCTTGGCCATCGGCGGCCTGGGGACCCGCTGGCGGATCGGAGCGGCCTTTTATCTCGCTTCCCTCCTGGGAACAGCGCTCACCGATGGCATGATCGCTCTCACCGGCTTGATGCCCCTCTGGCCCCCGATCGTGCAGGCGGCTCCGGAAGCAGCGCTGACGCTTCTGCGGGAGGCCGCCCGGAGCCTGCTTCATCCGCTTTCCCTTCTGGCCCTCGCCCTCATCGCCACCTGGATCGTGCAGCTGGCCTGGCGCCTGAAGGGCAAAGATGAGGCTGGCCTGGTAGCCGCGGCCACGCTGGCCTCCACCGTCTTGGTGGATGGGGTCTTTCTCGGAGCGGCGCTTCTGGCCCCCCGAATGAGCGGTCTGATCTGAAGAACTGCGAATGGCGGGGATCCGTCAGCCGGGCGTTGCGCTGGAGTTCTGTAACGTTGAAACTTCCTTTCGGAGTGTTGCTGTGATGAAGCGGCTGCTTGCCTGGTTCATGGGTGGGGTTGCCCTGGCGGGTCTGCTCCTGACCCTTTGGCTTCCCGGAGCCGCACAGGCCGCGGAGCGTCGCAACGTGGCGGACGACAAGATCGCGGAAACGGCGGGCAAGGTGGATCTGAACAACTCGTCCGTGCGCCGGTTCCAGCAATATCCGGGCATGTACCCGACCCTGGCGGGCAAGATCGTCCTCGGAGGCCCTTACTCCAGCGTTGATGACGTCCTCAAGCTGGATCTCACCGAGCGGCAGAAGGAGCTGTTCGAGAAATACAAGGACAACTTCACCGTCACCCCCCCCTCCATCGCCCTGAACGAGGGCTTCGACCGGATCAATGACGGGGTCTATCGCTGAATCTGAACGGATCTGCGGAGACGACGCCGGCTCACGCCGGCGTTTTTTTTGCTCTGCGCTGACTTGGACTGACCTGGACTGACTTGACTGGGTTGAAGGCTCTCGCGGTTTCTCGCCGGGTTATTCGCGCTTGGTGTTGCCTTCCGCGGAATTTCAGGCCTGGCAAGGCCCCCAAGCCTCAGGTGCTGAAGAGGGGGTCTTCCGCTGCCCTCGGGCCGGAGGACGACGAGCCGGCTCAGGCCTGCCGGGCCAGCTCCTGGAGGCGTCGCTCCCGGAGGTAGAGGAACAGGGGGGCGCCAAAGGCGAAGGCGATGGTGACGCAACTCAGCAACACCCAGCCCAGGCCACGCATGCCGAGGCGACGGCTCTCCACCACCATCCAGAGGGTGACCGCCGAGGCGCCCACCGCCAGGTCGCGCGACAGGGACTGGGCGGCGGGGTTGGCATTGGCCAACCGCACGAAGAGACCCAGGTCGAAGGGTTGGCCACTGGCGCGGATGAAGTCCAGGTTGGCCAACCAGGGGAGCACGGCTCCGGCTACCGCCAGGGCGAGATAAATCCACGCCAGGGAGCGCGCGGGAGCCTGTGGAGGAACACTTGCGGTCATGGGGACTGGGGTTGGGGGGGACGGTCGGGCTGATCGGGGTCCCACAGCAGCACCTGGGCCTCCACCGTCTGCAGCAAGGTGTCGCAGCGATCGGCATAGGCGCAGGCGCGCTGGTACACCTCCGTCATCCGCTCCACATCCAGGTCTTCCGCCTGGAGCTCCACCAGGGTCTGCTCCAGGGCGGCCTGGGCCTCCCGGTAGGTCAAGGTCTCCAGGCGCGGGCCCGCTGGAGCGGCCGCGGTTCGGGTGGTGGAGCGGGTGCGGGGCTTGACGCCCCCGCTGGGGGGATCCGTCATGGGGGATCGGCGGCGGAGGGGTGAAGCCGCTGAACGAGCAGGTCCAGGCTTCCATCCTGCAGTTGCACGCTCACCGTATCCCCCGGCCGCAGGCCCTGGATGGACCGCACCACCGCCCCCTTGGGTCCCCGGACCAGGGCGAAGCCCCGCTCCAGCACATGGCGCGGCGAAAGGGCCCGCAGCAGCAGCCGCTGCTGGTCCAGGCGGCGACGCTCCAGATCCAGCCGGCGCCGCGGATGGAGAGGCTCCAGGCGGGCCTGCAACAGCACCAGTTGGCGGCGCAGGGTCTGCAGCCGCCACCCCACCACCTGACGCAGATGGCGCCGCAACTGCTGAAGGCCCGAGCGTTCCGCCACCTGATCGGGCAGGAGGGCGACCAGAGCGGCGGTGGGGGTGGCCGCCCGGTAGTCCGCCACCAGATCGGCGATGGTGGTGTCGTCCTCGTGGCCGAGACCGCAGATCACCGGCAGGGGGAAGGCCGCCAGGCAGCGCGCCAGGGCCTCGCCGTCGAACAACGCCAGATCCTCCCTGCTGCCCCCCCCCCGGGCCACCACGAGGGCCTCCAGCCCGATGGTCTCCGCTCGGGCCGCCAGCCGCTTGATCACCTCACAGACCCGCCCCTCCACCGCCCCCTGCACGGGCACGGGCACGATCACCACGGTGGTGAGGGGCCAGCGCTCTCGGACCGTGCGCAGCATGTCGGCCAGGGCGGAACTCGGCACGCTGGTCAGGAGGGCGATGCGCGCGGGCCAGGCCGGCAGAGGCCGCTTGCGCTCCGAATCGAAAAGGCCTTCGGGCGCCAGGCGGGCGCGCACCAGTTCAAACCGCCGCATCACCGCCGTCAGGCTCGGACGCACATCCAGGATCTGGACCGAGAGGGCGGCCCTCGCCGTCCAGAAATTCAACTTGCCGACCACGGTCACCCCATCCCCGTCCTCCGGAACGAAGGCGAGCTTGCGCAGCTGGGACGACCAGATCACCCCCGGCACCGTGGCCTCCCCGTCGGTGAGGGTGAGCCACAGATGCCCCTTCTTGAGCTGCGGTCGGCTGGCGGTGGCTTCGAGCAGGAAGCGGGGAGCGAAGCCCCGACCCAGAAGGGTGGCGATGGCCTCGTTGAGGGAGGCCACGGTGTAGCGATGCAGGCCGTGGAATGACGGCAGGGGCTCAGTGGCGTCAAGCCGATCGAGGAGCTCCCCCATGTCGCCGGTCCGGCCCAAGGGCCTTCACCCTAGGCAAGGGGGCCGACGTCGCCGAGGATCGGCCCCGACCGCGGCCTGCCCATGCGTCCCGACCCAGCCCCCGCCTCCGAAGGCCGCCGCCAACAGCTGGAGAAAGGCCTCAGCGCCCGTCTGCCGCGACACCCCGAACTGGTGCTGGTGACGGACCTGGATGGCACCCTGCTCAGCGGGAGCCCCCAATGGCGACGACGGTTCTACCGCTGGCTCGCGGCCCGGCGGGACCATGTCCTGCACGTGTTCAACACCGGTCGCGATCTGGCCTCCATCGCCCGCCTGCTGCGGGAGGAGACGGCCATGGGCCTGGAGGCGCCCCACCTGGTGATCAGCGATGTCGGCTGCACTGTGGCCTGCGGGGCCAGCCTGGCGCCCATCCCCCTGGTGGTGGAGCCGATCGAGCGTCGCTGGCGCGGCCAGGCGGAACGGGTGCTCCCCCTGCTGCGCACGATCCCGGGACTGTCCCCCCAGCCGGTCAGCGCGGTGCGTCGCCTGGCCTATCTGATCGACCCGGCGCTTCTGGACCGGTCGCGACTGCACGCGGTGACCGCCCATGGCGTCGACTGTCTGGTGTCAGGGGACAAATACCTGGATGTGCTCCCCGCCGGGGTGAACAAAGGCTCCACCCTCACCGCCCTGCTCGACTGGCTGGAAGTGACGCCCGACACCGTGGTGACCGCGGGCGACAGCCTCAACGATCTGGCCATGTTTGAAACGGGCCTGCCCGGCGTGATGGTGGGCAACGCCGAACCAGCCCTGGTGGAGGCCCTGCCCCTGCTGGGGCGTGTTTATCGGGCCCGGGCGCATGGGTGCGGGGGGATCGTGGAGGGGTTGAGGCATTTCGGCTACGGCCCCTTGCTGGCGGGTCATTTCTGAGGCCTGTCCTCAAGCGCCCGCAGCCGTGCCTTGGACAGCGCCGTGGGCGTGGCGGTCAGGGGATCCTCAGGCCAGGGGTGGCGCGGGTAGCGCCCCCGCAGGTCGCGGCGGACGGCGGCGTAGCCCTCGCCCCAGAAACGCTCCAGATCGCTGGTGATCGCCACCGGACGACCCGCCGGCGAAAGCAGGTGAAGGATCAGCGGCAGACGCCCCTCCAGCAGGCGGGGCGTCTGCCGCTGTCCGAACATCTCCTGCAGCTTCACCGCCAGCACCGGACCCTCGGCGTCATAGGTCAGCGCCACGGTTCGCCCGGAGGGCACGGGCAGATGGGTGGGAAGCAGCTGCCGCAGCCGCTGACGCTGGGACCCATCGCACGGCCCCCAGAGGGCGTCCGCCAAGGGCAGGCGCTCCAGATCGGCGCGGGAGCGCATGGTGTCATCGAGATAGGGGCCCAACCAGCTCCCGAGATCCGCCCGCAGGGTCTCCAGACGGACATCGGGCCAAGGGGCGCCGAGATGACGGTGGGCCAGGGCGAGCCGCTGGCGCAGCTGGTGGAGGTCCGGCGTCCAGGGCAGGGCCTCCAGACCCATCGCCTCCAGCCCGACGAGCAATGCCTCCCGGATCCGCTCCAGGGGAGCATCGGGCCAGGGCGCGCGCGCGAGAACGATCGCGCCGAAGCAGCGCTCCTCCTCACAGCGGACCCGCTCACCCGCCGCATCCCAGCGGGCCCGTCGGCGCACCTCGAGGGCGGAGTCCGCCAAGGCCTCCAGCCCGGAGCGATCGAGGGGAGCGGCCAGACGCACCCTGGCCTCGGGACCTGCGCCATCGACGG
Source organism: uncultured Cyanobium sp. (assembly GCA_964455575.1). GTDB lineage: Bacteria > Cyanobacteriota > Cyanobacteriia > PCC-6307 > Cyanobiaceae > Cyanobium. Next base: position 26,229 of record CAYVWU010000006.1, on the reverse strand, counting down.
CGGCGATCGCCAAGCCGGCGGCGCTTGCCAGGGGATCGCCAGGGGGCACGCTGGCCCCGCGGCCACAGTGCATCAGAAAGCGGCCATCGCCCTGGCCCCGCGCGCTGGCAATCCATTCCGGCCAGGCCCAGGCCACCAGGCGAGCGAGAATCCGGCCCTCCGGATCGGAGACCACGGCATCGGCATTGACCGCGGGGTACGCCCCGCGGCGTCCGCCGGTCGCGCGCGCCACCTGATCCGCCAGCTCGCGGCGCAACCGCTGCAGCGGTCGTCGGCCGCGGTCCTCCCCGCCGAGCGCTCCCGACCCGGGGGGCCCACACAGCCAGGCGACACGAGCGCGGAGGTCACCGCCCGCGCTGGTTCCCGCCAGAGGATCCCGCTCGCTGAGGAGCGCCGCCAGAGCCGTTCCCAGGGGCAACCACCCCTCCCGTTCCGCCAGCAGGAGCATGTGGCCCAGGCGCGGATGCACTCCCAACCGCGCCAAGGCGCGGCCATGGGCACTGATGCGGCCGGTACCGTCCACCGCACCCAGCTGGGCGAGCACCTGGCCAGCCTGGGCCAGGGGAGCGGGAGGGGGAGGATCCAGCCAGGGCAGATCCTCCCCGGGCCCCGCGCCCCAGGCCAGCAGCTCGAGGGCCAGGGGGAGGGGATCGGCCGTGAGGATCTCCGGAGGCGTGAAGGGAGGACGCCGCTGCTGCTCCGCAGCGCTCCACAGCCGCACGCATCGCCCCGGGCACAGGCGGCCGGCCCGACCCCGACGCTGCTCGGCGCTGGCCTGACTGGCCACCCCGGTCACCAGGCCATCCATGCCGGTGGAGGGATCAAAACGCGACTGTCGGCTGAGGCCGCTGTCGATCACCAGACGCACACCCGCCAAGGTGAGGGAGCTTTCGGCGATGGCGGTGGCCAGGACCACCTTGCCCGCGGGCTCTCGGGCCGGGCCGATGGCGGCGCTCTGGGCCTCCAGGGAGAGCTGGGCGTGAAGGGGGACGCACTCCAGGTCCCGCGCCCAGGCCTGGCTCGTGATGGCCCGCTCCGCGGCCCGGATCTCCCGCTGGCCCGGAAGAAACACCAGGACCGTCTCCCCGGACTCGCGATCGGGCAGCCACCAGGACTCCAGAGCACGGACCACCTGTCGCTCCAGGGTCTCCTCCGATCGGGGGGGCTGGTGAACCACCTCCACCGGGTGAGAGCGTCCGGGAGCGGTGAGCACGGTGGCGCCGTCCAGGGCCGCGGCCAGGGGTTCCAGATCGAGGGTGGCGGACATCAACAGGAGACGCAGCTCCGGACGCAGGCAGGACCGGGCCTGCCGGAGCAGCGCCAAGGCCAGATCCGAGTCCGCGCGCCGCTCATGCACCTCGTCGAACACCACCGCCGCCACACCCTCCAGCGCGGGGTCGGCCTGCAACATCCGCAGGAACACCCCGGGGGTGACCACCAGCAAGCGAGTGCGCGCGCTCTGGCGCGTCTCCAGTCGGACGCTGTAGCCCACCTGCTCGCCAATCGGCTCCTGGAGGCCCCGAGCCAGGCGTTCGGCGGCAGCGCGGGCCGCCAGCCGTCGGGGCTCAATGAGAAGCAGGCGAGTTCCCGCCTCCAGGGAGGCCAGCAGGGCCAGGGGGACCCGGGTGGTCTTGCCAGCGCCGGGAGGGGCCTGCAGGAGGAGGGTGGCTCCCTCCGACGTCAGGGCCTCCTGAATCGCCCCCAGCTGGCCGTCGATCGGCAGGGGTTCAGGACGCGGGTGGGGATCAGCGCACGTGGCGTAGGCCATCAACGGGGTGGTACACCTCGCCGGTGTTCTCTTCGTAGACCATGGCGGGCAGACCTGTCTCGAACATGGTCTGCAAGGCCTCCTTCAGATAGGGGTTCCAGCCGCCTGTGGTCACCTTGCCGTGCCGCACGGTCCAGTCCCAGGTGCCCTGGAGATCGCGGGGAATGCGACCTTCGCGATCCCGTCGGGCCACCAGATCCTGCGATTCGACGATGCCCACCAGGATGGGATCCTTCCCGTAGGCGGGGGTGAGACTCAGCTCCAGGCGAATCGGATCATCCTTGACCAGCTTCAGACGAAACCGGGGGGGAAGTTTGAGGGCGTTGAGGACGGCGGCAACGATACGGGTTCTCTGATCCACCATCAAAAGTTGTCCGGGAGGCAGGTCCCTGAGCCTATTCAGGCACCCTCCCGCTTTTTGCGAGGGGGCAGCGCGAGGGGACCAACTCGATGGACAGCTTTACAGCCCCGGCCAGGGTTGAGGGGTGAATCGGGTGGTCCGACCGATCACTCGACAGGGCGGACGGGCTCTCCGCTGTCATCGCTGAAGCGCACCGTGAGGAGATCTTCCCGGGTGAGCTGGCCATTGGCATCCAGGAGCTCGGGATGGATGGTGACCTTGCCGCGACGATCGTCGGAGGGGGTGGGCATGGCGGGCGCGCCGGGGCGGCCCATGGCCCGAAAGCCTCGGCCCATGACACGGAAGGCCTGCCAGAGCAAGAAAAGGAAGCAGACCCCGTAGAGCAGGGGGAAAAGCTCAGCGAGAAGGGTCGGCATGGGGCCGCACAACGAGGGGGGGCTTGAGCGCCAGAAGACGCGAATTCATCATCGCTCGCTCGGCGTGGCGTTGGTGGCAAGCATCCAGGCCCAAAGGGTGGTGCAAGCGGCGCCGAAGGCGAGGAATGCCAGGAGGAGGCGGCTGGTGTCCACGGAGCGAAAGAAAACTTTACAAATATTAGGGGTAGCGGCAGGGGGGCGGGCGGTTTGCCCCCTGCGTCACGTCAAAAAAAGCACCTACGTTGACCCTTGATTGTTGTGGCCACCCCGCGGCTCCCTCCCATGCCCCTGTTTCCTCCGGCTCTCTTCGGGACCACCGGTTTGACGGCGGCAACGAGCCTCCTCCTCGCCATCACCCCCCTGGGGCCGATCGCTGGCCAGTCGATTCCTTCGGCCGCCGCCAGTCCTGGCAGCGCGATGTTGAGCCGTCAATCCTTCGTCGCCACGGCGGTTCAGCGCACCGGCCCCGCCGTGGTCACCATCGACACGGAGCGAACGGTGGCGGTGGGCGGCGCCGGCGCCCTCCCCCGCGGTCTCCTGAATGACCCCCTCTTCCGCCAGTTCTTCGGCGTTCCCATGGGGCAGATGCCCTCGCAACGGACGGAACGCAGCCAGGGCAGCGGCGTCATCTTTCAGAGCGATGGCTTGATCCTCACCAACGCCCACGTGGTGGAAGGCACGGAACGGGTCAACGTGGGACTTCAGAACGGCCAGCGGGTCGAGGGCCGGGTGGTCGGCCGTGACCGCCTCACCGATCTGGCCGTGGTGCGCTTGAGCGGACCGGGTCCCTGGCCCGTGGCGCCCCTGGGCAATTCGGACGCTCTCCAGGTAGGGGACTGGGCCATTGCCGTGGGCAACCCCTACGGACTCGACAACACCGTGACCCTGGGCATTGTCAGCAGCCTCAACCGCAACGCCCGCAAGCTCGGCATCACGGACAAGCGGCTGGATCTGATCCAGACGGATGCCGCCATCAATCCCGGAAACTCCGGTGGCCCCCTTCTCAACGCCAACGGGGAAGTGGTGGGGATCAACACCCTCGTGCGCTCGGGGCCTGGAGCCGGCCTGGGCTTCGCCATTCCGATCAACCGCGCCCGGCAGATCTCCGCCCAGCTGATCAGCAGCGGTCGTGCCAGTCATCCCATGATCGGCGTGGGACTTGACGAGGTGAGGAATGGAACAGGAGGTGGAGCGCTGGCCGGAGCGCGGGTGGTGGCCGTGCAACCCGGGGGGCCGGCGGCCCTGGCCGGATTGCGCCCCGGGGATGTGATCACGGCCGTGGAAAACAGTCGGATCACGGGGCCTGGGGATGTGATCAACGCTGTGGAACGGGCCGGGGTTGGCCGCTCCCTCCGCCTCAGCGTGCTGCGCGGTGGCGAGACGATCCAGATCCCTGTGGTGCCCGGTGATTTGGCCCTCCAGGGACCCCGGTGACGCCCCCGCCGCAACCGAGCTGACGGACCCGCATTCACAAGGCAACGCCATGGGCGACACCGATGGCCCATGGCGGATGCCCAAACCGAACGGCGGACTCAGGGCCGGTCGTGGTCCCCGTGAAGCGGACCCCGACCGGCGTCCGGCCCAGAGGCGGGAGGAACGATCGCGTCGGGGGGCATGGCGGGATCTCCAGGGGAGGAAGCCACGCGGGGTGGGGCCCCCAGGTGTTGTCGCATCACCCACTGGGTGGCGGCTTTCTGGCTGTGCCAGGCCTCCAGCAGTTGCTTGGCCAGGCCACGCAACACCTGGGGATCAGTGGTGGCGTCAATGGCACGACTCATGCGCTCCAGCTCGAACTTTTGCCCGAGGGTGAGGGCAAGGGGCTCTGACATGGCGGCACCTCCAAGAGAGGACTATGCCCACAAAGCTACAAACCGTTTCAAAGGCTCACGTATCCGTTGCAACACGGGTAAGCATCCGGTCAGCAAATCTGCATGGAGGGCGTCCAGGCTTGTCCGTCCGTCCGCGCGGTCACCGAGGCCCGAGGCGGCGGTGTGCACCAGGGTGCCACCGCGGCGAAACCGGCGCGGGCCAGCCCTTCACCCTCCCGCAAAGCCTTCCAGCGCCTGACTTGTCTCCAGCCTTCCCCGCCGCGTCCACCCCTCCGATGGACCCGATCCGCACAAGCGCCCTCCTTGGGCCGGAAGGGAAAGCGAGCGTCTGGCCTCGACCCCTGGGCTTCCCATGTGTGGCGAAACGCTGATCAAGAAGGCTCGGCAGCCTCGGAGCGCTCCCGCCCCGTCCGCGCCCGACTCCGTTGACGCTGGCGATTGGCCTCGCGCTTGGCCTGCCGCTCCTTCTCCTGCCGCAGCCGCTCCCGCTCCTGGGCCTCCTCCGTCTTCTTCTCCAGGTAGTAGGCATAGTCGCCGCGATAAAGCACCAGCTCCCCATCCCGCAACTCGACGATGCGGTTGGCCACCTTCGAAACAAAGGCGCGGTCGTGGGAGACGAGCACAGCCGCCCCCTCATAGCCGATCACGGCCTCCTCCAGCATGCGCTTGGCGGGAATGTCGAGGTGGTTGGTGGGCTCATCCAGAAGCAGGAGATTCGAAGGGCGCAGGAGCAGCAGGGCAAGGGCCAGCCGGGCCTTCTCCCCCCCGCTGAGCATCCCCGCTTCCTTGAAGACATCGTCATTGCTGAAGCCAAACCGCCCCAGATAGGAGCGCACCTGGCTCTGGCTCCAGTCGGGAACGACCTCGAACACCATCGCGAGCACTTCCTTGGACAGATCCAGCGCTTCCGCCTGGTTCTGTTCGAAGTACGCCGGAATCACGTTGTGCTCCCCGAGGGCGGCCTGCCCCTCCAGGGGGGCCTCCAAGCCCATCAACAGCCGCAGGAGGGTGGACTTCCCCGCCCCGTTGGGCCCCACCAGAGCGATGTGATCCCCCCGCTCCACCTCCAGATCCGCTCCCAGAAAAAGGATGCGGTCGCCGTAGGCGTGGGTGAGGTTGCTGAAACAGGCCACCCGGCGACCGGAACGGGGGGCGGGGGGAAAGCGAAAGTGCGGACCGGTGAGGTCGTCGACGGGGGCCTCGATCCGTTCCACTTTCTGCAGAAGCTTTTCGCGGCTCTTGGCCTGGGTGCTGCGGGTGGCGCTGGCGCGAAAGCGATCGACGAAGGCCTGCTGGCTGGCCAGGTCTTTCTGCTGCCGCTCGAAGGCGGCCTGCTGGGCCTCGCTCGCCTGGGCCTTCTGTTCGAGATGCTGGCTGTAGTTGCCGAGATAGACCCGGCTCACCCCCCGCTCGGTCTCGACGATCTGATTGCAGATCCGATCCAGAAACATGCGGTCGTGGCTGATCACCACCAGGGGCACCTCCCAGGCCAACAGGGTGGTTTCCAGCCATTCGATGGTCTGCACATCGAGATGGTTGGTGGGCTCGTCCAGCAGCAGCACATCGGGCTCCTGGAGCAGGAGCTGGCCGAGGGCCACGCGCATCTGCCAGCCCCCCGAGAAGTCGCCAACCCGCCTCTCGACCTCCTCCGCGTCGAAACCGATCGTGGGCAGGAGCCGGTCGATGCGCGCCTGCAAGGCATAGCCATGGAGCGATTCGAAACGGCTCTGCAGGTGGCCCATCCGTTCGATCAGCTGATGCAGATGGTCGGGATCGGTGGCGGCTCGCTCCGTTTCCATTTCCTCCTGCAGCTGGGCCTGGGCATCGAGCACGACGGCGGCTTCGGCAAAGGCCTGAAACAGCTCCTGCCGAACGGTGCGTTGGAGGTTGACATCAAATTCCTGTTGCAGGAGGGCGATGCGTGGATCCCCCTGACGCACCACCTGGCCGCTGGTGGGTTCCTCCAAGCCAGCGAGGATGCGGAGCTGGGTGGACTTCCCCGCCCCATTGACCCCCACCAGGCCGATGCGATCCCCCGGCTTCACCTCCCAGCTCACGTCCCGCAGCACTTCTCCGGTGGGGTAGATCTTGCCGATGCGTTCGAGGCGCAGCACAGAGGAGGGAGATGGGGTTCTCCATCCTCGCAAGTGACGTCAGGCAGACTGGCGTCGGAGACGGATCGCCGAGGGCTCCTTGATCAAGCGCCTGGAACAACTCGCCGCTCTGGTCGTGGCTGCCGGCCTTGCCCTGGTGAGCTACTGGCTGTTCTTCAGCTGGGCTCAGGGGGGAGGCGCCCATCGGCGCCAGAAGCCCGGGGTGTCCTCCTCCCTCCCCCTTAACCGCGCGGTCGCCCTGGCTTCACAGACCCCCTCGGGCTTTGAGGAGCCACTGCTTGGTGGCGCTGTCGTCCAACCCGGCGAGATGGTCGCGCACCTCGTCGCTGGTGACGGCCAACCCCCAGGCCTCGCCCAGCTCAACGATGCGCCCCAACGCTCCGGAGGGATCCTGGAGGGCCTGGCGGAACAGGGATTGGGTGAGGTCTGAATCCTCACTGATCCGGGCATAGAGCGCGGCGGCATTGGCGGCGGACATCGGAGCGCATCCAAGTCGCCTGACGCTACCGCTTCCGCGTGGACCGGGGGCCAGGGCGGCGCGGGACGATGTCCCTGGGGAGGCTCAGGCCGCCAGGGGTCGGCCGTCGTCGGAGAGGCCACTGGCGGAGGCATCCTCCATGCTGCGGGCATCCAGGCAGAGCACCTTGCGGAGCTGGGCGTAGTTGGCCGCCAACCCGTCACGCCCCTCCTGCTGGGCGCCGTATTCCGCGCGCTGAAGCACATGGTGCAGGTGGGTGAGCAGGTAGGTGCTGATCACCGCGGACACCAACACGTCACTGCGTTCGGCCGTGCGGCGCGGGTTCGGGGTCCTGGCACGCGACTTGGGGGCCCTGGCGCCAGCTTTGGCGGTTGTGGAGGGGGTGGATCGCGTCATGTGAGGACTCCGAGGGGAACGAGGTGGAGGCGAAGGAGCGGACCTGTTCCACAAGCATAGTGCTGGATACTACCCTTGACTAGCTTTGTACACTTCTCGGTAACCGATCCCAACCTGCGGTCGTGGCGACCCGTCAGACCTCCTCCAGCGGCCGCCCCAAGTCGCCCCGCATTCAGGTCGTGCTGCCTGAGGATCTTTGCGAGCGCCTGGCCTCCCTGGCCGAAGACGAGTCCCGCACGGTCAGCAACATGGCCAAGGTGTTGATCCAGCAGGGGGTGGAAGCCCTGGAGCGCCAACGGGATCGCCAGCGTCGCCAGGCGCAGGGAGAGCGCGACCGCCAGACCGAGCGGTTCCGGGAAGTGCTGGAGCGGCAGGAACGAGGCAAGCCCTCCCGACTCAGGGGCGCTCCACGACGCCTTCGCCTCTGGCGTCCTCTCGAACACTGAAACGCCCCCGCTCCGGAGTCGCGGGATTCGCCCGCACACCCAGAACAGCCGGCCGCCGCGCCCCCGTCACCGACGGAAGGGAGCCGGGATGGCCACGAACATGCCACCAGGCGAGAAGGGCAAAGGCCAGCGCCTCCCGCTCCATGTCGCCGATCCCCAGCTCGGCCAGCGGACGCACGACCATGCCCTGACAGCGCAAGCGCAGCTGCTCCAGAAGGAACAGATTGCGGGTGCCGCCTCCCGCCACCAGCACCTCCACGGGAGGGGTGTCGCGCCGAAGGTCCCGAGCCACGGCGGCGGCCGAAAATGCCGTCAGGGTGGCGAGGGCGTCAGCGGCGGTCAGCCCTGGTCTCCGCCCCCGCAGCGCCTCCAACCGCCCCCGCAGATCCTCCGCCCCAAACGCCTCCCGGCCCGTGGATTTCGGCGGGGGCTGGCAGAGGTAGGGCTCCTGAAGCCAGTCGGCGATGACCTCCTCGACCACACACCCCTGGCGGGCCCAGGCGCCTTCCGCATCAACGCTCAGGCGTCCATCGCTGAACTGGTGCACCGCCAGATCGATCAGGGTGTTGGCGGGCCCGCAGTCCCACCCCCGCACGGGCTGGTGGCGATCGGGACCCTGCCGGGGGGGAAGCAGGGTGACATTGGCGATCCCCCCCAGATTGAGCACGGCCCGCCAGCCGGCGATGCCCCCCAACAGGGCCGCGTCCGCGGCGGGCACCAAGGGAGCCCCGTGTCCTCCCAGGGCCAGATCCGCGGCGCGGAAATCAAACACCACCGGACGCTGGAGCCGTTCGGCCAGCAGGGGCCCCTGGAGAGCCTGCCAGCTGGCCCCGCCCCGCCCCGGAACAGGAGGCCGATGCCAGAGGGTCTGGCCATGGCAGCCCACAAGCTCCGCCCGTCCGCTGGGGTCACAGGCCCGGGCCGCCTCAGCCTGGATCTCCGTCAGCTCCTCCATCATGTCGAGGAGGGCCGCCGCGGCCATGGGCTGGCCCTGGCCGCAGCCGATGATTCGCTGTCTCAGATCATCCGGATAGGGAATGGAGGCGGTGTGGGCCAGCTGCCAACGCGGACGCCGATTGGATCCGCGCAAGCGGACCAGCACCGCATCCACCCCATCGGCGCTGGTGCCGCTCATCACCCCCAGAACCCACATCGGCGTCAGCGGCTGGGAAGGGCTTCGAGCGCCTCCGCGCTGCCCATCACGACCAACACTTCATCCTCCCGAAGCACATGGGAGGCCGGAGGATTCACCATCAACTGATTGGCCGGACCGGCGGCCAGCACATTCACGCTGTAGGACTTGCGGAGGTTGAGATCACGCAGGGAGCTTCCGACAAAGGCTTTGGGCACCTTGATCTCCTCGATGCTGTTGCGATCGTCCAGCCGCAACCGTTCCAACAGGTTCGGGCGCATCAATTCCTGCCCCAGACGGGCCCCCTGCATCTTGGAGGGAAACACCACCTTGTCGGCCCCCACGCGGCGCAGCATCTTTTCGTGGAGATCGCTGGTGGCCCGGGCGATCACCTGCTGCACCCGGGTTTCCGGAGCATCCTTGACGATGAGGGTGGCGGTGATGCTGGCCTCAATCGGTTCGCTGATCGCCACGACCACCGTGCCCACGTCCAGGGCGCCCGCAGCCCGCAAAGCCTCCTCATCGGTGCAGTCGACGATGCGGGCCTCGATGGCGGGCAACTGCTGAAGCAGCTCGTCAATCGCCCGGCCGTTGAGATCAATGGCCAGGACCTCGGCCCCGGAACGAATCAGTTCGCGGCAGACGGCGCCGCCGAAACGGCCGACCCCGATCACCGCGAAACTGTTGGATACGTCCTGGGCAGCACTCGGCTGCCACTGCCACCATTGCGACATCGCTGCCCCGGCTTACTTGTTGGGCTGGGGCGTGAGGCGGAGGTAGGGACGAACCTCCGTGACCCCCTTGGGAAATTTCTCGCGAGCCGCGTCCGTGGGGATCGAGGGAACGACCACACAGTCCTCGCCCTCCTTCCAGTTGACGGGGGTGGCGACTTGATGGTTGTCGGTGAGCTGCAGGGAATCGATCACCCGCAGAATCTCAGCAAAATTGCGCCCCGTGCTCGCGGGATAGGTGATCTGCAGGCGGAGCTTCTTATTGGGATCAATGATGAAGACCGAACGCACGGTGAGATTATTAAGCGCGTTGGGATGAATCATGCCATATAACTCACTCACCCGACGATCGGAATCCGCGAGAATAGGATAATCAACGATCGTATTTTGAGTTTCATTGATATCACAAATCCAGCCTTTGTGGCTCTCGGCGGAATCCACGCTTAAGGCCAGGGTCTTGACATTGCGCTTCTCCCATTCCGGACGCAGTTTCGCCACCTCACCCAGCTCAGTGGTGCAGACCGGGGTGTAGTCCGCCGGGTGGGAGAAGAGCACCACCCAGTGGTCCGCACCGAAGTCGTAGAGATTGATCGGACCGAGCTGGGACTCCTGGGTGAAGTCAGGAACAGTGTCGCCGAGCTGCAAAGCCATCGGAGGAGGCCATGGAAACCTTTTCCGATCCTGTCACAGCGCGTAGGTCCGCCGACCAGGCGCGCAACACCTGCCGCAGATGACGCAGGCCGAGATCCCCCGTCGCCGAGACGAACAGCATCCCGGGTTCCAGCGCCCGGGCGCGATCCAGCTCCCCCGCCGGGCAGCGATCGATCTGGTTGCCGATCACCCGCGCGGGCTTGACGGCATGGAGGTCGCTGAGCACGGAGCGCACCGCGGCCAACTGCTCGGGCCAGGAGGGATCCGCCAGATCGACGACGATCAACAGCCCATCCGCATCCAGAGCCTCCTCGAAGGTAGAGCGAAAGGCCTCCACCAAGGCGGGAGGAAGATCGCGGATGAACCCCACCGTGTCGGTGAGGAGCAGAGGCTCCTGCCGCCCCGCCTCCTGGGTGTCCGGTCGCAATCGGCGGGTGGTGGGATCCAGGGTGGCGAACAGCTTGTTTTCGGCGAGCACCCCCTCGCCGGGAAGAGCACCGCTGAGGGCGTTGAGCAGGGAACTCTTGCCCGCGTTGGTGTAACCCACCAGAGCCAGGCGGCAGGTGTCGCGGCGGGCCTGGCGCAGGCGGGCCCGGTGGGCTCCCAGCCGGGCCACCTCCCGTTGCAGACGATCGATGCGGCGGGCGATGGCGCGTCGATCCTTCTCCAGCTGGGTTTCCCCCGGGCCCCGCGTGCCGATGCCGCCCCCCTGCCGGGAGAGGGCCACCCCGCGCCCCGTGAGCCGGGGCAGGCGATAGCGCAGCTGGGCCAGCTCCACCTGAAGGCGGCCGGCGGCGCTGGCCGCCCGCTGGGCAAAGATGTCGAGGATGAGCTCGCTCCGATCACTCAGGGGCAAGGCGAGCGACTTCTCCAGTTGTCGGATCTGTCCCGGAGTCAGCTCCCGGTCGCTGACCACCAGACTGGCGCCCAGACGGCGGGCCTCCAGGGCCGCCTCGCGCACCTTGCCCTCCCCCCAGAGCGCGGCCCCCGAGGCGCCCGAGCGCCGCTGCAGCACCACGCCCACCGGCACGGCGCCAGCGCTGCGCACCAGCCCTTCCAATTCGGCGAGGCGCCGCTCCAGCGCCTGGGGGATTTCGTCCTGGCTGAGCACCAGCAGGAGCACCCGCTCCCGCGCCTCGGGGCCCTCGGGGGCGACGGAGGCCCGGGTCAGATCTTGGGGCCTCTCCTCCAGAGCGGGTGGATCCAGCCGGCAGAGCTCCACCAGCTCCCCCTCCCGCTCGCACCTCCAAGCCTGCTCCGCGGCCGGGGAGGGCACCCAGAGCTTGGCCCGATGGTGCCCTCCGCCAGCGGGCTGGGGGCCAAAGCGAAGCCAGCAGCGCACGGCGAGGTCGAGGGCCACCAGCCCCTCGCGATGGCCCGGCTGCAGACCGGGCTGGCGGGCGGTGCCAGCGCAGGTGAACAGGCGCTCCACCCGCGCCTGGCGCCGGGAGCCCCCGGTCAACCGCTCCTGAATCTGGCGGGATGAGGCCAGCTCCCCCACCCACAGGGCTCGCGGCAGCCCCCGGTCATCCACCAGCAGGGTGAGCGGCAACTCCAGGCCGGCCCCCTCCGCCGCCAGCCGCTGAAGGGTCAGCGCATCGGCGAGCGCATCGGCGGGATGGCGACGATGCAGCAACTGCTCAAGGCGGTGGCGCACGGACGGACGGAGGCCCTCCGTTCGTCCCAGAAGCACCCCCTGCCTCATGGGCGCCGCAGGCGCAGGCAGCGCACGCCCGCCCGGGAGGCCCCTTCCACATCTTCCGGTTGATCGCCCACATGCCACACCTGCCGGGGTTCCAGCCCCAGGGCGTCCAGCGCCCGGCGGAAGGGAAGGGCCGCGGGCTTGGCCGCCCCGATCTCGCTGGAGACGATGACCCGCTCCAGCCAGGTCATCAGCCCGAGCTCGCGCAGAAGGGAATGGAGGCGACCATCAAAATTGCTCACGACCGCCATCCGCAGCCCCTGGCCATGCCAGGCGGCCAGCCGCTCAGGCACCTCGGGGTAGACGCGCCACAGGTTCGGCTGGGCAAAGCGCGTGAACAGGTCGTCCACCAGGGCGTCGCTGGGCTCCGGGGCGCCATCGAGGGCTTGGAACACCTCGCGGATCCGATCCCCCCACCAGCGGATTTCCGCCTGCCGCAGGGCGTCCGGTTCGGAGAGGCTGAAGGCCAGGGGCGGAGCGGCCCGGTATACGGCGGGAAAAAGGGCATCAATGGCGGCGGGATCGGCCTGCAGGCCATGGTCCGCGGCCACGGCCGCGTAGGTGGTGCCCACCGAGTCCCGCAGGGTGATCAGGGTGCCCATGGCATCCAGGAGCAAACCGCGGGGACGGGGCCAAGGGGCGGGCGGGGCGGGAACCGGCGCGGCCATCAGGCCTCCGCCAGCCAGCCGGCGGCGCCCCGCAGTTGCTGGGGCAGGCCGGGGAGACGGGTGAGATAGGCCAGGCGCCTCAGGGCGAAGGCCGGAGCGCCCGCCAGGGTGAGGCCGCCACCGGTGAGGGTCGCTTCCCCCTTGCCGAGGCTGAGCATCTCGCCGAGGTCCTGCCAGACGAAGGGCTCCAGAGGATCGCCCGCCAGGGCGTGCATCACGTTGCGGGCGGCCACCGCCGCCTGTTGGAACGCCACCTGGGCGCTGGCGGGGGGAAGGCTGCTCGGATCCGCGCCGTTGCCCGGCAACGCAGCCAGATCGCCCACCACAAAGACCTCCTCGTGGCCCTCAAGGCGAAGATCGGGGTGGCAGCGCAGACGCCCGGAGGGTTCGGCGGGGGCGGGCGGAACCAGAGGGGGGGGCTGAAAACGCAGGCCCGCCGTCCAGATCACCGCACGCACGGGAAGCTCCTCCTTGGCGGAGGCGGTATGGGTGGAGGTGGGGCCCGTCGCTCCCTCCGGCAGAAGCAGGGTGAGGCGGTCGGCCTCCACCGCCTCCACCCGGGTTCGCAGCCGCAGGCGCACATCGCGACGGCGCAGGGCGGACAGGGCCTGCTCCCGGTTGAAGGCGCGGGAGCGCGGCAGCACCTGGTCCCCCTGCTCGATCAGCTCCACCACGCAGGCGCCCCGCAGAAGATCGGCCACCTTGCAGGCCAGCTCGACGCCCGTGGGACCGGCACCCACGATCGCCAGCCGCTGCAGAGGACTCTCCCGCCGGCCCAGCTCCCGCACCACCTCCCCCAGCCGCGCCACATCCGCCAAGGAGCGGAAGGTGAGCGCATGGCGAGCGGCGCCGGGGACGGCATCCGTGTTCTCGCTGGAGCCTGTGGCCAGCACCAGGGCGGAATACGGCACCTCCCGGCCGGTGGCCGTTCGCACGACACGGGCCGCGGTGTTGACGCTGTGGACGCGATCCCGCAGCCAGCCCACCCCTGGACCCGCCAGCAGAGCGTCGTAGCGCGGGGCGATCTCCCAGGCGCGCAGCTCGCCGCTCAACAGCTCGTAGAGAAGGGGAAGAAAGAGAAAGCGCTCATTCGGTTCGATGAGCAGCAGGGGCGGGTGCCCAGCCCGGGAGGCCAGGGCCAGGGCGGTGTAGAGCCCGCCAAAGCCGCCGCCGACGATCACAACCGGAGAATGCGCACCGGCGCCCCGCTCGGGCGCGGATGCGAGAAGGGTGGGGGGGGACGCGTCGCCTGCCTGCATGGCCTCACCATACCCAGGCTGACCGCTTTGGTTCGCGGGGCATGATGGGATCATGAGCCCATCTCCCTGCACCCAAGCTCCTCCTGCCTTGGCTGGTGCCGCTCCGGATCCCTCCGATCCCCCTCCCGCTCTCCTCTCCCGGCCTGCCGCTCCCGCCGGCACCTCCGCCGCCGATCCAGTGATGGGCGGCGACAGCGAGCTGGAACTGGATCTGGCAGCCGCCAGAGCGCATCTGGAGCCCCTCTCGGCCCAAGAGCGCCTCGCCTGGGCCGTGGACACCTTTGGCGCCAGCTTCTGTCTCACCACCAGTTTCGGCATCCAGTCCGCCGTCCTGCTGCACATGGCCAGCCAGCTGGGGAAAGGGCCGACCGGCGAGGGGGTGCCCGTGATCTGGGTGGACACGGGATATCTGCCGGAGGAGACCTACCGCTACGCGGATGAGTTGTGTCAGCTCCTGCCGGTGAACCTCCAGGTGGTGCAATCCGACCTCTCTCCCGCCCGCATGGAGGCCCTCTATGGGCGCCTCTGGGAAAGCGGCACCGTCGAGGATCTCTCCCTTTACAACCGGCTACGCAAAGTCGAGCCCCTCGATCGGGCGATGAAGCGGAGGGGAATCCGCTGCTGGGCCAGCGGTGTGCGCGGGGGGCAAACCGACCATCGCCGCACCATGACGCCTCTTGATCCGGTGAGGGGGGTGCTGTCGTTGCACCCGCTGCTCTCCTGGAGCAGCAAGGAGGTCTACTACTACATGGAAACCCATCAACTGCCGCAGCATCCCCTGTTCGCCAAGGGGTATTCCACTGTGGGCGATTGGCACAGCAGCGCCGCCGATGACGGGACGCGCTCCGGCCGGGCCACCCGCTTCGGGGGACTGAAACAGGAATGCGGCATCCACCTGCCGGGTCTGATGGGCGAAGGCATTTGAGCCAGGCGCCCGCGGCGCGCTGGTTGCTCATCGGCAACAGCCGCTGGCACTGGGCGCAACGCACCCCGGAGGGCGTCCTGCGGGGATGGGATGAAATGCCACCCCAGGTGGGCGTGGAGGGAGCGCCTCCCCTGGCCTGGGCCTCCGTGGGCCGCCTGCCGGAGCGGGGCCACCCCCCTCTGGACCGGCAGGTCCTCCTCCGCGATGTGCCCCTGGCGGGATGTCCCCCTTGGTTGGGGGTGGATCGGGCGCTGGCGGGCTGGGGGGCCTGGCGGGAGCAGCGGGAAGCGGTGTTGGTGGCGGACGCCGGGACGGTGTTGAGCCTGACCCTGGTGGAGAGCGACGGCCGTTTCCGTGGCGGGCGCCTGCTGGCTGGCCTGGGGCTGCAACTGGACGCCATGGCGGAGCGCACGGCCCAGTTGCCGCGGCCGTCCATCGCGGACTGGATCGGGGGGGATCCCGCCTGGCCCCAGGCGACAGCGGCCGCCATGCGCGTGGGGGTGGAGACCGCTCTGGCCGCGGCTGTGGTGGATGCGGCCAGAGCGGCGGGCTGCCGAAACCTGGTGCTCACCGGCGGGGATGGGGCTTTGCTGGAGCCGCGGGTGACGCCCCACCTGGACGCGCTCGGGGTGAGGGTCCACCTGCGGCCCCTGCTCTGCCTGGAGAGCCTGGCCCGGCTGAGACCCGCCCCCTGAACCGCCGTTTTTTGGGGGGAGCGAACCTCAGGCGAGCCCCAGGTCCTTGAGGATGTCGTCCGCCATGGTTTCCGCCTTCACCTTGAGGTAAATGCGCTCGATCTTCCCTTCGGGATCGATAACAAACGTGTGGCGCATCATGCCCATGTACTCGCGACCCATGAATTTCTTCAGCCCGTAGCTCTCGTAGGCACTGGCGACGGGACAGGGCTCGGCATCGGTGAGCAGGGTGAAGGGAAGCTCGTATTTGGCGATGAACTTGCCATGGCTTTTGGCATCGTCCTTGCTGATGCCCAGCACCACGATTCCCTGCTCCTCCAGGCTGGACCAGCGATCACGGAAATTGCAGGCCTCTTTCGTGCACCCCGGCGTGTCGTCCTTGGGATAGAAATAAATCACCACCCGCTTCCCCTGGAAGGAAGCCAACGTCACCGGTCTGCCCTCCTGGTCGGGCAGGGTGAAAAGGGGAGCGGGATCGCCGATCGCGAGGGCCACGGAACGAGGAGGAAGGGCAGGGGAAGCCTAAAGGGACGTAACGTGCGTTTTGCTTGGCACATCAGGCTTCGTGGGCCGGGCGTGAGGTCCCCGATTTGGCGTGTGCGCAAAGACAATTGGCGTGTGCACAAGGACAAATTGGCATCAAGTGGCTAGGTTGAAAACGAAGTCGTCTTCCAACCACCCGTGTTCAAGCGTCTGCTCGCTAGTCTCACAGTGGGAACGGCCCTTGTTGCCCCCGCCGTTCCCCTGTCAGCCCTGGCTGCCACCAATCCCGTCCGCTGGAATACCGGCGCCGCTGTCTGGTCGACCAATCAATCGGCTGTTGACACCTTCCTGAAGACCGGTGCGATCACCGACCGCGGTCTGGCCGGTGGCCTGCGCCGCTCCGGCTGGACCGCCAAGGAAGTCCGCGATGGTCTGCTCAAGACCTATGACGTTGACCTGATCGGCGTCTCCCGCTTCCTGTACTCCGACAACGGGGTGAAGTTCCTGAAGAAAGCCACCGCGAGCTACTTCCCCTACTACAGCATGAACACCTACGCGGTGCAGGCTCTGCGCTCCGCGATCATCGCTGATGCCGCTGATGGCTCCCTGTCTGCCGCCGGCATCATGAAGGCTCTGCCCACCGACTTCCGCCTGGCCGATTTCTGCAACACCTACACCGGCGCCCAGAACATCTGTGCCGAAGGCCGCTGCAAGCCCGGCACCGCCCAGTGCACCTCCCTGTTCTCCTGGTACGTGTTCCTGCCCGCCTGCGTCCAGGCCAACCAGGTGCTCGATCCCGTGACCGAGAAGGTCTCCTACACCCCTCCCGCCCCCGCTCCTTCTCCCGAGCCGATTCGCGGCCTCTGGTGAGCGGCTGAGCTCTCAGGTCTTCCGGCCCCGGCGCTGACCGGGGCTTTTTTGTGCCCGCTCCCGGCGTTGCGGTCGGCCAGCGCTGGATGTTCCGCCGTCGGGGTGCGCCAACCACAACCCTTCCAACACCCCATGGGCCAGGCGCTGGGGCAGGCGCACGCCGAGGTGGTCCTGAAACCAGCGCCGCAGTTCCGCCCGTTCCCGGGGCTCCAACCCCGCCGCATCCAGGGAGGCCCGGTAGGGCGCGCCATCGGCGAACCAGCGGTCGAGCAGGCGTTCCGCCAAAGGCAGGTCGAGGGTTTCCTCCCAGGCGCGCTCCGCAAGGCGCCAGCCCCGATGCCCCAGCTCCTCCGCCAGAGCGGTGGGGATCAGGTCGTGGCGCGCCAGCTCCCGCGCTTCCGCCTCCATCACCCGATCAAGGAGTGACGTTCCCCCCTGTGGGCCGCTGCCGGAGGGCAGGAGCGCCCGCAAGGCGCTGGCCGGCCCCAGGCGCGGTTGGCTGAAAAGCAGGCGCAGGCGGGCTCCGGGGGCGGCCAGGGCGGACAGGGTCTCCACCCAGCCGGCGCCGACCGCCGACCGCTCCAGGCGCGGCTGGCGGGCGACGATCCACTCGAAGCGTCCCTCCGGCCGCGCCAGGGCGCGCAGGGGGGTGGGATCGTCCTCCGGCACGAGCATCACCGTCGGCCGGAGCAGGGGATCCAGCAGTTGAAGCTGACTCTCCAACGCCTCCCGGTCCTGCTCCCGGGCAACGGTGAGCACCACCTCGCCCTCTGCGGCGTCCCGCAGAGGATCCAGGGCCCAGAGCAGGGAGCGGGACTGCAGAACCAACACCCGATCCAGGCGACCGGGATGCCGTTCCCCCCAGAACCGCTGACGCAAGAGATCCAGTCGCTCCCCCTCCGCCGCGGCCTGGCGGGCCAACCAGCGCTGGAGCTGGGGATCCTCCGGACCCGCGCTGAGCAGGTCCTGGAGCTCCTCGCCCCGCTCCGCCACAGCGGCCAGCTGGGCGGCGCGCCGCTGCCGCAGGGCGCCGCGCCGCTGCCCCTCCCAGCCAAGGGCGCCCGGCTGCCAGAACACCTGGCCCTGCAACGCCGTTGGCAGGTATTGCTGCGCCACCCAGTGCTCGGCGTAGGCATGGGGATAGCGGTAGCCCTGGCCATCGCCGAAGGCGGGCCCGTCGCGATGGGCGTCCCGCAGGTGGGCCGGCACCTGCGGGCTCCGTGCCTGCCGCACGATCTTCAGCGCGTCAAAAAGCCCGAGGGCGCTGTTGCTCTTGTCGGTGCTCGCCAGGTAGAGAGCGGCCTGGGCGAGGGGATAGAGGCCCTCGGGCAGACCCACTCGCTCGAAACTGGCCGCGCAGGCCTCCACCACGACCACTGCCAAGGGGTCGGCCAGGCCCACATCCTCCCCGGCGGAGATGAGCATGCGGCGAAAGAGGAAACGGGGGTCCTCCCCCGCCTCCAGCATGCGGGCCAGCCAGAAGAGGGCCGCGTCCGGGTCCGATCCCCGCAGGGATTTGATGAAAGCGCTGATCGTGTCGAAATGGGCGTCGCCCTGCTTGTCGTAGAGCACGGCGCGCTGCTGGATCGACTCCTCGGCGATGGCCAGATCAATGGCGATGACCCCGGCGGCATCGGGCTCGGTGGTTTCCACGGCGAGCTCCAAGGCATTGAGCAGGCTGCGGGCATCGCCATTGGCCACATCCAGCCAGTGGGCCTCGGCCTCCGGGGAGACGGACACCCGCCGGGCGCCATAGCCGTGGACGTCATCCGTCAGGGCACGCCGGAGAAGACGGCGCAACGCCTCGGTGTCCAGGGGCTGGAGGCGGAAAAGGCGCGACCGGCTGACAAGAGCCTTGTTGACTTCAAAAAACGGATTTTCCGTGGTGGCGCCGATCAGGGTGAGGGTTCCGTTCTCCACCCAGGGGAGAAGGGCGTCCTGTTGAGCGCTGTTGAAGCGGTGCACCTCATCGATGAAGAGGATGGTGCGCAGGCCGTGGTGCGCCAACCGCTCCTTGGCGTTCTCCACCTCGGCGCGCAGATCCTTCACCCCGGCCAACACCGCGTTGAGGCTGCTGAAATGGGCGCGGGTGTGACCGGCGATGATGCGGGCCAGGGTCGTCTTGCCCGTGCCCGGCGGGCCGTGAAGGATCAGATTGCCGACCCGATCCGCGCTGATGGCCCGGCGCAGGAGACGACCGGGCCCAAGGATGGCCTCCTGGCCGACGAAATCATCGAGGCTGCGGGGGCGGAGGCGCTCGGCCAGGGGAGCCAGGCGGGCCAGGGCGTTGTCCCGATGGTGGCTGAAGAGATCAGCCATGGAAAGCGGCCCCACCCGGGGGGCTGGCCACGGTCAGTTCACTCCCGGGAGGCGGGAGGCAAGGGGCCTGGAGCATGGAGCCGCGCGCTGAAGCCGAGGAGATCAAAACCACTGAAGAGGAAGCTGATGCCCACCAGCAAGCCGAGAACCGAAAGCAGGCCCTGAGGGCTCATGGTGAGAATCAACACGCCGAGCAGGATGGTGACGAGGCCATTGGCCAATCCCCAGCCCCAGCCACGGGCCTGACGATGGGTGAGCGCCAACGCCGTCATCAACACGCCCTCGATCAGAAAGACAACGCCGATGGCGAGGGCCAGGGCCTGGATCTGCAGGGCGGCAGGCACCTGACCGGCCTTGAACTGCACCAGCATCCACACGCCCGTGACCAGGAAGAGGCTGGCCAGGAGCAGGCGCAGGAAACCATGCCAGCCGTTCAGACGCAGGCGGCGGCTCCAGGTGTCGATCCAGCCCATCAGGCCGGCCACCAAAAAGGCCACGGCCACCATCACCGTCACGCCCGCGGAGGCCACGTAAGGGAAGAGCAGGGCCAGGAGTCCGAGAACGATCATCACGATCCCTTCCGCCTGGGCGATCCCCTTCAGCCGACCGGCCTGGAGGACATGGCGGGTGAGGGCGGAGTCGCCTACCAGGAGATCCCCGTCGTCAGGGGTGTTGAAGGTGGCGCCGGAGGGCATGCGTGACCTGTGGCATCTGTTCGAACCGTAATCAGAGCGACCCACCTCGTCAGCGATTCCACCTGAATCGCGTCCCAAAAGAAGGGGGAGGATGGGCGACCCCCTCTTCATGAAGACCTTTCGCATTTGCGCCTTCGCTCAGGGTGGGACAGCGCTACCACTGTTGAGGAACCTTTTTTCCCAAGGGTTGGCATGACGAACGTCTCCAGACGCGCGATGTTGCGCATGCTTGGCCTGGGTGTGATGGCGGCGCCGGGGTTTCAATGGCTCAGCGCGCGGGGGCAGAGCCTCGGGCGGCAACCGACCATCCAGCTGGAGGGACCGCGCAAGAGGCTGAGCGTGGACGCGGTGATGGCGTCACCGGATGGGGTGCGTCGGGAGATCTTCACCTACGGAGGCCGTTTGATCCGCCCCACGATTCGCGTGAAAGAAGGGGAGCGGCTGACCATTGAGATTCTGAACAACCTCAAGGTGCCGACGATCGTGCACTGGCATGGCATGCATCAGCCCAACAGCTGGCAGATGGATGGCGTGGAAGGGGTCTCAGGCCCCGCCATCGCGCCGGGCCGATCATTTTTCTACGACTATGTGGCCACACCAGCGGGGACGCACTGGTGTCACTCCCATGCGGGCGTGCAATACAGCGATGGCCTGTTCGGCCCGTTGATTGTGGAGGAGCGTCAGCCGGTTGCCCGCTTCGAACGCGAGGAAATCCTGCTCATCAACGACTGGGAGCATGAGCCCGCCGAAACGATCTGGCAGCGGCTGAGTACAAAGGGAATGGGAGCGATGGGTGGCGGGATGGCCGCGGGGAGCATGGCAGGCGGAGGGATGGGAGGCGGCGCGATGGGGAAAGGTGCCGCGATGGGGAGCGGCATGGCGAAGGAAGCGGAGCGACCGCTGACCACGTCAGGGCTGGATGCGGTGATCCGCGCGCAGTGGGGCAAGCCCGAGCTGGATTGGGGCGATGTGCCTTTCCGCTCGGGCCTGATGAACAGTCGTGGCCGTGCCGCGGGCACGACGGCACCGCTCAAGGAACTGCGGATCCACGACGGGGAGGTTGTGCGGCTGCGGTTGATCAATGGCTCGGCCACCTATTCCCTGCGCTTCCAGATCGATCACCACCCTCTGACGATGCTCGCGTCCGAAGGAGCGCTTCCTGGCTCCGTCCCAGCTGGCCAGTCCCAAGAAGGTGAACCTGGCGGCCGTGCCCTTCCGCGAGATTCCGATGGTGTTCGCCGGACCGGAGCCCGTCTATCGCTGGAGCATCAATGGCGAGTTCCATCCCGATGTGAAGCCGATCAAGATCAAGAAAGACGAATGGATCCGTATGCGCTTTGTCAATCGCACAAACATGGAGCATCCCTTCCACATCCACAGGCATTCCTTCTACATTCTTGGCACACCAGGCGAGATGAATCTTCGCAATCCACCTCTGAAGGATGCGCTGAACATCTGGCCGAACGCCGAGCAGGTCATCCAGTGGAAAGCCACCAATCCAGGGCATTGGATTTTCCACTGCCATGTGGAATGGCACCTGGCGGGAGGCATGGCTTCCCTTCTTCACATCACAGCCTGAGAGGAGCACCGCGATGACCTTGCGTGAATACCCCGAGGGCACAGCCTTCCCCGGGATCATCGGTCGCACCGTGGACGCGTCCACCCCGGCCTGGCCGGAGCCGGTGCGGGCGAAAGAGGGCGCGCCGAATGTGCTGTTCATCGTTCTGGACGACACCGGCTTCGGCCAACTCGGCTGCTACGGCAGCCCGATTCGCACCCCGAACATCGACGCGTTGGCGGCGGATGGACTGCTGTTCACCAACATGCACACCACCGCCCTGTGCTCCCCGTCCAGGGCCTGCATGCTGACAGGCCGCAACCACCACAGCAACAACCTCGCCTGCATCACCGAGGGCTCAGTGGGTTATCCCGGCGCCAACGGAGCCATTCCTTTTGCCAACGGCTTCCTGTCGGAGATTTTGCTGCAAAACGGCTACAACACCTACGCCGTCGGCAAGTGGCATCTCACGCCCGCCGAAGCCACCTCCGCCGCCGGCCCCTACGACCGCTGGCCCCTGGGCCGGGGCTTCGAGCGCTTTTATGGCTTTCTCGGGGGCGACACCCACCAGTACTACCCCGAGCTGGTGCGCGACAACAGCCAGATCGATCCGCCGCGGAGCCCGGAGGAGGGCTATCACCTGACGCCGGATCTGGTGGAGAAAGCCAGGACGATGATCGCCGACGCCAAGCAGGTGGCGCCGAACAAGCCCTTTTTCCTCTACTTCTGCACCGGCGCCATGCATGCGCCCCACCACGTGCCGAAGGAGTGGGCGGATCGCTGGACCGGCCGGTTCGACGACGGCTGGGATGCCTACCGGGAGAAGGTCTTCGCTCGGCAGAAGGCCCTGGGAATCGTGCCGGAGACCACGGTGATGTCTCGCCATGACCCCGATGTGCCCGCCTGGGAGAGCCTGTCGGCGGAGGAGCGGCGGTTGTATGCGCGGATGATGGAGGTGTTTGCGGGCTTCCTGGAACACACGGATCATTACATCGGTGAATTGATCGCCTTTTTGAAGGAGATTGGTGAATACGAGAACACGCTCATCATGCTGGTGTCCGACAATGGCGCCAGTCCGGAAGGCGGGCCAACGGGATCGGTGAATGAAGGCAAGTTTTTCAATAATGTGCCCGAAGATCTGGCTCAGAACCTGGCGGCCCTGGAAGAGATCGGCAGTCCCAAATATTTCAACCACTACCCCTGGGGCTGGACCCATGCCGGCAACACACCCTTCCGCCGCTGGAAGCGGGAAACCTATCGGGGCGGCACCAGCGATCCCTTCCTGGTCTGCTGGCCCAAGGGCATCGCCGCCCGCGGGGAGATCCGGCGGCACTATGGCCACGTGATCGACATGGTGCCCACTGTGCTCGCGGCCCTGGGCCTGGAGCCCCCGGCCGCGATCAAGGGGGTGACCCAGAGCCCCCTGGAAGGCCACAGCCTGGCCGGCTGCTTCGCCGACGGGGCGGCGGCCAGCCCCCATCACACGCAGTATTTCGAAATGATGGGCCATCGGGCGCTGTATCACGAAGGCTGGCGGGCCGTGTGCCCCTGGCCGGGCCCTTCCTTCCAGGAATCGGGGGGACGCTTCGGCGATCTCATCGACGCCGCCAAGCTCAACCAGCTCGATGCCCATGGGTGGGAGCTCTACAACGTGGCCAACGATGTCGCGGAAACCACCAATCTGGCCGCCAGCGAACAGGAGCGCCTGCTCGCCATGATCACCATGTGGTATATGGAGGCCGGCAAGTACAACGTTCTGCCGATCGACAGCCGCGGTGTGCAACGCCTCGCGGAGGAGCGGCCGCAGATCACGCCCAACCGCCAGCGTTACACCTTCTACCAAGGCACCCAAATGGTGCCGATGGCAGCCGCGCCCAAACTGCTGAACAGGCCCCACAGCATTTCCGTGGAGGTCGACATTCCGGAAGGAGAGGCTGATGGCGTGCTCTTCAGCATGGGGGGAAATGATGGCGGCTTTTCCCTGTACGTGCTGGATGGGATCTTCACCTATGGCTATAACTATGTCGCCGAACGACATTTTTATGTGCGGGCCCGCTGCAGCCTGCCGCCCGGCCATCACGTCTTGAGCATGGAACTGCAACCGACGGGCCCGGCCGATCTGGCGGCCGGGCGGGGGACCCCCGCCCACGTCACCCTGCTGGTGGATGGGGAGCCGGTGGGCGAGGGCGAGCTGCCTGTGACCGTTCCCTTCAGCCTCGGCCTGGCGGCCGGGGTGGCGGTGGGGCGCGATCCCGGGTCTCCGGCCGTGCCCGTCTACACGCCGCCGTTCGCTTGGCCGGGCCGGATCCGCCGGGCGGTGGTGGATGTGAGCGGAGCACCGATCGAGGATCTGCAGGCGCGGATCCGCATGGTGTTGGCGCGGCAGTAAGCCCATGACCATCGCCATCGCCCTCACCATCGGCGGCAGCGATTCCGGCGGTGGCGCCGGGATCCAGGCCGACCTGAAAACGTTCACGGCCCTGGGAGTGCACGGCTGCTCAGCACTGAGCTGCGTGACCGCGCAGAACACGCTCGGCGTCAGCCGCGTGGACGCCCTGCCGCCGGAGGCGCTCACAGCGCAAGTCGAAGCGGTGGCCAGCGATCTGGCGGTGGGTGCCCTGAAGACGGGCATGTTGCTCAACCAGGCCTTGATCGAGGCCACCGCCGCAGCCATCGCGCCCCTGGCGCTCCCCAAACTGATCGATCCGGTGATGGTCTCCCGGGCGGGGGCGGTGTTGCTGGAGCCTGGCGCCATCGACGCCTACCGCCAGGTCCTCCTGCCCCAGGCGGAGCTGCTCACCCCCAACCTGCACGAGGCGCGGCTGCTGACAGGCCTGGCGATCACGGACGCCGCGGAGGTGGAGGCGGCCGCGGAGCGGTTGCTGGCGCTGGGCCCGGCGGCGGTGCTGATCAAGGGTGGGGGGCTGGCGGAGCTGCGGGGTCGCGACCACCTGCTCACCCGGGCCGGCCCGGGCCGCTGGCTCAGTCACGCCCCGATCGCCACGCCCCACACCCACGGAAGTGGCTGCACCCTCGGAGCCGCGATCACGGCCCACCGGGCGCGGGGCCTGGGCCTGGAGGCCGCGGTGCTCGCCGCCAAGGCGTACGTGGAGGGGGGGCTGCGGCGGGCACTGGCCATCGGCGGGGGTCAGGGGCCGCTCTGCCACTGGTGGCCGCTGGCGGCGGAGTGAACCGCTGGCGGCGGCACCCCTCATCCCGCGTCGCCGCCGATCACCTCACCACCACCCAGGACGGCAGGGTGCCCGGCGCGGGGCTGGGCAGGGTCAGGCCGCTGAAGGTGATGCGGTTGGTGGCCCAGGTGAGGAGGGTGTCATTGCCGACCGCCTGGAGGGTGAGGTCGGGGGAGGCACCCGGGGGCAGACCCCACAGTTCGAGGCGATCGACGGCGGGCTGAAACCCCGTGACCCGATCCGTGGCGCCAACGCCCGAGACATACTGAAGTCGATCGGCACCGCTGCCGAGTTGAATCGTGTTGCGCCCGCCCGATCCACAGATCACCAGGTCCGCCGCGCCGCCGATCACCGTGTCATCCGCGGCGGAGCCCCAGATGACCTGGCGGGAGCCGACGGTGTTGCCGGCCACCACGGTGATCGCTCCAGTGAGAAAATCGGGGCTGGTGAGATCCACCACGCTGGTGCCACCCACCGTGCCATTGCCGAGGCGAAGGGTGGCGAGCTGATCAAAGCGCGGGGCGGTCTGTCGTCCCTGGCGATCGCTCTGGGCGGGCAGGTCAGCGGACTGGGGCGTCCAGGAATCGTGCAAAACAAAGGCATGATCGCCATCGCCGAGGTCAAGGATCACCTGGCTTTGGGGGGCGCTGCGCAGCGTGATCCCGTATCGACGCAGGCCGGCGAGGGCCACGGTCTGCCCGGTGCCTGGCAGCATCTGGCCCGTGGCGGCGAGGGAGCCCCCGTTCCAGGCCGAGAAACCTGTCCCCCAGGTGCCGATGGGCGTGGGCCGAACCACAACGGGCCGCGCATCCGCCAACCGCAGCAGCTCGCTGCCGGGAGCATCGATCCGCCCCTCGCTGCCGAGCCCCAGGCTCCAGCTCGGGGAGGATTCTCCCGCCACACCCTCCAGCGTCTCCAACCGCGCTTCCAGCCGCACCGAGCCGTCCGGTCCCGGGGTCAGGGGCGCCTCAGGCTGATAGCTCCAACCCAGGGCACCGGGTGTGGTGGTGGCCAGGCCCAGGGAGGTGCCATTGGCGAACAGCCGCACCCGCTCGTCGGGCTGGAGAGGAGAGGCCAGGGAACCCGCCAGAATGGGACGCCCGAGGGTGGGCGTGGCGTTGCCGAGGGCGTCATTGAGGCTGCGAATCGTGGCCTGGTTGCTGGGCTTGCGCCGCAGTTGCACGCGCAAGGCCTGGTCCAGGGTTTCCCCGAGCAGGGTGGTGGCCCGCAGGGTGAGGGTCACCTCCTGGGTCCGATTGGCCAGGGCACGCAGCTGGAGGCGGGTGCCCTCCAGGGTGGCGGAGAGGAGATCGGGAGCGCTGTTGCCGATCAACGCATAGGCGAGTTCAGGCCGAGCGTCGATCGTGATGGAGCTGAAGCGCAGCAGATTATCGACTCGGAGTTGGCGATTGCTCAGGGGCAGCTCACCCAAAGCCGCGTTGCCCAGAGCAACGGACTGATTGGTGACCGGAACAGCCGCCAGCGCGTCGAGGGTGGCCAGATCAGAGCTGTCGAGCGCGCGACCGAACACGGTGAAGCCAC
>CAYVWU010000005.1:32261-36596 GCA_964455575.1 uncultured Cyanobium sp. | reverse complement strand
CTTCACGGCCGAGGGTGAAAGCTCCCGCCCCATTCCAGAACAACCCCACCAACACGAGCGTGTAAGCGACGGCACGGCCGTAGTCCAAGCCGAACCAGCGCACCAGCCAAAGCGTCACGAACAAGCCGGTGCCGGAGGTGAGCGAGCCGTTGAGCACGCCGATGGCGAACAACACCAAGCCGCCGATCAGCCAGCGCCCGCGACGCGACGGCGGCTCCGCGCTCGCCACCCCGAGCTGGGGCCGCAACAGCGAATACACCCCCAAGCCGATTGTCAACAGCCCGAGCAACACCGTGAACAAGCGGGGCGGCAGCGCCACCACCACCCGCGCCCCGAGCACCACCCCGGGCAGGCCGCAGGCCAGGATGAACGCCGCCAGGCGGGGCTCCAACGACCCCTCGCGCCAATGCCGCAGGGTGGCGCCCACCCCCAGGGCCACGCTGGCCACTTTGTGGGTGGCGAGGGCCAGGGGAAAACTGAGCCCGAGCAGGATCAACACCGGCAACTGCACCAGTCCGGCGCCGCCGCCCGCCAACGCCGACAGCAGATTCGCCACCAGGGAGGCAACGAACACCCCGAGCTGCAGCAGCGGATCGGCGGGCGTCATCCGCGGGCTCCGCGCCGGATCGATGGGGGAACCACCGCTTCAGCCCCCCGCCTGCTTCGGCCGGAATCCCTCGCGCTCCAGCGCCGCCAGCGCCACCGCCACCTGATCCCCCTGCAGTTCAATCACGCCCTCCTTGAGGGCGCCGCCGGTGCCGGCACTGCCCTTGAGCTGCTTCAGCAAGGCCTGGGCCTCCTCCCTGGGCACCTCCAGGCCGGTGATCACGGTGACGGTTTTGCCCCCCTTCCCGGCTTTCGTGCGCTGCACCCGCACCCGCTGCTGGGCCCGCGGGGTGGCCGGCGCGGCAGACGCCGGACGAGAGAGGCTCTCGGGACGGGAAAACTCCTGCCAGCCTCCTTTCGTGGCCATCCCCTCAGGCCTCCTCCGCAGCGGGGATCACCCCCACCGCCTGCAGGTGGGCCAGCACGCGCTGCACGCACTCCTCCAAATCCCGCCGACCGGTGTCGATCCGCAGCTCCGGCCGCTCTGGCGCCTCATAGGGGCTGGAGATCCCGGTGAACTCCTTGATCTGCCCGGCGCGGGCCTTGGCATAGAGCCCCTTGGTGTCGCGCTCTTCGCACACCTCCAGATCGGCGGCGCAGTGAATTTCGATGAAGTCGCCGGGATCCACCAGGGCCCGAGCCCGCTCGCGGTCAGCCCGGAAGGGGGACACAAAGGCGGTGAGCACCACCACGCCCGCATCCAGAAACAACTTCGCCACCTCACCGATGCGGCGGATGTTCTCCACCCGGTCGGCATCGGAAAAGCCCAAATCCGCGCAGAGCCCGTGGCGGATGTTGTCCCCATCAAGCACGTAACAGGCCAGGCCCTGCTCAAACAGGGCCGAGTTGACGGCATTCGCCAGGGTGCTCTTGCCCGCCCCACTCAGCCCGGTGAACCAAAGGATGGCGCTGCGATGGCCCCGCTGATGGGCCCGGGCCGCCCGCGTCACCGTGGAGTGGTGCCACACGATGTTGGTGCTGACCGGAGGACTGGTTGTCATGGGGCGGCAGGTCCGTCAGGGGCAGGGATGGGATCCATTCTCTATGGCGAACCCGCGGCGGCCTTCGGCGGCAGCCGCAGCTCCAGCCGCAGGGTGCGGCCCAGGCGTCCGATCGTGAGCCGCAACGGCACTCCCGACGGCTGCGCGCCCACCCGGCGGATCACCTGGCCAGCCCGCGTCACCGGCACGTCATCCACCGCCAGGAGTCGATCGCCCGGCCGCAGGCCCGCCGCTTCGGCCACCGATCCCGGCGCCACCCGCCGCACCCACACCGCCCCGTCCGCGCTCTCCAGAAACGCCCCCAGCCGGACCCCGGCGGGCGGCGGACCGCACTCCTCGGGCAAGGCCGGCCGTTCCAAGGCGGCCACGGGTCCCACACCGAGCTGCCGCAGCTGGGCCGGCACGCCGTCCTCGCCCTCCCAATGGCCGCGGCCCAGCAGCACCACAAGCAACCGGGCGGGATCCCGCCGCCGCGCGGCCGCCAGCCGTTCCGCCATCCCCCGATCGCGCAACAACTGGCTGTCGATGAAGCGCTCCAGATCCGCGGCGTCCTCGGATCCGAGGGGGAGGTTTTGGGGGCGATGCGCCTGCCAGGCGGTCCGCAGGCGCTCGCGGTAGGCCGTCCCCGCCGGCGCTGGCCGGCCGATGGCCTCCCGCTCGCCCGGAGGCACCGCCGCCAGCCCCTGCCGTCGCACCCGCCGCACCACATCGGGCTCGACATTCAGCGCCAGCAGGGGCACGCCCTGGCCCCGGGCCCAGCGCAGCAGCGGCAGGTAGAGCTGCGGATCATGGCCCCAGCTGGCGGGCCAATCCACGGCGGCCAGGAACGCGGCCTCGGTCAGCTGACCGCTGGCGAAGCGGGAGAGGGGCCCCTGGCGAGCTGCCGGCACCATCTCCAAGGCCAGGGCCAGGGGCCGCCCCCCGCGCGCGAGCCGTTCCAGGGTCGCCAACTGCCAGGCGTGATCGGCGGCGCTGGTGTGAATCTCCCCGAGCAGCACCACCTCCAGGCGATTGGCGGCGGCGTCGAGCCAGGCCTCCCGGGCGCGGGACGCCGCCTCCGCCCGGGCGCAGTCGGGTCCGGGGGGCAACAGCGCGGCCCGGGCGCTCGGCGGCAGGCCGAGGGCCAGCAGCAAGGGCAGGGCCCGGATCAGCCGCGGACGTGGGCCCAGCAGAGGCACGGAACAATCGCGAAAGAGGTCCCATCCTGACGGTCCCCGCGGGAAGAACCGGGGGCTGGCCGCGGCGCGGCCCTCTCGCGGTTCTCCCGCTTGCAACACTTCTGGCGCCAAATCCACGTCCCAACACCCAAAAAGGCGGGAAGCTGCCTACATTCCCGCGGCTGAAAGCACCTCTCCAGATGAATGTTTCGCGAAGCTTCTCCTCGCGCGCGGCCCTGGCCGGCACCGGCCTCCTGTCCACCCTGCTGCTGATCAGCCCCCTGGCCGCTCGTGCCTTCCAGGTCGCCACCCCCCTGCGCATGGACACCAACATCACCGAAGCCCAGGTGCTGCAGGCCCAGCAGGGTTGGTGCAAGGGACTGCTCGCGATCAGCGAGGCCTACGCCACCGGCGGCTTCGCCAAGGCCAGGGCCACGGCCAATCAGGTGCTGGATCAGGCTTATGGCTATCAATACGGACCCGTGGCCTTCAAGCCCACCCTCACCGTCGCTCCCCAGACCTTCCGCAGCACGAAAGCGGGCGCTCTGGCCTATTTCGTGGGCGGCGATCCCAGCTTCCCCAATGACAAGGGCTTCGCGATCAAGCCCTGGAAAACCTGCAGCGTGCGCAATCAGGTGATTCAGCTTCATGGCATGTTCGCCACCACCATGGGCAACGTGGACCTCACCAATGACAAGGGCGCGGTGACCACGGTCGACAAGACCTGGACCTTCATCCGCGAGCCGGATGGCAGCATCCGCATCGTGTTGCATCACTCCTCCCTGCCCTTCAGCCCGGCGAAGTAAGCCTCCCGCTCCAGCCTCCCGGTTCCGCCCGCCCGGTGCCGGGAGCACCAGCCGCTCTCGACCCGCCTGTCCCATGTGGTCCTGCCGCGTCTCCCGCTGTCGCTGGCGACGAGCGGGCTGCGGATCTCCAGCTGCTGGCCAGCCTCGCTCCAACGCGGGGAGGCCCCCGGGAAGATCAGGGGCATGGGGGGTTGCGGGGCTCTGACGGTCCTGCGCCCCGACAGCCTGGCGCGCCAACGGCCCGGCCTTTGGGACCCTCGTCCCATGCGCACGGCGACGGCCCGTTCCTAGGGTGGTCCAAACCGTTCCGGCCGCGCCGTGACCAGCACCCTTCCGCCCCCGAACGCCGGCCCGCGCCTCGATCCGGCTGTCCTGGCCCCCGCGAGCCGGCCCGATCCCCTCGGCCGCTTCGGGCCCTACGGCGGCCAGTAC
The DNA here is from genome assembly GCA_964455575.1 of uncultured Cyanobium sp. Lineage (GTDB taxonomy): Bacteria > Cyanobacteriota > Cyanobacteriia > PCC-6307 > Cyanobiaceae > Cyanobium. The sequence continues at coordinate 32,594 of CAYVWU010000005.1, read as the reverse complement.
GTGCCGGAGACCCTGATGCCCGCCCTGGCGGAGCTGGAAGCGGCCGCCAAGGAGGCGTTGGCGGATCCAGCCTTCCGGGAGCGGCTCAACCACCTGTTGCGCACCTATGTGGGCCGGCCCTCCCCGCTCTACGAAGCGGAGCGCCTGACGGAGCACTACCGCCGGCCGGAGGGCGGTCCTCGCCTCTGGCTGAAACGGGAGGATCTCAACCACACAGGCGCCCACAAGATCAACAACGCCCTCGGCCAGGCGCTGCTGGCGCTGCGCATGGGCAAGAAGCGCATCATCGCCGAAACCGGCGCCGGCCAGCACGGGGTGGCCACGGCCACGGTC
>CAYVWU010000005.1:23849-32251 GCA_964455575.1 uncultured Cyanobium sp. | reverse complement strand
TGCCCGCTTCGGGCTGGAGTGCGTGGTTTACATGGGCGCCGAAGACATGCGCCGCCAGGCGCTCAACGTCTTCCGCATGCGCCTGCTCGGCGCCAGGGTGCAGCCGGTGACGGCGGGCACGGCCACCTTGAAGGACGCCACCAGCGAGGCCATCCGCGACTGGGTGACCAATGTGGAGACCACCCACTACATCCTCGGCTCCGTGGCGGGCCCCCACCCCTATCCGATGCTGGTGCGCGACTTCCACGCCGTGATCGGGGAAGAGGCCAAGGCCCAGTGCGCCGAAGCCTTCGGTCGCCTTCCCGACGTGTTGCTGGCCTGCGTGGGCGGCGGCTCCAACGCCATGGGCCTCTTCCATGTCTTCGTGCCGGAGCCCTCCGTGCGCCTGATCGGCGTGGAGGCGGCCGGGGAGGGGGTGGCCAGCGGGCGCCACGCCGCCACGATCACCGAGGGTCGGGTGGGCGTGCTCCATGGGGCGATGAGTCTGCTGCTGCAGGATGAGGAGGGTCAGGTGCAGGAAGCCCATTCCATCAGCGCCGGCCTCGACTATCCCGGTGTCGGTCCGGAACACAGCTATCTCCGCCAGATCGGCCGGGCCGAATACGGTGCCGTGACCGACGACCAGGCTCTGGCGGCCCTGCAGCTCCTCTGCCGGCTGGAGGGCATCATCCCCGCTCTGGAAACGGCCCATGCCCTGGCCTGGCTCGACACCCTCTGCCCGACCCTGGCTCCGGGAACGGAGGTGGTGATCTCCCTCTCCGGCCGCGGCGACAAGGACGTCAATACCGTGGCGGAGCGGCTCGGAGATGGCTTGATGGCCTGAACCGGGCGGCTCGATCCCAGCCCCCCGATTCGAGCCCCCCTGGTGAGGTCGGATCCCCTTCAGAGGGGATCTTCTTCCCATTGAAAACGGGGCAGTTTGGCCAGGGTTTCCTGCATGCCACGGGCCCAGATTTCCATGGAGCGGGTGACCTGGCGATTGTCCTTTTCGAACTTGAGGCGCCGGGACACCCGCAGGGAATCGACGGGCACCAGGGCAAGCTCGAAAGGCGGCCCGACCGTAAGATTGGACCGGCGGGTCACGATTTGAGACACGAGGCACAGGCGCGCGGCGTCTTCCAGGGACAACCGGCTGTGCCCCACGTAGTCGAGGGGAGGCTTGCCATACTTGCTCTCGCCGATCTGCAGGAATGGCGTCTCTGGCGTGGCCATGATCGCATTGCCCTGGGGATAAATGAGATAGAGACCATGGGGCTGGCCCGCGATCTGCCCTCCCAGGATGAAACTGGCTTCTCCAGTGGCGCCTGCCTCCCTCAGGGAGTGGGCGTATTTGCGTTGCACGGACACGCTCAAAGCACCGATGTAGTCCGCCACTTCGAACAGATGACGGGCCTTCAGCAGATTCGGCGGTGGATCGTCAGCCCTCCCTCGCTTGTCGGTGCCAGCAGGCCCCTCCCCCTCGGAGCCTGCGGTGCTCAGGCCATCATGATCATCATCAAGATGGCGGCGGATGCGATTGAGCACAGCCTGGGTGGTCCCCAGGTTTCCCGCCGCCAAGATCACAAAAATACGATCAGGCGCTGGCTGAAAGACATGCATCTTGCTGTAGGTAGAAATATAGTCAACCCCAGCATTTGTCCTGGAATCTGAAGCAAAAACCAGCCCCTGATCCAATAAAAAAGCCACGCAATAGGTCATGGGGTCTCCAGTGATGTTCCGCTCAGCTGAAACGCCGCTGCAGCAGCTGAGCCACCGACTGCACCGCCGCCCGCGCCGTGGCGTAAGCCATGCGCATCGGACCGACCAACGCCACCAGGCCGCGACCACCATCTCCCGTGCGGTACGGACACTGCACAACGGAACACTGTTCCAGCGCCGCATGGGGATGTTCGTTGCCGATCCACACCAGGCTCTGGAGATCCGAGCCCCTCTGGGGACCGAGCAGCTGGTCGGGAGCGTTGTCGACCAGCCGGACCAAAGGCAGCAGGGAGGAGGTGCGGGCAAATTCCGGCTGGGCCAGGAGCCCCCCCAGGCCGGCCACCACCACCGTGCCGGCACCATCCCCTGTCAGCAGCTCATGGCTGTCCAGGGCCTGGCGCAGCAGGCGCCCGCCACCGCTGAGCTCCGCCGGCAGGACGTCCCAGGGGATCTCTCCATCGGGCGCGGTGCGCAGGTGGCCGTTGACCCAGCCCTCAAGGATCGGCAACTGCCGCGACAGCCCCGGAGGCAGGGGCAGGTGCAGGCTGGTGCTCAGGCCGCTGCCTTGCACCAGGATCACCAGCAGGCTGTCGCCACTGGGCATGAGGCGCACCTCGCGCAAGCGAGGACCGCGCGAGCGCGGTCGTGTGATCAGGCTCAGCAGACCGGTGAGATCGGCCAGACGCCGGGCGAAGTGCAGCAGCAGGTCGTCGAGGGCCGCCCACTGCAGGCTGAGGCCGGCCAGCTCGCGATCCAGCTGCACCGCCGCCGCGCCCGGGGCGGGCAGGAGCTGATCGACATACAGGCGATATCCCCGCTGGCTGGGAATGCGCCCGGCGGATGTATGCGGCTGGGTCAGCAACCCCCGCAATTCCAATGCGCCCATGGCGGAACGGACCGTAGCTGGACTGGCCGGAAATCCGAAGCGCCGCACCAAGGTCTGGCTCCCCACGGGCTCCATGGTGTCGACGTAGTGGCGAACAGTTGCCCGCAGCACCTCTTGTTGACGACGCGGCAGGGGGTCCACCACCTTTTTGGGGGAAGGATGTTGATCTTAGGGGGAGTGCCCGAGGGGCGGCGCCCTCAATAGCGCGGGATGGAAGGATCCACGGCCACGCTCCAGGCGTCCATTCCACCCTCCAGATTCCAGACATCGCGGTAGCCCCGCTCCGCCATCAGCCAACTGGCGAACCGCCAACTGCGCACACCGGCATGGCAGAGCACGACCACGGGGCGATCGGGATCCAGGCGAGCCGCCACCTCCTCCATCCATTCCGAAGCGCGGCTGAGGGGAAGGTGCTCCACGGGATGGGGGAGCCGGGCCAGGGCCAGCTCTTCATCTTCGCGCACATCCACCAGTTGAAGCGCGTCGCCCGCCCGCAACCGGGCGGCCAGCTCGGTGGCGCGGAGAGAGCGGGGGGTGAGGTCCTCAGGGGCGGCGGTCATCCACGGGCGAAGCAAGGGGACAAGGCGGAAAGGGGTTGAGAGGCGGTCATCAACGGCATTGAGCTCCAAGGCTAAGCAGCGATGGGGCGGCCTGGACCGTGGCGACAACGGGAGCGACGGGGGGCAGGATGGAGACTCTTGCTCAAGCGGAATGAAGGGGCGGCCCTTCCTGGCGGTTCTCCTGGTCGTGGCGCTGTTGACCCTGGGCCTGGGGTGGGGCGGCTGGTGGCTGGTGTGGCGGCGAAGTCCCCTCCAGCTTCAAAGGCAGATCCTCACGGTGCCCCGCGCCGCCCGCTTCGTGCCGCGCCAGGCCCCGCTGAGCCTCTTCCTGTTCAGCGATGGCGAGCAGCCGGTCGACTACGCCCGCGCCGTGGCGCCGCTCCGCCAGCGGGATGCGGCCACCCACGCCGTGGAACGGCTGCGGGACGGCGCTTTTGCCGCCGCCGGTCTCGACTATCACGATGAGCTGGCCCCCTGGCTTGCCCCCGAGGTCGGCCTGGCCCTGTTCGACACCCCCGACACGCCGGCGGGCAGCGGCTGGCTCCTCATCTTGCGCAGCAAGGACAGCGAGGGCGCCCGTCGCTTCCTGCAACGCTTCTGGCAGTCGCGCAGCCTGGCCGGCAGCGGCCTGCAGGTCAGCCAATACCGGGGCATGGGCCTGATCAGCGGCCGCGGCGCCCTGGTCGGACGCGACCCCGTGCCCCTGGCGACAGCGCTGGTGCAGGACGACCTGGTCCTCCTCGCCTCCGGGCGCACCACCCTTGAGCGCGCCCTGGACGTCTCCCAGATCGACGAGCTCAACCAGGCCGGACTGGCCTCCCTGCGGGAGGGAGTGGACCGCCTGGGAGAGGGCGTGGCCCTGCTGGTGGCCCGGTCGGGAGCTCTCGGTCCCTGGCTGGGGCTCCCCTCCCTGGAGGCCGGCGAGCGCGCCTCCGGTCCGCTCCTCATCGGTGCCCTTCAGCCCCGCGGTCAAACGCTGGTCCTGGAGGGCTTTCTGCAACGGCCACCGTCCCCTCCGACCGGCGAGCCAGCAACCGGGAGCGACCCTCCGGCCACCGCCATTGCTGTCGAGGAGCGCCCCGCGTCCGCCGCCCAGCCCTCAGAGGCCGCAACGGCGCTGACGACGGCGTTGACGACGGACCTGGTGGAGGGCCTGCGCGGCGATTACCTCAGCCTGGCCCTTCTGCGGAACCCGGCGAGCCTCCTGGGGCAACCCTGGCTGGCCCCCCTGCTGGACGCGATCACCCAGCTCCCCGGCGGCGGGCCCCTGCCTCCTCTGCTGGCGGCGACGGATTCAGGCCCGCTCCTCGTCTCCACAAGCGCCGACGGCTGGTTGATCGGCACGAGCCGCGCCACCCCCCCTCTCGAAAGCCTGGAAGCCCCCCTGGCGGCGGTGGGGCTCATTGACGCCCCCCTGGAGATCGGTGGCGAAAACGCCACGGTGTGGACCCGTCTCCAGGCCCCCGCTGCCGGCTCCGGCAGGAGCGCCGAGCGCGATCAGCTGCGGGCCTCCGTGGCCGGTTGGCGTCAGGAACGCGACGAGCTGGCCTGGTGGGGCGGCAATCTGGATGGGCTTCAACACCCGGGCGCCCGCCGGGGTGGCGGCGAACGCCAACAACAGCTGGAGGCCCTCGGTTGGCCCGAGGCGCCCCTGCGCTGGGCCCTGGGGCGCGAGGCCGCCGCCGCGCTCCTGCGGCCCTGGCGCCCGTGGACCCTCCTCTCCTCCCTGGCCGGGGAATCCCTGACCCAGGGCGTGCAAGGGCTGGCCCTCGCCATCGACCCCGACGCCATCCCCGTGCGTTGGACGGCACATCTCGACTTCGGGGCCGACCCCCATGGCTGAAACCGAACTCATCCTGCTGCGGCACGGGTTGGCGGAACCCCACGGCAGCGTGGAGGATCCGCTCCGGGCCCTGACGCCCACCGGCCGGGAACGCACGCGACGGGTCTGCCAGCGGGCGCGACAGCTCGGCCTGGGAGCGACCACCCTGATCAGCAGCCCCCTGGTGCGCGCCCGGCAGACCGGGGAGATCGCCGTGGAGGCCGGCCTGGCCGCCACGCTCAGCTGCAGCGGAGCCCTGGCCCCCGGGGCGGATCCCTGGCCCCTGCTGCGCGACTGGTGGGCGGGTGAGCAGGAGGCCGCCGCCAGCAGCCGGCTCGTGCTGGTGGGCCATGAACCGGATCTCTCCCTCCTCGCCTGTCGCCTGATCGGCGCCCCCCCCGGCGCCCTGGCGCTGAAGAAGGCGGGGATCGCTGTTCTGGCTTGGCCTCTGGTCGCGCCCCTCTCCGAAGACGCCCCACCCGCCCAGCTGCGCCTGCTGCTGTCAGCCAAAGCCCTCGGCGCGAGCTGACCTACCCATCCACCGGCGTCTGGCGAGTCCGCTGGACGATTGGCTCGGCACCTTCCAACGCAACTGGCAGCCAGGGCTACGTTTGAAGGCTTCGCCTGAAGCGTAGGTTCTTCCCTAGCAAAACAGCGCGGCCATGGCGGCAAAGACCACTGGCGGCAGCACCGCTGCCCAACCCATCCCCGAGAGCGCCGCTGGCGAGCCCTTGGCCCCCGCCCCCGCCGTTCCCGCCCCCGCGCCGGAGAACGCCCCTTCGTTCCGACCGGGGCTGGAAGGGGTGCCGGCCACCCAGTCCGCCATCTGCGACATCGATGGCCAGAGAGGAATCCTCACGTACCGCGGCTATCCCGTCGATCAGCTGGTGCGGCAGAGCAGTTTCCTGGAAACGGCCTACCTGCTGATCTGGGGCGAGCTGCCCACCATCTTTCAGCTGCGGGATTTCGAGCACGAAGTGAAGATGCATCGGCGGGTGAGCTTCCGCATCCGCGACATGATGAAGTGCTTCCCGGCCTCCGGCCATCCCATGGATGCCCTGCAGGCCAGCGCGGCCTCCCTGGGGCTGTTCTATTCCCGCCGAGCCCTCAACGATCCGCAGTACATCGTGGCGGCCGTCGTGCGGCTGATCGCCAAGATTCCGACGATGGTGGCGGCCTTTCAGCTGATCCGTAAAGGGCAGGATCCGATCCAACCGCGGGACGACCTGACCTACGCGGCCAACTTTCTCTACATGCTCACCGAGCAGGAGCCCGACCCCACCGCCGCCCGCATCTTCGACGCCTGCCTGATTCTCCACGCCGAGCACAGCCTGAACGCGAGCACCTTCAGCGCCCGCGTCACCGCCAGCACCCTCACCGACCCCTATGCGGTGGTGGCCTCCGCCGTGGGCACCCTGGCGGGCCCGCTCCATGGCGGCGCCAACGAAGATGTGCTCGACATGCTGGAGGAGATCGGCTCCGTCGATCAGGTGGAGCCCTGGCTGGACCGGGCCATTGCGGCCAAGCAGAAAATCATGGGCTTCGGCCACCGGGAATACCGCGTCAAAGACCCCAGGGCGGTGATTCTGCAGGGGCTGGCCGAGGAGCTCTTCACCCGTTTCGGCACGGATCCGATGTACGACCTAGCGCGGGCCCTGGAGGCAGCAGCGGCGACTCGCCTCGGTCCGAAGGGGATCTATCCGAACGTGGATTTCTATTCCGGCCTCGTCTACCGCAAATTGGGCATCCCCCGCGATCTGTTCACGCCGATCTTCGCCATCGCCCGCACGGCGGGCTGGCTGGCCCATTGGCGCGAGCAACTCGGCGCCAATCGGATCTTCCGTCCCAGTCAGATCTACACGGGGTATCCCGAGCGCACCTGGCTCCCCTTGGAGCAACGCCCCCTGCCCACCTGAGACGCCTGGCCATGGGGCTTTCGCCCCAAGGGCGCGGCTCTCCGTCTAAGTTGCCTGCCAATTGGAGTCCGCCTTCATGCTGCCGTCACCGCTGGTCACCCCAGGTTTCGTGGCCGCCGGGCTCGACCTTCAAGCCAGCTTCAGCGCCTGGCTGGAAAGTCTGGGCCTGAGCGCGGCCCTGGCCCGAGCGATCTGGCTTCCGCTGCCGATGCTGTTGGTGCTCACCGCGGCTGTGGTCGGGGTGCTGGTCAACGTTTGGCTGGAGCGCAAGATCTCCGCGGCCGTCCAGCAGCGGATCGGCCCGGAATATGCCGGCGCCCTCGGCATCCTGCAGCCCCTGGCGGATGGCCTGAAACTTCTCGTGAAAGAAGACGTCATCCCCGCACGAGCCGATGGGCTGCTCTTCACCCTGGGGCCTGTCCTGGTCCTGGTGCCGGTGATCCTCTCCTGGCTGGTGGTTCCCTTCGGCCAGAACCTCTTGATCAGCAACGTGGGGGTGGGGATTTTTCTCTGGATCTCCCTGAGCAGCATCCAGCCGATCGGCTTGTTGATGAGTGGTTACGCCAGCAATAACAAGTATTCCCTTCTTGGTGGCTTGAGAGCCGCCGCCCAATCGATCAGCTACGAGATTCCTCTGGCTCTGGCGGTGCTTGCCATTGTCATGATGAGCAATTCCCTCAGCACCGTAGACATCGTCAACCAGCAGACCGGAGCCGGCATTCTGAGCTGGAATATCTGGCGCCAGCCCGTGGGCTTTGTGATCTTCTGGATCTGTGCCCTGGCGGAATGCGAGCGCCTCCCCTTCGACTTGCCTGAGGCGGAAGAGGAGCTGGTTGCTGGTTATCAGACCGAGTACGCAGGCATGAAGTTTGCCCTCTTCTACCTGGGCAGCTACATCAACCTTGTTCTTTCCGCCCTTCTGGTCTCTGTGCTTTATCTGGGCGGCTGGGGCTTCCCCGTGCCCGTCGAATGGCTGGCCCAGTGGCTTGGACAACCGATCGATGCCCCCCTGGTGCAGGTGATCACCGCGAGCGTGGGCATTGTGATGACCGTGCTGAAGGCTTATCTCCTGGTCTTTTTCGCCATCCTGCTCCGCTGGACGGTGCCTCGGGTGCGCATTGACCAACTGCTCGATCTGGGCTGGAAGTTCCTGCTTCCCATCGCCTTGGTCAATCTTCTGGTCACGGCGGCACTCAAGCTGGCCTTCCCCATGGCTTTCGGAGGTTAACTCCCCTTTCCGCCACCTCCCGCGCCTCCATGCCGCGGGGCCTTCGCCATCCCTCGTTCCACGCACGTCCCCTCAACCTGCCTGCCACGTCATGTTCGGGTTTCTCCAAAAAGTCGGCGACTACACCAAGGATGCGGTGAGCGCCGCCAAATACATCACTCAGGGTTTGGGTGTCACCTTCGACCATCTGCGCCGGCGACCGGTCACGATCCAATATCCCTATGAGAAACTGATTCCGTCGGAGCGGTATCGCGGGCGAATCCACTATGAATTTGACAAGTGCATTGCCTGC
>CAYVWU010000005.1:0-23839 GCA_964455575.1 uncultured Cyanobium sp. | reverse complement strand
CTGCCCGATCAATCTGCCAGTGGTTGACTGGGTGATGAACAAAGCGACCAAGAAAAAGGAACTGCGCAATTATTCCATTGATTTCGGGGTCTGCATTTTTTGTGGCAACTGTGTGGAGTATTGCCCCACCAACTGCCTGTCGATGACAGAGGAATATGAGCTGGCCGCCTTTGACAGACACAGTCTCAACTACGACAACATCGCCCTCGGCCGCCTCCCCACCAGCGTGACGACGGATCCCTCCGTCATCTCCCTGCGCGAACTCGCCTATCTCCCGAAAGGAGAGATCGAGCCCCATGGCGTTCCGGCCACCACCAAGCGGGCCGGGAAACTCCCCAGCGAGATCCTCGCCGAATCCCCCGCCGCCACCACCAGCCCCGCCGAGTCCTCCTCATGACAATCGCCACCACGACAGAGCAACTCTGCTTCCTGATCCTTGCGGCAACGATTGTCCTCGGATCCCTTGGCGTTGTTCTTCTCTCCAACATCGTCTATTCGGCTTTCCTGCTGGGCGGGGTCTTCCTTGCTGTCGCAGGCATCTATCTGTTGCTCAACGCCAGCTTTGTGGCTGCTGCCCAGGTGTTGGTCTACGTGGGTGCGGTCAACGTTCTGATCCTCTTCGCGATCATGTTGGTCAACAAGAAGGAATCCCTCAGCGCCATTCCCAGCCTCTTGCTCCGACGCGTGCTCTCCGGTGCGGTCTGTCTCGGTCTGTTCGGACTTCTCCTGCGCGTGGCCTTCACCACGGCCTGGCCACTCCCCGGTCCTGAGCCCATCGGCGAAGAGGCAACTCTGCGCATCGGTGAACATTTCTTCAGCGACTACCTGCTGCCCTTCGAGCTGGCCTCTGTGCTTCTGCTGATGGCCATGATTGGAGCCATTGTTCTGGCCCGTCGGGATGTCTATGCCAGCGATGTCATCACGGGTGAACCGGCCGATCAAGGACTGATCGAGAAGGCGCGCACCCCGCTCTTGATCAATCGCTCCGAGTCCTCCACCACACCCTGACCCCGCCGCTCTCCATGGATCTCTCCACCCCCATTCCCCTGCAAGCCTTTCTAACGCTGGCCGCCTTTCTGTTCTGCATTGGCGTCTGGGGTCTGATCAACAGCCGCAATGCGGTACGGGTCTTGATGAGCATTGAACTCATGCTCAACGCTGTCAACATTAATTTGATGGCCTTTTCCAATTATATTGATGGGCAACTGATCAGGGGTCAGGTCTTTGCGATTTTTGTCATCACTGTCGCTGCAGCCGAAGCGGCCGTTGGGCTGGCCATTCTCCTCTCCCTCTATCGCAACAGGGAAACGGTCGACATGGAACGCTTCAACCTGCTCCGCTGGTAAGGGTTGAGCCATGCGCCTCGAACGGCTCTGGCTGATCGTTCGCCAAGACAGTCAGGCCGCCCGACAGGAGGCCAAGCGCTGCTGCCAGGAACTCAACGACCTCGGCGTTCACGTCACCATTGCCGAAAGCGGCCTGACCAGCAATCCCTTCCCTGGTTTGTTGGCCAGTGAACGGCAGCTCCCCGATCTAGCCATCATCCTCGGTGGTGATGGCACGGTTCTGGGGGCAGCGCGGCACCTGGCGCCGCTGGAGATTCCCTTGCTGTGTTTCAACGTCGGTGGCAACCTTGGCTTTCTGACCCATGAGCGCCGCCTGCTCCGGGCCCATCGCGAGGCCAGCGCCGCTGAACTCTGGATGCGCCTGCGCCAGGATCGCTTTGCGCTCGAACGCCGCATGATGCTCTCGGCCAGCGTGGATCCCGGCGATGGCGTCTTGCCCGCCGAGGGAGCCGCGGCCGACCAGGATGCCAACGGCCCCCACACCGCTCTGAACGATTTTTATTTCCGACCCAGCCTGGACGAACGCTCCCCCACCTGTCAGCTGGAGCTGGAGATTGATGGCGAGGTGGTCGATCAGTATCAGGGGGATGGCTTGATCATCGCCACACCCACCGGTTCAACGGGATATTCGATGGCGGCTGGAGGACCGATCCTGCATCCAGGCATCGAGGCCATGGTGATCAATCCCATCTGCCCCATGAGTCTCTCCAGTCGTGCCGTGGTCGTGCCGCCCCGCGCCCGACTCACCGTCTGGCCGCTAGGTGACACATCCAGACGTGTGCGTCTCTGGAAGGATGGCGCTCACGCCACCGTGCTCGAGACGGGCGACCGTTGCGTCGTTCAACGCAGCGCCTCCGTGGCCTTGCTCGTGGTCTTGGAACAGAGTCCGTCCTACTACCGAACACTGACCCACAAACTCCACTGGGCGGGCAGCCTGACGGCGGCCCAACCCTCCCCCAACTGACCCGATACAGGCGCGGATGCCATGCCCCTGGAAATTGAGCGAAGATTTCTGGTGACGGACAACGGCTGGCGCGACCACGTGGCCTGGCAAGCCGAGCTCCAGCAGGGCTATCTCGTCTGCAGGGAGGATGGGCTGACGACCCGGGTGCGGGTGCAGCAATCCGACAACGGCAAGGACCGCGCCTGGTTGACCATCAAAGCGAAGGCGGCTGCCACGGCACCCAGACATGCGCGATTGGAATTTGAGTATGCGATTCCGGTGGAGGATGCGTTGGCTTTGCTGGAGCTGGCAGCCTGGCGGGTGAGTAAAACGCGGCATGGACTTCTCCTGCCGGGGGGGGATTGGGTGCTGGATGTCTTTTCGGGAGCGAATGCGCCCCTGGTGATGGCGGAAGTGGAGATCGAGCGGGCAGAGGACAGGCCTCCGATCCCCTCCTGGTGTGGGCGGGAGGTGACCGGCCTTCACCAACTCAGCAATGCGGCCTTGGCTCGCCATCCCTGGCAAGATTGGACGAAGGACGAGCGCAAGGCCTTGGGTCAAGGCTGACGTCAAGGCTGACAGGGATCAATAGCTGACTGAGGGATCCATGGCTGACAGAGGTCAACGCTTTCCCAGTTCTGAGGACTTTTGAGGCTGGCTCAATGGAAGTGCACAACAATTGAAGCCATCGCGACAGATCTTTCCATGGTCCATGGCCCAGTTGATCAGAGCGATACGATTTTTGGCACCGGTTTTGGCAAATACGTTACTGACATGATTATCGACTGTTCGCTTACTGATCATGAGCTGAGTTGCAATTTCCGAATTTGTCAATCCTGTGGCTACCAATTCGATGATTTCCAGCTCCCTCTCTGACAGCTCCGCCTTCGCGCTCTCTGTGCCTTCAGGCACCATCTCTTCGCGGGACTGGCGCTCAACCACGGAGGGCTCTCCAACGCGACACATCCTAGAGAGGATGGTGGGCCATGATGTTGGGCAATCGAGCCGTTTCTGTGAAGCTTGCTGAAGCGCTGGCCGCGGGTCAGTTCACTGTGACCGCTGAAGTGACCCCCCCCCGAGGCGGGGACGTCTCCCGCACGCTGGAGGGGGCAGCAACCCTCAAGGGACTTGTGCACGCGGTCAATGTCACCGATGGCAGCCGGGCGGTGATGCGAATGAGCAGTCTGGCGGTGTGCCGAATCCTGCTGGACAACGGCATTGAACCGGTGCTGCAGATGACCTGCCGCGACCGCAACCGCATTGCCCTGCAAGCCGACCTGCTGGGCGCCCACGCCTTGGGCATACCCAACGTGCTTTGTCTCACGGGCGATCCCGTACGGGCTGGGGATCAACCCGATTCCAGGCCCGTCAATGAATTGGAGTCTGTTCGCTTGTTGCGTCTTGTCGCCAGCCTCAATGCCGGCCAGGATCCCGTCGAAGGAGAGTTACCGGATGGGGCCACCAATCTCTTTTGTGGCGCCGCGGCCGATCCCCATTCCGGCAATTGGAACGCACTCGCCAATCGCGTGCGCAAAAAATGGGAAGCGGGTGCACGATTCATGCAGACCCAGATGGTGATGCATCCCGATGCACTGAAGCGGTTTGTCGAGGAGATCACCGGTCCCCTGGGGTTGCCGGTGTTGGCGGGTGTGTTTCTGCTGAAGTCCGCTCGCAATGCGATGTTCATCAACCGGGTTGTGCCCGGCGCTGCCATTCCTCAATCGCTGATCGATCGTCTGGCCACTGCGGCTGACCCGGCTGCGGAGGGCATTGCCATCGCTGCGGAGCAAGTCAGCAGCTATGCAGCGCTCTGTCAGGGCGTTCATCTCATGGCCGTCAAAGCAGAAGAACGGATTCCCGAGGTCCTGCGCATGGCTGGACTACCTCCAATTGCCCCATCCGTAGGCTCCGTTGCGCCTGGGTAACCCCCAGGCTGGGGCCAGGTGACGAAGATTCAGCTGGCTTTGAGAACGAAATTGGTACCCAACAATTCCGCCAATGCCTTTTGTTGAGGGGAAGGCGAAATCTTGTCCTGACGACGGACGTCGGTGATCAACCAATCCAGAGCAGCTTCCTGCAGATCAAAATGGTCTCCGTTGCGGTCAACGCAATAACGCCCATAGACCAACTTTTCAACAAGATTCACGCCCGGACCTATGCGCGAATAATCAAAAATGATGGAATTGTCGATGGTGGCGCCTGCACAAATGTGACAACTTGGACCAATCATTGCCGGTCCGACAATCGTGGCACCATCTTCGATTTTTGTCATACCACCGACATAAACAGGGCCAGTGACATTGATCTTGTCCCAATTGGCCGCAACGTTGAGGCCGGTGTAGATCCCAGGCCGGACCTGGATGCCAGGGACTTGAACCTGACGCACATCCCCTTGAAGAACGCTGCGAATCGCCTGCCAATAATCAGGCACCTTGCCGATATCGACCCATTCGAACTCCATCGGCAGTGCATAGAAAGGGGCACCGGCTGCCACCAAACGGGGGAACAAATCCGAACCGATATCAAAAGGCTCGCCGGAAGGGATGAAATCAAGAATCTGGGGCTCAAAAATATAAATACCCGTATTGATCATGTCACTCGCGGCTTCATCGACCGCCGGCTTTTCCTGGAAGGACAACACGCGTCCCTCATCATCCGTCACCACCACGCCATAACTGCTGACCTGCTCCCTGGGGACGCGCTTGGTGATCAGACTGGCCATGGCCCCCTTGGATTTATGGCGACGAACGGCTTCCGTCAAGTCAAGATCGATCAATGCGTCGCCGCAAAGCACGACAAATGTGTCGTCAAAGAAAGCCTGAAAATCCTGTATCCGCTTGATTCCACCTGCGGAACCCATGGCTTCACCAATTAGTTCACCATCTTCAATACGGCCTTCAAAACTATAAGCAATCTGGACGCCAAACCGCTGTCCGTCTCTGAAATAGTTTTCGATTTCTTCGGCCAAATGAGAAACATTAACCATGATTTGGTCAAAGCCATGCTCACGCAAAAGCTCCAGGAGAAATTCCATCACTGGCTTCTGGAGGATGGGGATCATCGGCTTTGGGGTGGTGTGGGTGATCGGGCGAACCCTGGTTCCCTTGCCAGCCGCGAGAATCATCGCCTTCATTCGTAGGCGCTTTTCAAAAAGAATAAATTGATCCTACGACCTCTCTCATGCTGCGATCGCGTCTGGAGCCGGCATGGAAGCTGACCCCTCCCCGCCAGCGGTCCCATCAGCCTCCTCCACAGCCGCCAGCAGCCGACGCAGCTGGAGAGGACCAAACAGCCCACCTTCCTGAAGCAGCTCCACCTTGCCCTGGGCGCTGAGGAAGAGCAAGGCCCAGAAGACCCCCACCCGGTCGCGGTCCAGATCCTCCTCCTGGGCCGCCGCCGCCACCCAGGCCCCCCAGGAGTCCACAAGGCTGTCAAAACCCACCCAGGACTGGCCGTCGCCGGGCCAGGAGGCCTGGATGAAGCGGCTGAGGGCCGCTGTGGTTTCAGGCAATTTCTCGCGATGGGCGAGCGCGGCGACCTGGGCGATCGCCACACGCTCGCTGTAGCGCCGTGCACGCCGCTCCCGGGTTCGCGGTCCGTCCTGCTCCAACCGGGCGGCGATGTCCTCCAGCTGTCGGATGAGCTCCCCGAGGCTCACCGGCCGCTGCAGGGGCGGAGGGGCCACGGGACGTCGCAGGAGTTGGCGCTCCGGACGAAGAGGCAGCGCTGGCCAATCCCCTCCAGGAGTCTGGGGGGCCTCCTCCAAGTCTCCGTCCTCCTCCTCCGCGGGGTCCAGCAGGACGCTGCTGCTCTCCAGCAGCTCCGCCTTCAGGCCCACCAGGACAGAGGCCGCCAGGAAAGCCTCGCTGCTCTCGGCGAGATCCTGTTCGAAGCGCCCTCCCCGCGACAGAGTCAGCGCCGATCCGGTGATGCGTTGGTGGAGACGATCAAGGAAGCTGTCGATGACGGCGATCACATCCACATCCCAAGGATCGATCTCGCCGCGAACGGCGGCCTCCTGCAACATCCGTATCGCCATTCGGGCGCCCGCTTCGGCCACAGCCACCCGTTCGCCCGAGGAATACCGCCAACGTAACTTCCCCGCCCCCCCCACACCACCCCTCGGGAGATGTTGTGGACAAGAGAAGATCGAGGAGTCATCCAAAGAAGTGGACGACGGGAGGGGAGAGCGGGTCCGTTCGATGGACGGATCAGACGTTGCTCTGAGGTGCCGTGCTCTCTCCAGCGGCGGGGAGCAAGGCCAGTTGGGCATCGACAGTGGCGCGATAGCGCTGCAGATCGTTTTCCAGCTCCTGGATGCGGACTCGCTGGGCTTCCTGTTCCCCCTCGTCCTGAAGGGCTTCCACTTTGCGCACCACCCCGCTCCAGACGGCATAAATCCAGGCGGCTGTTGCCCCGAGCCCACCGACCAGCAGCAGGAGAGCCGCCAAGGGGAAGGTGAAGCTGACCCCCGGCAGAAAGCGCACGGTGGTTGGAGTGGTGTTCTCCAGGGTGAACATCACCATGGCCAGGCCAAAGATGAAGATCAGCAGAAAGTTGAGCTGACGCATTGGCAGGACTGCACTCCTCCTACGGCTTAGGGGCTGGAGAGGAGGGTTGTCAATGGAGGCGCCTGGAGGGCCACGGCCGGAAGGCCCAGCGGCGGGCGCAGGATCCCCTGAATGGGCAGAGGACCGACTTTGGCCAGGGAGGTGGTTTCCTGCCGCACCAGCTGCTCGATCGAGGCGCGGTAGCTGTCGGTCATCAGACGGGGGTAGAGCCCGATGCCGACAATCGGCACCAGCAGGCAGGAAATCACATAGATCTCCCTTGGTTCCGCGTCGACCAATTTGGAATGGGCAACAAGCTCACGGTTTTCCTGGCCAAAGAAAATTTCCCGAAGCATCGAGAGCAGATAGATCGGGGTGAGAATCACGCCGATCGCCGCCAAGATGGAGATCACAACCCGGAAGGCCAGGCTGTAAGCCTCGCTGGTGGCAAAACCGACAAAGACCATCAATTCAGACACAAAACCGCTCATGCCCGGCAGGGCGAGGGAAGC
The DNA here is from genome assembly GCA_964455575.1 of uncultured Cyanobium sp. Taxonomy (GTDB): domain Bacteria; phylum Cyanobacteriota; class Cyanobacteriia; order PCC-6307; family Cyanobiaceae; genus Cyanobium. The sequence continues at coordinate 16,488 of CAYVWU010000005.1, read as the reverse complement.
GAGGGAGCAGACCGTCCAAAGCGCAAACATCTTGCGCATCTTTTGGCCGACGCCCCCCATTTCGTCGAGCTGGAGAGTGTGCGTGCGGTCGTAGGTGGCACCAACCAGAAAAAAGAGGCTGGCGCCGATCAGGCCATGGCTCACCATCTGCAGCATGGCTCCACTGGTGCCAAGCGCGCTGAGGCTGCCAATGCCAATCAGCACAAATCCCATGTGACTGATCGAGGAGTAGGCGATCTTTCGCTTGAGATTTCTTTGGGCAAAGGAGGTCAGCGCCGCGTAAATGATGTTGACCACACCCAGAACAACAAGAATCGGGGCAAACTTCACATGGGCGTCAGGAAGGATCTGAACGTTGAAGCGCAGCAGAGCATAACCACCCATCTTGAGCAGAATCCCAGCCAGCAACATGTGGACAGGGGCTGTCGCTTCGCCATGGGCATCGGGCAACCAGGTGTGCAGAGGAACAATGGGCAATTTGACCCCGAAGGCTATCAAGAGAGCCGCATAACAAATCACCTGAAAGGCCGTGCTGAAGTCTTTGGCCGCGAGGGCCGTGTACTCAAACGTGGGAGCTCCACCTCCATAAAACCCCATGGCCAGGCCAGCGAGCAGGATGAAAAGAGAGCTGCCTGCAGTGTAAAGAATGAATTTTGTCGCCGCGTATTGCCTCTTCTTTCCACCCCAGATCGCGAGGAGAAGATAAACAGGAATCAACTCCAACTCCCAGGCCAGGAAAAACAACAACATGTCCTGGACAGCGAAAACGGCGATCTGGCCCCCATCCATCGCCAGGAGAAGGAAATAAAACAGGCGCGGTTTGAAGGTCACCGGCCAGGCCGCCAGGCAGGCCAGAGCCGTGATGAAGCTCGTCAGGAGGATCAGGGGCATGGAGAGGCCATCGGCCCCGACAGACCAGGCCAGACCGAGATCGGGCAACCAGGACCAGCGCTCCACCAGCTGCAGACCTTCGTTGGCGGGGTCATACCCATTGAGGTAGCCGCCAACGGTGAACAGAAAGGTGAGCAAGGCCACTCCGAGGGCATACCAGCGCACCTTCTTGCCGTCTCCCTCGTCAGGAACGAACGGGATCAGGAGAGAAGCCGCGATCGGGAAAAGGATCGCTGCGCTGAGCCAGGGGAAGGGCACGGACTGAGCCATCACTGAGCTGGAGTGTAGAAATGCGGGTCGCTCCTCACTGGACGCGGTCGGGGTTGCCACACAAGGGGGTCTTGCCAACAACCTCGGCGGCAGGCGGCGGAGCGCCCCCGAACGAGGCCTGAGGCCTTGCGGCAGCATCGGTGCTTCGGGACGATCCAGACCGCAGCGTGGAGAAGGTCCTGCCGAAAACGTCTGAGGGCCGGGAGACCAGGCCTACCGCCCTGCCATCCAACGGGACCTGGCCCGGGCCAGCGGGTTGGACCTGGATGGCGTTGATGAAGGCTGGTGACTGAAGCAGGACATTCAGCCACCAAAAACGCTGAAGAGCACCACGAGAAGAATGACGCCTGCAAACACAATCAAGGCGTAAAACTGAGCGCGGCCGGTCTCCAGATATTTGAGTCCCTCTCCGCTGCCAAGGGTCAGCAGACCGGTGAGGTTGACCACACCATCAACAACTTTGGAGTCCACATCAAGAACCTGTTTGGCAAGCCGGCGACTGCCCTGGACAAAAATCTTGTCATTCAGATCATCGAGATACCACTTGTTGGCGAGGAAGGCATTGACGGCGGGGAATCTTGCCGCCACCGCTTGGCCCAGATCGATGCGGTGGAGGGAATAAGCCGCGAAGGCGAGGGAAATGCCGGCGACGGAGATGGCCACAGAGGCGCCGGCCAAAGGCAGGAATTCACTCCAGGAAAAGTGATGGGCCATCTCCACGGCCTCCTCAGGATCGAGAGCCATGGCGAAACGACTGTTCCAGGGCGTTCCCAACAAGCCAATCAAGACGGAAGGCACGGCCAGGATCAACAGAGGGGTCGTCATCTGCCAGGCCGATTCGTGGGGATGCTGGCGATGGTGGCTGTCGTGGCCTTCCGAATGACCGTCGGACATGTCTTTACCGGCCGCGGCGAGAAGGCTGGCTCTCAGGGCCTGATCGTTGCCACGAAAGTCGCCCTCAAAAGTCAGGAAATACAACCGGAACATGTAAAACGCCGTCATGCCTGCCGTCAGGAAACCAGCGGCCCAAAGCAAAGGAAAGGAGGAGAAGGCTTGTCCCAGGATTTCATCCTTGCTCCAGAATCCAGCCAGGGGAGGGATGCCGGCGATGGCAATGCAACCGATCAAAAACGTGATGGCGGTGACAGGCATGAAACGCCGCAGGCCTCCCATCAGCCGCATGTCCTGGGCGAGAACGGGTTCGTGACCCACGACCTCCTCCATGGCGTGAATGACCGAACCGGAGCCCAGGAAGAGCATGGCCTTGAAAAAGGCATGGGTCACCAGGTGAAACATCCCGGCGATCGGGGCTCCGCACCCCATCGCCAGCATCATGTAGCCCAGCTGGGACACGGTGCTGTAAGCCAGACCCTTCTTCAGATCCTGCTGGGTGAGGGCAATGGTGGCCCCAAGGAACAGCGTGATGGTGCCGATCACCGCAATCACGAGCTGCACCTGGGGATAAGCGGCATAGACAGGCTGGAGGCGGGCGACCAGGAACACCCCCGCCGCCACCATGGTGGCGGCATGAATCAGGGCGGAGATCGGCGTGGGGCCTTCCATGGCATCAGGAAGCCAGACATGCAGAGGGAACTGGGCCGATTTGGCCATGGGCCCCATGAAGACGAGCAAGCAGAGAATCACCGCGACGGTTTCCGTCAGCCGACCATCGCCAACGGCTTGCTGGAGCCGCAGGCCGATGTCTTCGAAACCAAAGCTTCCCGTGGCCCAAAACAGGCCAAGGATGCCCAACAGGAGGCCGAAAGCCCACCAAGAGATAGGAACACATTCCCACCAGCTCCCAGAAGACATAAATCTCCAAAAGGTTTGGGCTGATGACCAAACCGAGCATGGAGCTGCTGAAGAGGGCGAGATAGGTGAAAAAACGCACATAGCCTTTGTCGTGGGCCATGTAGCCATCGGAGTAGACCATCACCAGCAGAGCGATGGTGGTGACCAGGGAGAGCATCACCGCCCCCAGGGGATCCACCCGATAGCCCATCTGCAGACTGAAGGTACCGGCGGTCGACCAATCGAAGAGCACCTCCTTCGGCGCCGCTCCCGCCAGTTGCTGGGCCAGCACGGCGAAACTGAGCACCGCTGAGGCGCCCACGCAGGTGATCAGGAACCAGGCCACCGGTTTTCGCAACCGGTTCACGGTGCGGTTGAAGCTCAACAGGCCCAGACCCGTGACGCAGGCCCCCAGGAGGGGAAGCAGAGGGATCAGCCAAGCCAGGTCAGCAGCGGGCATCCTGAGGATTCAGCGCGACAGGAGTGTAGGCAGAACCGGCCCGCGGTTTTGCCTCAGGGGCGGCTTATCCCAACCAATGGGCCAGGGCTGTGCGGGAAAAGGCTGTGCTGGCGGCCCCGATCCAGCGATGGGCCCACCACAGCACCCCCACCGCCACAGCGATGCCCAGTTGGGACGGCCTGAGGAACTCCTCCAGCCGGAGCTGCTGCCGTCCGGACAGCACCGCCTGAAAGGGAAGGATGGAGGTGGTGGCGCGCAGCTCCTCGAAGGCGGTGCCGAAACGCCGCCGCAACCGTTGATCCCCGTGCCAGACGGCAAAGGCGTGGTGGGCGATCAGGCCCAGACAGGTGACGACCATGAAGCTCGACCCGATCCACAGCAGATGGGTGGCGCACCACAACACCTGACCCACGGCCTGCGGATGGCGCGAGACCCGGATGATGCCTGTGGAGTAGAGGCGCACCTGGGGCCGCAGCAGGGAAGGAATCTCCAGAAGGTTGTAGGTGGCGGGATAGAGGAAGAAAAAACTCACGGCGGTCCCCACCCAGACCACCGGCACGATCCAGGGTTGCTCCTGAAGATTCCAGAGCCGGACTCCGTCGTAGCGATGCGCCAGGAAGTAGGCGATCAGCAGGGTCGCGGAGGGGATGCTCACCGCCGCGAAGAGAAGCCGCCAGGCCCGTTCCCCCAGCCGTTCCGCCCCCCAGGGTCGAAGGGCGGCCCCACCGCTGTGCAGGACCGCAAAGCCCAGCAACAGGAGGGCCATGACCCAACTGCTGTGATGCGGGGAACTGAGCATGGGAGTGAACCCGTCCAGCGGCGCAGTCTGGCAACTGACAGCCCCCCCCTAAAGTTGTTTTCACATGCCGGTTCCGCCATCGGCCCACCCGCGGCCCAGTTCAAGGACCCCAGCGAGGACCAATAGAGCCCATGGCTGATCTGCCCTTCACCCTCGATCAACTCCGCATCCTCCGGGCCATCGCCAGCGAGGGAAGCTTCAAGAAGGCGGCCGACAGCCTTTATGTCACGCAGCCTGCCGTCAGCCTGCAGATCCAGAATCTTGAGAAGCAACTGGACGTCGCCCTGTTTGACCGGGGCGGACGCAAGGCCCAGCTGACGGAAGCGGGCCATCTGTTGCTGAGCTATTGCGACCGCATCCTCAGCCAGTGCCAGGAAGCGTGCCGGGCGCTGGATGACCTGCACAACCTCAAAGGCGGCTCCTTGATCGTCGGCGCCAGCCAAACCACAGGCACCTACCTCATGCCGCGCATGATCGGCCTGTTTCGCCAGAAATACCCGGATGTCTCCGTTCAGCTGCAGGTGCACAGCACCCGACGAACGGCCTGGGGTGTGGCCAATGGTCAGGTGGATCTGGCCATCATCGGCGGAGAGCTGCCGCCGGATCTGAACGATCTTCTGCAGGTCGTCCCCTACGCCAATGACGAACTGGCGTTGGTGCTGCCACCCAAGCATCCCCTCTCCCGCCTGCCGGAATTGACGAAGGAAGACCTCTATCGCCTGGGTTTTGTCTGCCTGGATGCCCAGTCCACCACACGGAAAATGGTGGATCAGCTGCTCTCACGATCCAAACTGGATGTGGGACGCATGAAGATCGAGATGGAACTCAACTCCTTCGAGGCGATCAAAAATGCTGTGCAGTCCGGTCTTGGCGCCGCGTTTCTTCCCGTCGTTTCGATTGAGCGGGAGCTGGCCTCCGGCAGTTTGCACAAGCCCCAGGTGTCGGATCTGCAGGTGCGGCGTCAACTGAAGCTGATCAGCCACCCGGCCCGTTATTGCTCCAGGGCGGCCGAGGCCTTTCGCAAGGAGGTGCTCCCGGTGTTCGCAAGCCCGGAGAGCCCCCTGCGGCAGAACCCCTCAAACCGCGCCAGTGACGTTGCCACCAGCCCCGCTCCCCTGGCCCCTTGAGCCTGTGGAAAGGGACCGGCGGCGCCGATCAGGGGGTGTGCCTCAGAATCAGAACTGGTCGCCTTCGGGGGTGACCCCCGCCGAGTCATCCGCGGCGCCGGCGGCTCCAGGCGTCTGAAACTTGTTGCCCGTGATGTCGGTTTGATAGACACAACGCACGATCGGCTTGTCACGAATTGAGCCGATGTAGGCAAAAGTATTCATGCGTTGCTTGCATTCCCGCATCTGTTCGGCGGTAACAGCACCTTGCTTCTGCAACACCGCCCAGTTTTCCCGGCGAATCACACAGCCAGGTTGCAACGTTGGCTGGGTCACGAAGCTGCTGCTGGGGTTCATGGTGGTGTAGAGCTCGATATCCATCACGAACGCGCTGGCGCCCCATTGCTTGCAGAACTCAGGATCCGGCACTGCCATGTCCAATTGTTGACTGCTGGCAATGTTTCCCTGGTTGCCCTGGGTGGTGCTGGTGACCGCGCTGCCGATGCCGATGCCCACCACCAACACTCCCGCCAGCAAGGCGACGGTGGCCACATTGAAGGGGGATCCGCCTGGCTTGCCTGGCCCTCCAGGACCGGCTCCCCCGCCCGCGGAGGAGCCGGGTCGCCGGGGGGAGCCCCACGGGGTGCCCTCTGTCGGACGCCATCCCGGGGCCTCGCGATCGGAATCCCACTCACGGTCACGGTCCGGGCGGCCGTAAGACCTGGACCGCTCCCGCGGATCGCGCTCCTCGCGGGGAGCGCCCCGGGAGCGCCGATCGTCGGGCATCGGGCGTCGATCGTCGGGCCGTGAGCGGGTCACAGGGTTTCCGGGCTGCGGGGTTGACCCATGGAGTAATTGAGAACCCGGCACTCAGGGTTGTAACGCAGCTCTCCCGCCTGCAGCAGCTGGCGGATCACGCCTTCGAGGTCCGAGCCGATGCGGCGCAGGGTGTAATCCGAGAGATCCTCCCCGGCCCGGGCGTCCACCAGCTCCCGGAAGCGGTCCTGCACCTTGGCCACGCTCGCGGGCTCCCAGAGGAACTCGTTGTCAGGATCCAGATCGAGGGTGAGCTGGTTCCGATCCGCCACCAGATCACCGTTCTCCACCCGGGCGGTGAACAGGCGCACATGGCGGGTGGTCGACTTCAGGAGGGTGTCGGTCATGGGCGGATGGCGCGGCAGCGGCGAGGGCACATCGGGCTCGCGCAACTCTAGGCAGGCGGTGTCGCGCTGCGGGCCGGATCTCCTGCCCGATAAGGTTGCGTCCTGTGTTCAGGTCACGCCATGCGTGTCGCCATTGCGGGAGCCGGCCTGGCAGGCTTGTCCTGCGCCAAGTATCTCTCCGATTCCGGCCATACCCCCGTGGTGTACGAGGCGCGGGATGTGTTGGGCGGCAAGGTCGCGGCCTGGCAGGACAGCGATGGGGATTGGTATGAGACCGGCCTGCACATCTTCTTCGGCGCTTACCGCAACATGCGCCAGTTGATTGCGGAGCTGGGCATTGAGGATCGCCTCCAGTGGAAAAGCCACTCGATGATCTTCAACCAGCGGGAGGTGCCAGGCACCTACAGCCGCTTCGATTTCCCGAACCTGCCCGCCCCGTTGAATGGAGTGGCCGCGATCCTCTCCAACAACGACATGCTCAGCTGGCCGGAAAAGATCGCTTTCGGCCTGGGACTCGTGCCCGCCATGCTGCGGGGTCAATCCTATGTGGAAGATTGTGATCGCTATTCGTGGACCGAGTGGCTGAAATTGCACAACATCCCCGAGCGCGTGAACGATGAGGTTTTTCTGGCGATGAGCAAAGCGTTGAATTTCATTGGTCCAGACGAAATCTCCAGCACGGTTGTTCTCACCGCCCTCAATCGCTTTCTCCAGGAGAGCGATGGTTCGCGCATGGCGTTCCTGGATGGCAACCCGCCCCAACGCCTCTGCCAGCCGATCGTGGACCACATCCGTGCGCGAGGCGGCGAGGTTGTGCTGAAGCGCCCCCTGCGCAGCATCGATCTTCGTGACGATGGCAGCGTGGCATCCTTCCACGTCGGCGGCCTGGAGGGAGGGGGAACGGAGGAGGTGGTGGCCGATGCGTATGTGAGCGCTCTGCCCGTGGATCCCCTGAAACGCCTCCTGCCAGAGGCCTGGAAGGAGCAGCCTTACTTCGCCAAGCTCTCCGGCTTGAATGGGGTGCCGGTGATCAACATCCACCTCTGGTTTGACCGCAAGCTCACAGAGATCGACCACCTCCTTTTCAGCCGCAGCGAACTGCTCAGCGTCTATGCCGACATGAGCAATACCTGCCGGGAGTACGCCGACCCCGACCGCTCCATGCTGGAACTGGTTTTCGCACCAGCCAAAGATTGGATCGGCCGATCGGACGCCGATATCGTGGCGGCCACGATGGAGGAGTTGAAACGACTGTTCCCCCAACACTTCCAAACCGACAACCCGGCCAAACTCCGCAAATCTGTCGTGGTCAAGACCCCCCTTTCGGTCTACAAGACCGTGCCTGGATGCCAGTCCTTACGGCCGGATCAACGCTCACCGATCAGTAATTTTTTCTTGGCTGGTGATTACACGATGCAACGCTATCTCGCTTCCATGGAAGGCGCTGTGCTCAGTGGCAAGCTCTGCGCGCAGGCGATCAATGAGGCCCAGTGAGCGTGGCGGTGCACACCCTTTCCTCCAGCTCCACCCGCACCTCCCAGGACCGCCTGGAGGAGGCCTATGAACAGTGCCGGCAGGAAACCGCGCAATGGGCCAAAACTTTTTATCTCGGCACCCTGCTCATGCCCCCGGAAAAACGCCGGGCGATCTGGGCCATTTACGTGTGGTGTCGACGCACGGATGAACTGATGGACGGCCCCCAGGCCCAAGCGCTGCCGGCCGGCGCACTTCTGGAACGGCTGGAGGTCTGGGAGGAGCGCACCCGCGGCCTGTTTGAAGGGCGCACCAACGACGACCTGGATCGCGTGATGGTCGACACCATCGAACGCTTTCCGCAGCCGCTGCAGGCTTATCTCGACATGATTGAGGGCCAGAGAATGGATGTAACCAAACATCGTTACGCCACATTCTCTGAACTTGAGCTCTACTGCTACCGCGTCGCCGGCACCGTCGGTCTCATGAGCCAAGCCGTAATGGGTCTGGATCCTGCCTACACCTCGGCTCCATGGAGCGAGAAGCCCGACCCAAGCCAGGCGGCCATCGCCTTGGGAATTGCCAACCAATTGACCAATATTCTCCGTGATGTTGGCGAGGACCGCGCCCGGGGACGAATCTATCTGCCGAAGGACGAGATGGAGGCGTTTGGCTATAGTGAGGCCGACTTGCTTGCGGGCAAACTCAACGATAACTGGCGTGCCTTGATGACTTTTCAGCTGGAACGTGCCCGCTCCTGGTTTGCCCGTTCCGAGGAGGGAGTCCGCTGGCTTTCCGGAGACGCCCGCTGGCCTGTGTGGGCCTCATTGCGGTTGTATCGGGGCATCCTGGACGTGATTGAACGTCAAAACTTTGATGTCTTCAATCGCCGGGCCTACGTGCCCACGGCCGAGAAACTCCTCGATCTCCCCCTCTCCTACGTGGTGGCCCAGGTTCACTGATCGAGCGTCAGCCACCGCAACAGGATGGGGTTGACCTGTTCGGGCGCTTCATCATGGGGGCAATGTCCCAGACCCTCTAGAACCTTCAGCTCGCGGATCGTTGGGAATTCACGAGCCCAACGCTCAGCTTCGTCGCGGGATTCCCAGGGATCCGCGCCGCCCCAGATCATGCGCACCGGCAGATTCAGCTCCGCGAGGAAATCCGGAGCCAGGACGTCCGCGAACAGGTTCACAAAGCCCCGGAAACTCTCCCGTGCCCCCGGCTCCCGGGAAGGCGTGTAAAGCAAGGCCACCAGCTCCGCATCGACATTGGCTCCCGTGGGGTAGGCCACAGCCAAGACCTGACGGATGAAGGCTGGACGCGCCAGAAAACGGAACAGTGACGCCGTGAGCCAGCGCTCGCGCACCAATCGCTTCAACAGCGGGCGGCTCAAACGCTCGAAGAACGGCAGCTCGCCAACGCGGCGTTCATCCAGGGTGCGTTGCGCGCAATCGATCAACACGACCTGCGCGGGGGGCAGCCCGCGGTCACGAAGCTGCTGGGCGGCCGCCAGGGCCACAACCCCACCGATGGAATTGCCAATCAGATGCACAGGCCGCCCCGAAGCCGCACCCGCCACCTGACAGGCAACAAAATCGGCCACAAGCTCAGCCCAGAGAGCAAAGCCGTAGCGAACGGCCCCTGGCCTCGGATTTTCCCCTGCGAGCTGGGAGGGCGGCTTATCGCTGGCGCCGAAGCCGAGCAGATCCAAGGCAAACACCTGGGCCACCTCGGCCAACACGGGCGTGTTGTGACGCCAGTGGCGGAGGTTGGCACCAAAGCCGTGAAGGAGGACCACAGCCCGGGGAGCCTCCGAAGCCCCCCAGCTCATCCAGCTGACGCGATGGCCCCGCCACTCCCAGAAGGACGGGGGGGGCCAGACCCTCGCCTCCCGCTCAGACGCCAACCGTCTGGTTCGCCAGGAGGCTCTTGAGCTTCGACAGCTCGCCCGCCCAACGGGGGTCGGGGGCGTTGGCTTCGACGGTGTCGGCATGCACGACTTTGTCCACGGCCTTGCGGGAGCCATTGCCCGCGGGGCTGAGGGGCCGACGATCCTCGCGCCCTTGGGAGGGATGGCGGCTCTCCCGCCGCTCGGAGATCTCAATCCGCAGGACCTGGCCGCCGAAGTCCTGTCCGTTGAGCTGGGCGATCAGGGCCTCGGCCAGCTTGGGGTCGTCCACATTGGCGAAGCCGAAGCCACGGCAGGCACCCGTGTCCCGATCGTTCACTGGCTTGAAGCGGATTCCCTCCCCCACGCTGTTGAAGAGAGCCTCGAGCTCCTTGACATCAAAAGCGTTCGGCAGATTGCCGACATAAAGACGAACACTCATGGGAGGGGTTGCGAAAGAAAAGTGAAAACCGTGCCAGGCAATGGACGACGCCGTTACAGGAAGGCGCCGCGCATGGTGCAGTTAATCATGGCAGGGAGTCGGCCGTGGCGGCAATCCAGCGTCGGGCGACCTGGAGGGTGCGGGGATCGGCGGGGTCATGGGAGGGAAGACGGCCGAAGGCGCGCTCGCTCGTCAGGTGGTCGAGAAGCTGGCCGAGCCGCGGTCCCGGCGGCAGCCCAAGGGCCTGCTGAAGCGCCAAGCCATCCATGGGCGGGCGTGGATGAAACAAGGGGTCCTCGGGATCGCGCCAGCGCCGCAGCGCCGCCGCCGCCAGCGGTGGGGGCAGCTCCAGCAGCAGGGCGGGCAGATCGCCATCCAACTGGCGGTGCAGCTCCAGCCGTTCCGCCTCCGGGAGCGCCTCCAGGCCCTGGTCGGTTCGCTCCAGGGCCACCAGCCGCTGCCGCCAGCGCCTGAGCAGGCGGCAGCGCGAGCGCAGCCTGTTGCTGGCATGCAGGGCGCGGAGCGCCGCCTCATCCAGCAGCGCCGCCAGCCGGGCGATCGGCAGAGCGACCCGGGTCTCCGCCTCCGTCAGGCCGCGCAGCCGGGCGGCGTCGGGGGTCAGGTGGGCCGCGGGAAGGGTGCTGGGAAGCGCGGTCCAGCCGTTCAGCAGACCGCCGCGGACCAGCAGGTCCACGCCGCTGGCGCCCGCCTCGGCCTCCACCAACCGCTGCAGCTCCGCCAACACCCGCTCCCCGGCCACGGTGGCCAGGCGGTCGCGATGACGGACGGTCCACGCCCACGTTTCCGGCGTCAGGGAGAAGCCGAGCTCGGCGGCCAGCCGCGGCCCGCGCAGCAGGCGGAGGGGATCATCCAGGAGATTGGCCTCCGCGATCGCCCGCAGCTGCCGCTGGCGCAGGTCCGCCAACCCCGCGAGGGGATCGACAAGGGCCAGAGGCTGATCGGCCAACGGCAGTGCCAGAGCCATGGCGTTGATGGTGAAGTCGCGCCGGGCCAGGTCGGCGACCAGGGTTTCCCCCTGCTGGCGGGCCAGGTCAATGGTCCAGCCGTGGAGCACGAGCCGGCCGATGGAGCGCTCCGGATCCAGGACCACCGCCGTGCCGCCCAGCTCCCGCGCCAACCGTCGCGTCAAGGCCACCCCGTCGACAGGCACCACCAGATCGAGATCCGGTCGCTCCCGCAACCGCCCCAGGAGGGCATCCCGCACGGCGCCCCCCACCAAGGCGGCACCAGGGGGAAGAAGGGACAGGGGGAGGGGCCAGGCCGCGATGGCCAGGGCGTCCACCAGGCGCTGGTGCGGCGTGGTCTCCCAGGCCAAAATGGCGGGGTCCGTTGGATCAGGCGGCATGTGCATCTGCGTCGATTGCCACTGGATCAACCGCTGCCAGGCCTACCACGCGGTCGAGCGACAGCATGGGGTCCCCCATCTCCATCCACGGCCGACGTTTCAGCCCGATCGTCCGCGGGTCCATGTGCAGATCCGCGAGCTGCCCGGTGGGGCGGTGGGAATGGAATGGGATGTGCGCGCCTGTGACAGCTTCGTCGCCGATCCGGGGCACTGGCAGCGCCTGCGACCGAACGAGGCCCTCCCGGCATGACGACGCCAGCGCCCGCGGCGGGCGATCCCCGGGATGGCGGCTGGCTGCTGGCGCTCCACAGCTCCAGCGAAACCCTCGGGGTGGCCCTTCAACCTCTGGGTCGCCCCGCCGATCCCCCGCGCCTGGCGGCCTTCCCCCTGGGCCGGGCCTTGGCCAACAGCCTGCTGCCCTGTCTGGAATCGGTTCTGCCCGCGCGGGAGTGGACCCGCCTGGCCCGTCTCGCTGTCGCCACGGGTCCGGGTGGGTTCACAGGCACAAGGCTGACGGTGGCCCTGGCCCGCACCCTGGCCCAGCAGCTCGCTCTGCCGCTGGATGGCTTCAGCAGCTTCCATCTGATCGCCAGGCGACGGCTGGCGGCTGAATCCAGCGGCGCCTCCCTGATCCTGAGCCAGGAGCTGCCACGCCATGGCGTGGTGGCCGGGCTGTACACAGCCGACCCCACCTCGCTCGCCGGCGTGGCCGAGCGTTGCGCGCCTCGCCTCTGGCCCAGCGTGGACGACCTGAGCCGCGCCCTGGGCACCCATCCCCACCAGGCCGCCGAACCTCTCCTGCCAGCTGACGCGGAGCAGCTGCTGGCCTTCAGCCAGGAGGCGGCGCGCAGCGGTCTACCCGCGCCCTGGTCCTCCGTGGTGCCGATCTACCCCACCAGCCCCGTGGCGAGCCTGTGAGGCGGGTCCGGCGTCGCCAGCGACGGCCCTCGCGGCTGCCCCTCGTGGCCACCGCCCTGGCGGGTCTCGTGCTGGTGGGCCTCTCCCGCGGCCTGTGGTGGCCAGCGCCCCCCCCGGCGCAGCTCATCCTGGTGCTGGGCGGCGATGCCGACCGCGAGCGGGTCGCGGCCCATCTGGCCCGGGCCGATGGCCTGCCCGTCGTGGTGAGCGGCGGCAGCAATCCGGAGTACGCCACCTGGCTCTTCCGCGAGCGGGAAGGGCTGCCAGCCGATCAGGTGCACCTGGATTACCGCGCGCGCGACACCCTCACCAACTTCACCTCCCTGGTGGATGACCTGCGCCGCTCGCGCATCCGCCACGCGCTACTCGTCACCAGCACCGACCACATGGCCCGCGCCCTGCTGGTGGGACGCATCGTGGCGGGGAGTCGGGGCATCCACCTCACGCCCGTGGCCGTGCCCTGCGGGTCGGCCTGCGTGGAGGAGCGCCCCGCCAAGATCTGGGGGGACGGCCTGCGGGCGGCGGTGTGGGTGCTCAGCGGCCGGGATCTGAGGATGTGGGGGAGATCCGAGGTGGTGGGCTGGCTCCGCCGATCCGGGGTGTTCTGATCAGGCCGACCTCCAGCAGGCGATGGATCTCGGCCTGCAGGGCCAGCGTGGTGGCCTTCACGTCGGCGCTGCGGGTGGACGCGGGAGGAGGGATGGGCATGCCGATGCGCACATGCACCGGCACCAGCCGCAGAGGTCCCCCTCCAGGGCCGAGGGCCCGGTGGCTGTTGATGATCGCCACGGGCAGCAGGGGAACGCCCATGCGGGCCGCAAGCCAGGCCGCCCCGTCATGGGGGTGGTTGACGCGACCATCCTCCTGACGGGTGCCATCGAGAAACACCCCCGTGGCCCAGCCCTCCGCGATCCGCTCACAGGCCGCGCGCACAGCCCGCCGATCGCTGGCGCCACGGGCGACGGGATAGGCCCCGCAGGAGCGGATGACCGCGCCCAGCACGGGCACACGGAACAGCTCCTCCTTCGCCATGAAGGCCACGGGCCGCCGCAGGGAGCAGGCGAGGATCGGCGGGTCGAGATGGGAGCCGTGGTTGGCCACCACCACCATCCCCCCGCGGCGGGGAACGTTGCCAATGCCGGTGACCCGTCCCCGCAGCAAGCCACGAAAAACGGGGATCACCATGAACCAGCACATCAGCCAGTAGGGCAGCGAGGGCTCGGGAGCGTGGGAGAGCAAGGAGCGTTTCACAGGCCCAGATCAGCGGCGGTGGACACCTGGGCGGTTTCCAGCTCGGGGCAACCGCGCTTGATCAGTCCGCTGAGCACATTGCCCGGGCCGATCTCGACGGCCGTGCGAATGCCCTCCATCGGCAGCCGGGCCATGGTTTCCCGCCAACGCACGCCATGGGTCATCTGCTGGGTCAGCCGGGCCTTGAGTCGCTCCCCATTGCGCTCCGGGGTGGGATCGGTGTTGCTCAGCACGGGAACGGAAGCCTCCGCGAACGGCACCGGCTCCAGCTCCCGGGCAAAGAGCGCCGCGGCCTCCGCCATGAAGGGCGAGTGAAAGGCGCCGGAGACCGCCAAGGGGATGGCGCGCTTGCACCGAAGCGCTCCGGTCACCGCCGCCACCCCTTCGGGCGTACCGGAGAGCACCACCTGGGCCTCGCTGTTGTCGTTCGCGATCACGACCCCCTCCATCGCTGCCACCAGATCCCGCAACTGCTGAGCGTCAAAGCCGATGACGGCCGTCATGGCCCCGCCACCGGCGGCAGCCATCAGCTCACTGCGCCGCTGCATGAGCGCCAGGCCGGTCTCGGCGTCAAACACGCCGGCCGCGTAGAGCGCCACCAGCTCTCCCAGACTGTGGCCCGCCACCAGCGCGGGTTCGCGCCCCTGGGCGCGCAGGGCATCCACCAGGAGGCTCTCCACCACGAACAGGGCGAGCTGGGTGTTGCGGGTGTCATGGAGGTTCATGAGCCCCTCGCCGGCCGCTTCGGCGGCGCAGATCGCCAGCAGGTCGCGGCCCAGACGTTCAGAGGCCAGGGCGAACCGCTGGCGAGCCCCGGGGAGGGAGAGCACCCCCTCCGCCATGCCGGCCTTCTGCGATCCCTGCCCCGGAAACACCCAGGCGACAGCCATGGCCTTCAATGCGTTGATGGGCCAGGAGGCTACGTGGAGGGCGGCGCGGCGGGGGCGGAGTCGGAGGTGCTGGAGCGGCTGGAGGAGGAGGAACCCGATGGCGAGGGTCCGCTCCAGCGCACCACAGCCGCCCCCCAGCTCAAGCCGGCGCCAAACCCGCTGGTGGCCAGGAGGTGGCCGGGCTGAACCCGGCCATCGCGCACGGCTTCATCCAGCATCAACGGAATCGTGGCGGCGGAGGTGTTGCCGTAGGACTCCAGGTTGCTGAGCACCCGCTCCGGCGGCACGGAGAAGCGCTCGGCCACCGCATCAAGAATCCGCTGATTGGCCTGATGGAGCAAGAGCCAATCCAGCTTCTGGGCTTCCAAGCCGGCGTCGCGCAGCACGTCCGCCAGGACGAGGGGCACTTCGCGCACCGCGAATTTGTAGACCTCCTGACCGTTCATCGCGATCGGCTGGAACCCACCCTCCTGGGTGGTGATGCCTCCCTGAAGCTCCCGCGAACGCTCCGACTGCGCCAGGGTGAGGCAGGCATGGCGGCTGCCATCGGAGCGAAGGCGGAAGGCCAGCAGGTCGTCCTGCTCAGGGGCGCAGGCCTCCAGGGCCACCGCACCCGCCCCGTCACCGAACAGCACGCAGGTGCGCCGATCGCTCCAATCGACCCAGCGGCTGAGCTGGTCGGCGCCGATCACCAGGGCCCGGCGCATGCTGCCGGCGCGGAGGTACTGAGCGGCGGTGACCAGAGCGAAAAGAAAGCCGCTGCAGGCTGCTGTGAGGTCGAAGGCCACGGCCTGGCGGGCCCCCAGGGCGGCTTGAACCCGGGGGGCGGTGCCGAACAGATCATCGGGGCTGGAGGTGGCCAGGATGATGAGATCGACTTGATCGGCGTCCCAGCCGACATGGTCCAGGGCGGCACGGGCGGCTTCGGTGGCCATCGTGGTCACCGACTCCCCGGGACCGGCGAGGCGACGGGCGCCGATTCCGGTGCGGCTGCGGATCCAGGCGTCAGAGGTGTCAACGAGCGCACTCAGGTCGTCATTGCTGACACGGGTGCGCGGAAGGGCCCGTCCGGAGCCGACGACGGCCGCCCCACGGAGATCGGCGGGGCTGCGGGGGCTGACAGTGTGGTCCGACACCCGTGGCGCTCGGTTCGGTTCAGTCAATCACAGGTGGCCGCGGAGGCCGCCTCGCCGCCGAGGGCATGAAGGTCTTCCATCACGTGGTGGCTGGCGGCGGAATGGGCCAGGCGCAGGGCGCTGACCACGGAGAGGGCCTTGCTGCTCCCGTGGCCGATCACGCAGACCCCGTCCACTCCCAGGAGAAGAGCGCCGCCATGCTCCGCGTGATCCAGGCGCTTCTTGATGCGCACCAGGTTGCTCCGCAGGAAGGCGGAACCCACCTTTCCGCGCCGGCCTCGGGGCAGTTCGGCCCTCAACACATCGAGCAACACGCTGCCCACCGACTCCAGGAACTTCAACAGCACGTTGCCCGTGAAGCCATCGCAGACCACCACGTCAAACCGACCGGACAGCACATCCCTGCCCTCGCAGTTGCCGGCGAAGCGCAGGCGGGCGTCGGCCATCAGCAGGGGATGGGTCTTCAGCGCCAGGTCATTGCCCTTGCACTCCTCCTCGCCGATGTTGAGCAAGCCCACCCGCGGGTTGGCCACCTGGAGGACGTCGCGGCTGTAAATCGTGCCCAGCAGGGCGAACTGGTGCAGCCAGGCCGGCTTGCAGTCGGTGTTGGCACCCACGTCGAGCACGAGCACCTGCTGCGC
>CAYVWU010000004.1:0-38893 GCA_964455575.1 uncultured Cyanobium sp. | reverse complement strand
CGCCGACACAGCGCACCCGGTGATTCACCTATTGCCCGAGCAGCAGGACGTGGTGGACCTGGGCGGCACCATGCGCCTGGGCGTGTATCCCTGCCGCCTCACCCCCGGGAGCCTGGCCCAGCGCCTTTACGGCGAGGAGGTGGTGTATGAGCGCCACCGCCACCGCTACGAATTCAACAACGCCTACCGCGCTCTGTTTCAGAAGTCTGGCTATGCCATCGGCGGCACCTCCCCCGATGGCCGCCTGGTGGAGCTGATCGAGCTGCCCGACCACCCCTTCTTCGCCGCCTGCCAGTTCCACCCGGAATTTCTGTCCCGCCCCGGCAAGCCCCATCCGCTGTTTCGTGGATTGATCGAGGCGGCCCAACAGCGGCTTCCTCTCTCTCCCCAGCAACCGCTCGTCGTCCAGGCCTCGATCCCGGCCCGGGAGGGTTGAGCCTGCCCGTGAACGCTTCCGTCAGGCCCTTGGCCCAGGATCCGGCAGGGGGGCGGCCCATCCCCTCGATCCCCACCCTCCCGGTGGTGGAAACCTTCCACTCCCTGCAAGGGGAGGGCGTGCACGCGGGGAGGAGTGCCTTCTTCCTGCGCTTGGCCGGTTGCGACGTGGGCTGCCCCTGGTGTGACACCAAGCATTCCTGGCCGGAGTCCACCCATCCCCGCCGTCCCTTGGCCGAGCTGGCGGCGGAGGCGCACCGGGCCCGCGCGGCGGGCGCGGCCTTTGCCGTGATCACAGGCGGCGAGCCGCTCCAGCACGATCTGGCTCCCCTCTGCGACGCCCTGGCCGTCAGCGGTCTGCCCCTGCATCTCGAAACCAGCGGCGTGCACCCCCTCACCGGTCGCTTCGCCTGGATCACCCTCTCCCCCAAACGCCACCGTCCGCCGCTCGATGACGCGTTGGCGGCCTGTCAGGAGCTGAAGGTGGTGGTGGAGCAGGCGGCCGATCTCGCGTTCGCGGAAGCCATGGCGGCCCGGGCGCGCCACCGGAAACTCGCCAACGCCAACGCCAACGCCAACGCCAACGCCAATCCCGACCCGGTCCTGCTCCTGCAACCCGCCTGGGGCCAAGTCGAAGGGCAGCGCCTGGCCATCGCCCATGCCCAACGCCATCCGGCCTGGCGCCTGAGCCTGCAGAGCCACAAATGGCTGGGGGTGCGCTGACCCCACCCACTCTCCGGTTCACGGGCCGTTTGCGCCGGAGATCGAGGACCCCAACCCCGCAGGGCTCCCACTCGCACCCCCGCGTCGGTCGCCTGCCCCCGACATGCAACCGTTCTCAGAAGGGGGTGGCGGTCTGTTGTCCTGGCTCCGGACGCCACAGCCGCCAGCGCACCTCCAGCTCCTTCGGGGCCACCACCACGATCGGCAGCCGCGGATTGACAGGCACCAGGGCGGGCGCGCCCCCCAGCACCACAAACTCCCGCCGTCGCGCCTGTCCCGGGCAGGCCATGCGGGTGGAGACCAGCTGGCTGCCACCCTTCACGCGAAACAGCGGATAGCCCCAGCCCGGCACGGTTTCCTCCACCAGCGCCCCCTGCAGCAGATGGCGATTGCAATCCACGAGCATGGGGCGACCGATGACGAGCTCCACCCGTTGGTCGACCGCCGGGCCCGCTGGCGCGCCGGGCGGCGTGTCGACGCTGATGAACCAGCGACGCTCGCCCGGGGCGGCCGGGGGGTAGGCCCTCAGGTCGGGCCGGGGGGACGCCTCCGCCGGAGCCCACGCCAGCGCCCCACTCGCGAGGATCGCGCCGGCCAGCGTGCGGAAGAGGGTCGCCAGGGATCCGCGGGAGAGGGTGAGCGGCTGGGCCATCAGGAGGACGACAGGAGCGTTGCGGGCCAATTCTGTAGGGTGGCCACAGCTTCCACCCTTGGGGTGTCCTCCAGCTCCGGTCCCAGTTCGGCTCCGAGCGCGCGTTCGATCCCGCCAGGTCCCCCCACCCCGCCGACGGCCGTTGCGCTGCTCTCCGGTGGGTTGGATTCCGCCACCGCCACCGCCCTGGCGTTGGAGGCCGGTTTCCGGGTGATCGCCCTCTCCTTTGATTACGGCCAGCGCCATCGGCGGGAGCTGGAAGCCGCCGAGCGTCTGGCCGGCCACTTCGCCCTCAGCGAGCACCTCCGCGTGGCCGTCAATCTGGCGGCCTGGGGCGGCTCCTCCCTCACCGACACCACCCAGCCGTTGCCGAGCGATGGCGTGCAGCCCGACGTCATCCCCTCCACCTACGTGCCGGGTCGCAACACGGTGTTCATCGCCCTGGCCCTCAGCCTGGCGGAGGCCCGGGGGGCGCAGCGGATCGTGTTGGGGGTGAACGCCATCGATTATTCCGGATACCCCGATTGCCGCCCCGACTATCTCGATGCCTTCCAGCACCTGGCTGACCTGGCCAGCCGCGCGGGCCGGGAGGGGCGCGCCCCTCGCCTCTGGGCCCCCCTCCTCACCATGGACAAGGTGACGATCGTGCGGGAGGCCCTGCGGCTGGGCGTGCCCATCGCCGATACCTGGAGCTGTTACGCCGGTGATGCCGAGCCCTGCGGCGTCTGCGACAGCTGCCGCATCCGCGATCGGGCGCTCCAGGAGGCCGGGTTGCGCCCTTGAGACGCTCCCTGCCCTGGCAAGAGCCCTGGGCTCTGACGCTGCGCCTGGCCCGCGAGCTTGGCCCCCGGGGCCTGGTGTTGCTGGAGGGGGACGGCAGTCCTCTGGGCCGCCTGGCGGTGTTGGGACTGGACCCGCTGGAGGTGGTGGAGTGTCGGGGTGTGCCGGGGGATCCGGGCGCTTCCGATCCCTTCGCCGCCCTGGCTGCCATGGCGGCCAGCGGTGGCTCCTGGCTGGGCTGGCTGGCCTATGAGGCCGGCGCCTGGGTGGAGCCCGCGGCCCATTGGCCCGCCCCCGAGATGGCGGTGCTCTGGGCGGCCCGCCACGATCCGCTGCTGCGTTTCGATCGTCTGAAGCGGCAATGCTGGCTGGAAGGGCAGGACGCCACCCGGCTGGCGGCCATGGAGGCCCGCCTCCTGGCCCTGGCCGCCGATGCCCCCCCCGTGGATCCCCCCTGGCCCGGGTTGGACCCGGAGCGCTGGCACTGGCACACCTCACGCGCGGGCTTTGAGGAGGGCGTGCGCCAGCTGCGGCGCTGGATTGCCAGCGGTGATCTCTTTCAAGCGAATCTCACCCTCTGCCGCAGTTGCGAGCTCCCCGCCCCTCCGGATCCCCTGGCCCTTTACGCCCGCCTTCGGCGCCATTGCCCCGCACCCTTCTCCGGCCTGGCGGTGGCGGGCACCGAGGCGGTGGTGTCCGCTTCCCCGGAGCGCTTCCTGCGGCTGGATGGGGAGGGCCTGGTGCAGACCCGACCGATCAAGGGCACCCGCCCCCGCCATGCCTCCCCTGATCTGGATGCCGCCGCCGCCGCCGCCCTGGTGTGCGACCCCAAGGACCGCGCGGAGAACGTGATGATCGTTGATCTGCTGCGCAACGATCTGGGGCGGGTCTGCCAGCCGGGCACCATCCGCGTGCCCCAACTGGTGGCCCTGGAGAGCTACGCCCAGGTCCACCACCTCACCTCGGTGGTGGAGGGGCGTTTGCGGGAGGGCCTCAACGCGGTTGACCTGCTGCGGGCCTGCTGGCCGGGGGGCTCCATCAGCGGCGCCCCCAAGGTGCGGGCCTGTCAGCGGCTCCATGAACTGGAACCCGTGCCCCGTGGTCCCTACTGCGGCTCCCTCTTCCATCTCGGCGCGGAGGGATCCTTGGACAGCAACATCCTCATCCGCAGCCTCATGGTGCGTGGGACGGAGCTGCGGGTGCATGCGGGCGGCGGCATCGTCGCCGATTCCGATCCCGCCTCCGAGGCGGTGGAAATGGGCTGGAAGCTGCTTCCCCTTTTGGAGGCCCTGGCGTGAGGGACGAGCCCTCCGCGTCGAGCCCCGCGTCCCGCCCCGCGACGCTCGCCTGGTTCGGTCGCCCGACCCCTCCGGACGAACGCCCGGACGGAGCGGTCCCGCCGGGCCGGTGGGCCCCCCCTGAACACCTGTGCCTGCCCCTGGATGATCGGGGCCTGCTCCTGGGGGATGGGCTCTTTGAGACCGTGCTGGTGGCCGAAGGCCGGCCCCGTTTGCTGGCCGACCATCTCAGGCGTTGGTGCCGTGGAGCCGCCCTTCTCGGTCTGCCGGAGCCCCCCGGGGAGGGAGCCCTCGCGCCCCTGATCGCCGAGGCGATCCGCCGGGGGGGGATGGCCTGGGGCGCCTTGCGCCTCAATTGGAGTCGAG
Organism: uncultured Cyanobium sp.; assembly: GCA_964455575.1. GTDB lineage: Bacteria > Cyanobacteriota > Cyanobacteriia > PCC-6307 > Cyanobiaceae > Cyanobium. The sequence continues at coordinate 34,639 of CAYVWU010000004.1, read as the reverse complement.
GCGGGGGCGGTCGGGGCATCGATCTGCCGGTCCACCCCGCCAAGCCCCTGGAGCCGCGCTTCTGGCTGCAGCTCACGGCTTGGCGGCCCACCTTCGCCGCGGTGCGGGTGATCGTCAGCGAGACGGAACGGCGCCATCCCACCAGCGTGGCCAGTCGCTGCAAGACCTTTGCCTACGGCTGGGCTGTGCAGGCTCGCCGCGAGGCCCGAGCCGCCGGCGCGGATGAGGCGCTGGTGCGCAACACCGCTGGGGAGCTCTGTTGCGCCACCACGGCCAATCTGTTGCTGCGGCGCGCCGGCCGCTGGCTCACCCCCCCCGAGAGCAGTGGCTGCTTGCCCGGGGTGATGCGGGGCCGGGCCCTGGACCTCGGCTTGATCCAGGAGGCCCCGCTGGTCCCTGAGGACTTGGAGCTGGCGGAGGCGGCCTTGCTCCTCAACAGCCTGGACTGTCGACCCCTGCGACTGCCCCCGACATCGGCCCGGCCGCGCGTCGCGCCGGACGCGGCGACGGCCCGCCACCTCTGGCACCGCTGCGTTGGCCTACCAGCACCCCTGCGCTGAAATGCGATACGTGAAGCCGGTGGCGGCCATGTTGTCGCTGGCGCCCACCTTGAAATTCACCTGCGCCACCGTTTTGCCCGGAACGGCCTCCATGGTCCAGTGGCGCCCTGTCCCCATCTGGGGCGCGAAGTTTTCATCGACGACGCGCAGGTTGGAGCCGTCGGTGAATTTCAGATAGGCCTGGATCGGGTAGGTGGCGGAAACGGAGGAATCGGCGGTGAAGAAGAGCTTGTAGAAGCTGTAAGCGCGGGTGACGAAGAAATCCGTGTTCCAGTTCGGGCGTCCCAGGGGATTCCCAGGACCGATGGTTTTGGTGACGATGTTGGTGGCGCCATTCCCCCCCACCGGAGCGAGGAACTGGCAGGTCTGCGCCAGGCTGGGCTGGGGGGAGCCCACAGCCAGGGCGCTGGCCGCGAGCGCTCCACAGGTCAAGGGGAGCAGCCCCGTGCGGAGAGTGACCATCGGGGAAGAGCCAAACACGTTCCAACACCTAGCAAACCCCTGCCGCGTTGCCCAGCGAGGCCCGGTTCGCGCCTCTGGCCCGCCGTAGGTTGCCCTGGGAGCCATTCCAAAACCCATCATGCGCACTGTGGAGGCCAGTCCCCTGGCCCTTCTGGCCCTCAGTCTGAGCCTGGGGCTGGGAGGGTGCCAGCTGGCCCCGGTCGAGACGCCCCAGGCGAAAGCCAAGCCAGGGGACGTGTTGGTTCGTTCAGAAGATGGGGCGGTCACCTTGGTCAAACCGTTTCGCCAGGGAGAACCCAACGGCCTGTTCGACGGTGTGGTTCGCTTGAGCGCCCCGGGGGGAGGGCCGTCCCAGTTGATGGAGATCAATGCCATCTGCTCGCTGCCTGGAGAGCCGGGTTGGCCCAGCTACGACAACCTCTATGGGCGCCCCGTCCGCCGCGTTGAGGAGGCCAAAGGCCGCTCTGGCGACACCCAATGGCAGATTCTTTATAATTTTTCTGGCTCTCTGGATGTGCGCATGGGACAAAAACCTGGCTCCTGGGTGGATCGTTTGCGGGAAAATCTATGCCGACGCGGTAGTTTTGATGACCGTCCGCGAAAGTGAGTCTCAGCCAGGGAGCGCGAAAAGATGGCAATGGGTAGCAAGGGCTACACATGAGTGTAGTTCGCTGGCCTTTGATCCTGCTTGCCCATCGTGCTGGCGCCCATGCCAAAGACGCTGTTCAAGGTTGATCTCACAAAACCGATGGATCAACAGGAGATGCCGGGCCACAACCGCTGGCATCCAGACATCCCAGCCGTGGCCTCTGTGAATCCAGGCGACGTCTTCCGCATCGAGTGCAAGGACTGGACCGACGGACAAATTAAAAACAACGATGATCCCAAGGACATCGAAACCGTCAATCTTGAGGTCGTCCATGTCCTCAGTGGTCCGATCTGGGTGAACGGCGCCGAACCGGGCGATATCCTTGTGGTCGATCTCTTGGATGTGGGTGCGCTGCAGGGAGACGAATGGGGATTCACGGGAATCTTTGCCAAGGAAAACGGCGGAGGTTTCCTGACCGATCACTTCCCCAAGGCTGCCAAGGCGATCTGGGATCTGGAAGGCATCTACACCTCTTCCCGGCACATTCCCGGCGTTCGTTTCGCAGGCATCACCCACCCCGGCCTCATCGGCTGCGCACCCTCCCACGAGCTTCTGCGCGAGTGGAACCGTCGCGAGACCGAGCTGGTGAACACGGCTCCGGATCGTCGCACCTACGGCGCTGGGCTCTCCGGCAGTGAACCTGTTCTGGCTGCCCTCCCCAACCCCAACAGTGCCATCCTCGGCACCTTGCCAAGCTCGGAGTTTGACCGGGTGGCCGCGGAGGCGGCGCGCACAGTGCCACCGCGGGAACATGGCGGCAACTGCGACATCAAGAACCTGACCAAGGGAACACGCATCTATTTCCCTGTCTATGTGGAAGGGGCAAAGTTGTCGATGGGTGACATTCACTTCTCCCAGGGTGATGGTGAAATCTCCTTCTGTGGCGCGATCGAAATGTCAGGCTATATCGACCTCCATGTCGATATCATCAAAGGCGGAGTCGCGAAGTATGGGATGGTGAACCCCATGTTCAAAACCAGTCCCATCGAGCCTCAATTCAAGGACTATCTTGTCTTTGAAGGCATCTCCGTGGATGAGTTTGAAGGCAAGCAGCACTATATGGATGTGCACATTGCTTATCGACGGGCCTGTCTGAACGCCATCGAATACCTCAAGCGCTTTGGCTTCACCGGCGAGCAGGCCTACCTTCTCCTGAGTTGTGCTCCTGTGGAAGGACGCATCAGTGGCATCGTCGACATCCCCAACGCCTGCGCAACGTTGGCGATTCCGACGGGCATCTTTGATCAGGACATCCTGCCAACCTGATCGTCTTCCAGACGCCTTAGGACGTTTTCTCCACATTTACGGGGTTGGTCTTCACCAACCCCTCTTTTTTCTTCCCCCAAACATGCCTGTCTACGAATTCAGCTGCAATCAGGGCTGCGAAAATTATGAAGTCTGGAGGACCATTGACCAACGGGCTGCGGATACAGATTGTCCCAACTGTGGTCAGCCTGGTCAGCGTGTGTTTTCCCCGCCGATGACTCTCTGTGGTCCGTTGCGCCTTAAGGTGGAACGTCGCGAGCCCACAATCGTTCGCAAAACCACCGAAGGTGATGCCAAGCCGAGACTCAAAGATGCCGGCAGCACGCGGCCGTGGATGTTGAACCGCGGCTGCTAGCTGAGTCGGCATCCCATCCGCAGAACTTAGAGCGTTGGCAACCAGGAATAAACCGAAGTTAGACTGTTAAAAACTCAGAAACAATGGCATCAGAAAGTGTTGAAATTGGCCCGCTGGCCACAATGCCGCCACGCTGCATGGCGTAATAAAAGCTGGCTTGACGCACGAAATGTAGATGTTGCTCAACCAACAGCACGCTGATGCCCGTTTCTTTCATAATTCGCTGAACAGCACGTTCAATGTCTAAAATGATCGATGGTTGAATCCCTTCGGTTGGTTCATCGAGCAGCAATAGTTTTGGCTTGCCAAGCATCGCGCGTGCGATAGCCAGCTGTTGCTGTTGCCCACCAGACAAATCTCCGCCCTTGCGTCCAAGAAACTTTTCGAGGATTGGAAACAAGTCGAAAATGATGGGGTCAATCCTGCGGTTTTTACTGATACCTCCAGGTAAAGCTTCCATCCCCAAAAGCAGGTTTTCTTTGACGGTGAGCTGAGGAATGATATCTCTCCCTTGAGAAACGTAACCAATGCCTGTTCGCGCCCGTTGATAGGGAGGTTGCGTGAGTAGGGAGGTGCCCTCAAACTCAACCGAGCCACTCTTGTGCTGCAAGAGTCCAATGATGGTCTTGAGGAATGTTGTTTTGCCAACTCCATTTCGACCAATCAGACAGACCATCTCGCCTTCTGGAATGTGGAGGTCGACGTTGCGCAAGATGTGACTCTCGCCATAGTAGACATTCAGACCAGAAACTCTGAGAACATCCTTGCGCCCTGTTGGGGGGGCTGCTGGGGTAAACAGCGTCATGGAAAAAAATCGGTTGAAGGAACAAAAATTAGTCTTGTGATTGTCCGAGGTAAACTTCGATTACCTTGGGATCATTTTTCACCGTATCCAACAAGCCTTCTGTCAAGACCGTCCCTTGATGCAAGACAGTTACGGGCGCATTGAGCTCGCGGATGAATTCCATGTCATGCTCAATGACAACCACAGTGTGCTTACCTGCCAGCGACTTGATCAATTCAGCTGTGCGACTTGTCTCTTCATCGGTCAAGCCGGCAACAGGCTCATCCAGGAGGAGAAGCTGTGGCGATTGAGCCACCACCATGGCAATGGCCAGCCATTGCTTCTGACCATGGGAGAGGGAACCCGCCTGGCTGCGGGCGTAGGGCGCAAGCCCGACATAGCCAAGCAGATTTTGAACGTCATCTTTGACGGACTTCGGCAAGGTGTCGCGGTACAGACCCAAGGGGTTCTTGATCGGAGCGGCAGCCAACTCCAGATTGCGCAGAACGCTAAGGTTGTCAAAGACTCTTGGGGTCTGAAACTTACGACCAATCCCCAAGCGCGAGATCTTTTGCTCTGAGAGTCCACGAAGATTTTTCCCTTTGAAGGAGACGGATCCTTTGGTCGGTTTGACCTTTCCTGTGATGACGTCAAGAAATGTTGTTTTCCCGGCGCCATTTGGGCCAATGATGGATCTCAGTTCACCTGGCAGCAGCCGGATGGAAAGATCAGTCAAGGCGTAAAAGCCGTCAAAACTGACGCTGACGTCAGTCATGTCGAGAAGTGGAGGTTTGCTCATTGAAGGCGTGGAAAGTGAGTTACAAACGAATCACAATTTCTTGATGGCCGATGGTGATATTTCCTCCAGCACCGCAGGGTCTTGATCCAGCTGAGGATAGGTGGCCGACTTGGTGGCGAGACCGAAGGCGGCTAGCAAACGAGAGAACCCTCCATTCTTGAACCAGCCATAGATTCCGTCGGGCATCAAGACAACGACGAAAATAAATAACGCACCCTGTACAAACAACCACATCTCAGGCAGTGCCTCGCTGACAAGGCTTCTAAGATAGTTGACAAGGACTGCCCCGATGATGGGACCGACCAATGTACCTCTACCGCCAACGGCAACCCAGATGACCATCTCGATAGACATGGAGATAGTCATGTATTGAGGGGATACAATTCCGGACTGAACGGTGTAAAGAGCTCCGGATATGCCGCATAAAGCACCAGCGACGATGAAAACGATCGTTTTAAAGGGAACTGGGTTATAACCGGTAAAACGCAAGCGTAATTCGTCGTCCCGAATCGCAATCAATGCATCACCGAAGCGACCGCTTGTGAAGTAACGGCAGATCAGGAAAGCAAAAGGCAGCAGGATTACCGTCAACCGATAAAGCCATTCTTGAACATTGGGCGAGCCAACGAGCTGGCCGAAAAGTTCTGTCGTGCTTGTTTTGAGACCGTTCGTGCCATTGATCAGCTTCTGCTGTCCATTAAAGAAATGGTAGAAAACCATCAAGGCTGCTTGAGTAATGATCGAGAAATAAACTCCCTTAATCCGGTTGCGGAAGATCAAATAGCCAACTAATCCAGCAATGATTGCTGGAATCAACCACAGAGCAATCAAAGTGACCGATGGAGACCAGAACGGTTGCCAGAAAAACGGCAACTGATCGACACCGTAATTCTCGAAGAATTTAGGAATTCCATTGCCCCCAGCCTCGCTCGGAGTGTTGAGCATCAGATACATCGCAACCGCATACCCGCCGAGCGCGAAGAAGATGCCTTGACCCAGGCTTAGCAAACCGGTGTAACCCCAGATAAGATCAATCGCTAATGCGGTGATCGCCAGTGAAAAATATCGACCAAACAAATTGAGGCGAAAATCATCAAGAATGGCAGGAAGTATAAATAAGGCTACAGCCAGAAGTATCCATGGGAGGAGAGAGCGTAGGAGTTTCAAGGCTGTTTCTCTGAGATGGAGGAGGAGGTGATGGGCTTAAGGGTTGATTCAGAAGAAGTGCGCTAATTCTCAACAGATCGACCTTTCTGTGGGAACATCCCATTTGGCCTGAATTGGAGAAAGGCGATGATAAAGATAAACACAAGAACCAGAGACATGCTGGTAGTGGCAAAAAATTCCACAAAGCCTTTCACTGATCCTGACAAGTTTGGGAACATGATCAGCAAGGAGCCTGATCCGATAACGGATTGAATAACTCCCAAAAGAAATGAAGCTAAAACTGTGCCAAGTAGATTGCCAACGCCTCCAAGAACGATAACCATAAAACACGAAACGATATAAGCGGATCCAAGATTAGGACCAACTGATCCGAGCAGCGTAATCGCCGCTCCTGCCACGCCAGCCAGGCCAGATCCGAGGGCGAATGTGATGCAATCAACTTTGTCTGTAGGAATTCCAAGGCAATTGCTCATTTGTCGGTTCTGGGTCACTGCTCTCATCCGAAGTCCCCAGACACTCTTGTTCAAAAACCAGAAGGTCGCTAGCAGCAATATGGCGGAAAGTAGAATGATGAAAATACGGATCCCGGGAAGTTCAATGCCAGCAATCTTTCCCCAGCTTCCCTGTAGCCACTTCGGAGCAGTGACGTCGATATTTCGCGGTCCGAACCAGGCATTGGAGAGGGGACGAATGTTGGAGAGCCAGCTGGCGAGAGCAATGCCGAGCAATGAGGAACCGATCCAGCTGAGGCCTACGATGTAGGGGAGGAATAGCTTCTCTTCAAATCGTGTGCGCAGGAGCCTTGCTGTGAACCAACCGAGAGCGATGGCCGCAAGAATGCCAATCAACATCGCTGTCGATACACTACGCACCAGCTGAATCAACACGAGACTCACCCCCCAGGTCGCCAGGAGGGTCTCCAAGGGACGGCCGTAAAGCTGGCGGATCAACGTTCGCTCCAGCAAAGCCCCCACCAAGGCTGTGACAAGGAAGGAGGCCACAAGGGCGACGGGGAAATAGAGCTCAAAGAGGATTCCACCCATGGGCTTGAAAATGCTTTGCACCACGAAGGTGACGTATGCACCAAGCATCAAAAACTCACCGTGGGCGAGATTGATGACGCCCATCAAACCGAAAACAATGGCCAGACCTGTTGCCGCCAAAAGGAGAACAGATCCGATGCTGAGCCCATCAAGGAGCTGTGAAAAGAAAAGCTCCATTCAACAATGCATCGAAGGGATGATAAATAAGGGTTAGACGCAGGCGATTGGAATATGTCTAAGATCTGTCGGAAAATGTGTGAGGAGATGAGTGTGGATAAAGCCAAGATGGCCCCGTGAAGGGGCCATCCAAGGACATCACATGCGGAACTTGCCAGCATCCGGACGATCCAAGGTCCAGTCGCAGGTGTAACCCTTGGTTTCTGGAACAAACTGGTTCCAGGGAATCGGGGGCACGGCGGTCTTGGAGTCGGAAAGGATCTTGAACTGACCGCTGGGTTCCGCTTCGCCGATCAGCACCCGTTCGGAGGTGTGATGGTTGGGGAACATCTTGATCTCTCCCTGCGGAGCCGCGAAGGAAATACCGATCATGTTCTTGCGAACTTTGTCCAGATCCTCAAAGGTTCCCGCTTTCTCAACGGCGTTCTTCCAGAGATAAACCATGTTGTAGGCAGATTCAGCCGGGTCGCCCGTGACTCGGTCTTTGCCATACATGGCTTGGAAGTCAGCCGTGAACTTCTTGGAAGCCGGGGTGTCCAGGCTCATGAAGAAGTTCCAGGCGGCGTAGGTGCCGGTGGTGTACTCAGGACCGATCTGGCGGGTCTCCTCCTCCGCGATCGAGAAGGACATGATCGGGTACTTCTTCGGATCAATGCCGGCGGCTTTGAACTGTTTGAAGAGGGCAACGTTGGAGTCCCCATTCAAGGTGTTGATGATGATACCGCCATTCGGATAGACCTTTTTGATCTTGGCGATGATCGGGGCCACCTCGGTGTTGCCCAGAGGGATGTAATCCTCGCCAACGGTCTCGCCACCGCGGGCCTTCATCTGTTCCTTGATGATCGTGTTGGCCGTACGTGGATAGACGTAGTCAGAGCCAACAAGATAGACTTTCTTGCCGAACTTTGGTCCAAACTCCTTAAGCAGCCAATCCACGGCGGGTTCGGCTTGCTGACTGGGGCCCGCACCGGTGTAGAAGATGTTCTTGGAACACTCCTGCCCTTCGTATTGAATCGGGTAGAAAAGGATGTGGTTCTTGGCCTCAAAGACCGGCAACATGGCCTTGCGGCTGGCGGAGGTCCAGCCGCCGAAAACCACGGCGACCTTGTCGGCATCGATCAGCTTCTGAGCTTTTTCGGCAAACGTCGGCCAATCGGATGCGCCATCCTCGGAAATGGCAGTGATTTTGTAGCTCTTGCCGCCAACCTTGATGCCGCCTGCGTCGTTGATTTCCTTGATCGCCATCTCTTCCACCTCTTTGAGGGTGGTTTCCGAGATGGCCATCGTCCCGCTAAGGGAATGGAGAATACCGACTTTGACCTCGCCATCGAAATTGCCGCCTCCCCCGCCGCCGCCACAGGCAGCGAGAGTCAGTGTCACACTGAGAGCGGATACACCACTGATCCACCGACGTGTGGAGAAGTGCTGTGCCAGAGGCTTCATGAAAAGGCTCCAAAGGAAAGGGATTGACGACCTTGTCAGGGCCGTCGCACAAATCCCAAATTCGGGGATCAACGGCGAAGTTATCGACGCCCCCCTGCCCATCTGGTAACAACGGCGACCTTTCGCGAATCTGAACGGCTTTTCTGTTGATTTGCAGACGTCCCCGGGCGCCGTTGTCAAGAAAAAGAGAGTGACCCGCCGTGGTCAGCCTCTGGGGACTCCGGCGGCAGCTGCCGCAGCAAGAAGCCCTCCACCGCATCGAGTCCCTCTCCACGGCGCAGATCGGTGAAACACCAGGGCCGGCCCGGTCGCATGCGGGTGGTGTCCCGTTCCATCACCTCCAGAGAAGCCCCCACCTGCGGCGCCAGATCGATTTTGTTGATCACCAGCAGATCGCTGCGGGTGATGCCGGGCCCCCCTTTGCGGGGAATTTTGTCGCCTGCCGCCACGTCGATGACATAAATGCAAAGGTCGACCAGCTCCGGGCTGAAGCTGGCGGCCAGGTTGTCGCCACCGCTTTCCACCAGCACCAGATCGAGGCTGGGAAAGGCCGCTTCCAGGTCGGCCACCGCCGCGCGGTTGATCGAGCAGTCTTCCCGGATGGCCGTGTGGGGACACCCGCCTGTTTCCACGCCCCGGATCCGTTCCGGTGCGAGAGCCCCGACCCGGGTCAGAAACTGCGCGTCCTCCTGGGTGTAGATGTCATTCGTCACCACGGCGAGCTGTAGACGATCCCGCAGCCGACGGCAGAGGGCCTCCACCAGGGCGGTTTTGCCGGAGCCGACGGGGCCCGCGACCCCGACCCGCAGGCGGCTTGCGGCCATGCCCTCATCCTTGAACGTCCCGACCATTCTGGCGGCAGGACCTGGAACCGGGCCACCCAACGGTCGTTCCGTTCAGCTCCGAAACAGCCGCGAGTAGAGCTCCCCATGGCCCAGCTGAGCCAGCGCGGCTCCCACCCCGCCGCTCCACCGCTCCTCCGCCGGCGTTTCCGATCGCACCACGGCCTCGGCCTGCTCGGCGATCCGCGGAGCCAGACGCAGCTGGATCCGCTGGGCCTCGGTGGGACCCAGGGGCACCAGCCGCACCGCCGCACTGAGCTGGTTGGCGACCCAGCCATAGAGATAGGCCTCCACCCCGGAGCGCACCGGGACGCCCAACGCCACCAAGGCCCAGGCCCAGGCCGCCGTCCAGGCCAGCACCGTCTTGGCGCTCCCCGCGGGATCGGGGGGAAGAGGGCAGCCCAGATCCGCCAACAGCTGCAGCAGCGTTGCTCCCATCTGGCGTTGCTGGGCGCGCACCTCCGGCGCTTCCCTGAGGGCCAAGAGCCAGCTGTCGCGCGCCAGCACCTCCGCACGGGCCGCACTTGGATCCAGGTCCACCACGCCGCCGCGCCAGCGGTCCAGGGCCTCCATGAGGCCCGGAATGGCGGCCGCTTCCAGGAGCAAAGCCCCCTGTTTCAGCTCGGCCTGAAGCCAGGCCTCCACGGCCTGGCCGTCCCCCAGTCGACCCTGTTGGACGAGCACCTCCAACCCTTCCGAATAGCTGAACGCCCCCACCGGCAGGGCGGGTGAGACGAGCTGGAGCACGTGCAAGCGCTGGAGGGTTTCAGGCGTCATCGCTGGCTGCGTCCAAGGGACGGGTGGGCGCGTGCGCGTGAGGGGCGGCACCGCCATAGGCGCCGGGCTCCGGGTGGAACGGTTCGGAGGCTTGGTGCACCGCCAGCCCCCGCTGCCGCAGCAGTTCCTCCAGCACCGGGTCGGCCAGCAGCCGCAATTCCCCAGGACGCACTTCCAGGGCCACATGACGATTGCCCAGGTGGTAAGCCGCCTGGAGCAGGTCCTTGGGGGTATCTGACTGGACTCGCAGCAGAGGTTCGGCGGCGGGGTCCACCCGCACCTGCGCATGACCCTCGCCAGTGGCCAGCCACTCTCCCGGCCGGAGGGCTTCTCCGCGAGGGAGCTGCAGCAGCAGGGGCTGGCCACAACGGCTGTGGCGCAGTCCTCGCAGCCGGGTCCGCTCCTCCGCCGTGAGTTCCAGCACCAGGGGGGCGTCGAAGGTCAAGGGGCCGGGATGGAGCCCGAGACGGCGGCTCAGCACCAGCGGCGGATCGGTGTCCTTCACTGCGGCAGACTCTTCCAAGCGGATTGATCAGCGTCCATCGGATGGATCCGTTGTCCTCAGCGTCATCAGTGTGCCTGGACCCTGGCCCCCCGTCGATGCGCCGCCGCTCTCCGGTGTGAGCAGCGAGCGATGGCATGGACAGGCCGCGCTTCGCTTTGAGCGGCGGCACGGTCGCACCGTGTTTCAGGGGGAAACCTCCGCTCCCCTGCGCGTGCAGCGGGCGCGTCATGGCGATGACGGGCGCTGCGAGCTTCCCTTGCTGCACACGGCGGGGGGCCTGGTGGGCGGCGACCACCTCACCCTGGACATCCAGCAGGCGGAGGGCAGCGCCGCGCTGATCACCAGCGTGGCCGCACAGAAGGTTTACGGGACGATCGGACGGTCACGCCGCGATCCCGGCGGCGCCTGGGCGCGCCAAACGCTTCAAGTGAACCTGGAGCGGGGGGCGGATCTCGAATGGCTGCCTCAGGAGCTGGTTCTTTATGCCAATGCCCTGATGCACCAGTGCACGCGCGTTGTGCTTGCCCCTGGGGCGAGCTGGTTGGGGGCCGAGGTGGTGCGCCTGGGCCGCACCGCCGCCGGGGAGGGGTTGGACGCGGGTCGCTGGCGCTCGGCCTTGGAGATCTGCCGCGCACCCACGGGGGGCGAAGGGTCGCGGTGGGAGCTGGTCGACCGCCTGGAGTTGGCGGGGCCGGCCCTGGTGGACGCCCATGGCCTGGCGGGGCAGGCGGTGTTCGGTTCCCTGACCTGGGTGGGTCCCGAGACTCTGGAACCCGCCACCCTGGCGGCTCTGGTCGGCTCCTGCCGGGAGGCGCGGGAGGGCCTGGCGGGGGAGATGGCCTGCGGAGCCCTGGAGCGCGGGTTGGTGGCCCGCTATCGCGGACCGTCGACCACAGCGGCTCGCGGGTGGTTCACCCGGATCTGGCAGGCGGTGCGGGCGACGCGCCAATTGCCCCCCCCCTCCCTACCGCGGGTGTGGCCCTTTCAGGAGGCACCCCTGGCCTGGGCGTCGGGTTCAGGCGCCGCTTGCCAGGATCCATGTGTTCTTGCCCCTGGCGAACCCCATGCGCTGCGACAGTGAAGGGGGCTGGGTCCACCCCAAGGTCCCGGACGACCTCTCCTGATTGAACAGAACCGATGCATCTGACTCCCCAGGAAAAAGACAAGCTCCTGATCGTCACCGCGGCCCTGCTGGCGGAACGGCGTTTGCAGCGAGGGTTGCGGCTCAACCATCCGGAGGCGGTGGCCTGGCTCAGTTTTCAGGTGCTGGAAGGCGCCAGGGATGGCAAGACGGTGGCGGCCCTGATGGCGGAGGGCACCACCTGGCTGCAACGCGATCAAGTGATGGAGGGTGTGCCGGAACTCGTGAATGAGGTGCAGATTGAGGCTGTGTTTCCGGACGGCACCAAATTGGTGACCCTCCACGACCCCATCCGCTGAGCCATGGCCCCCATGATTCCCGGTGAATTGCTTCCTGAGTCCGGCACCCTTGAGCTCAACGCCGGGCGGCCGACCACCACCTTGACGGTGGCCAACACCGGAGACCGCCCAGTGCAAGTGGGCTCTCACTTTCACTTTTTTGAAGCCAACGCCGCCCTGGACTTTGATCGCGCCGCCGCCCGCGGCCTGCGGCTCGACATCCCGGCTGGCACCGCCATCCGCTTTGAACCGGGTGACACCCGCCAGGTGCGGCTGGTCCCCTTTGGAGGTCTGAGGCGGGTATGGGGCTTCCGCGGGGAAATCAACGGCCCCCTCGACTGATCTCTTTCTGGCAACCCGCTGCATTTCCCATGGCTTACCCCATCGATCGTCGCGTCTACGCCGAAACCTATGGACCCACCACCGGGGATCGGCTGAGGCTGGCTGATACGGCCTTGATTCTGGAGGTGGAGAACGACTTCACCGTCTATGGCGACGAGGTGAAATTTGGCGGTGGCAAGGTGATCCGCGATGGCATGGGCCAGGCGCAGACCAGCCGCGCCGCTGGGGCCGTCGACACAGTCATCACCAACGCCGTGATCCTGGACTGGTGGGGCATCGTCAAGGCGGACATCGGCTTGCGCGATGGACGGATTGTGGCCATCGGCAAGGCGGGCAACCCTGACACCCAGGATGGGGTCACGATTGTCGTGGGCCCAGGCACGGAAGCCATTGCGGGGGAGGGTCACATCATCACGGCCGGCTCCATCGACACCCACATCCATTTCATCTGTCCCCAGCAGGTGGAGACGGCGCTGGCCAGCGGTGTGACCACGCTCTTGGGAGGGGGCACAGGACCTGCCACCGGCACGAACGCCACCACCTGCACCCCCGGTGCCTTTCACCTGTCTCGGATGTTGCAGGCCGCGGAAGGATTGCCCGTCAATCTTGGCTTCTACGGCAAGGGCAATGCCAGCACGCCTGAAGGGATTGAGGAGCAGATTCGTGCCGGTGCCTGTGGCCTGAAACTTCACGAGGACTGGGGAACCACCCCCGCCGCCATCGACTGCTGCCTATCGGTGGCGGATCGTTTTGATGTGCAGGTGTGCATACACACCGATACCCTCAATGAGGCGGGGTTTGTTGAAGATACGATCCGCGCCATAGCGGGGCGCACGATTCACACCTTCCACACCGAAGGCGCTGGCGGTGGCCATGCTCCGGACATCATCCGCATCTGTGGAGAAGGAAATGTCTTGCCGAGCAGCACAAACCCAACGCGTCCTTACACCCGCAATACGCTGGAAGAACACCTGGATATGTTGATGGTTTGCCACCATCTCGATCCAAAGATACCTGAAGATGTGGCCTTCGCCGAGTCGCGCATCCGCAGGGAAACCATCGCTGCCGAGGATATTCTCCATGATCTTGGCGCCTTCTCCATCATCGCCAGCGATTCCCAGGCGATGGGTCGAGTTGGTGAAGTTATTCAGCGCACCTTCCAGACCGCCCACAAGATGAAGGTGCAGCGGGGGGCTCTCGCGGACGATAGCGATCGCAATGACAACACTCGGCTGAAGCGCTATATCGCCAAGACCACCATCAACCCCGCCATTGCCCATGGGATCGATTCCCAGGTTGGATCTGTGGAGGTGGGAAAACTGGCGGATTTAGTGCTCTGGAAGCCAGGCTTTTTTGGCGTCAAACCAGAGCTGGTGCTGAAGGGCGGCTCTATCGTCTGGGCCCAGATGGGAGATGCCAATGCTTCGATTCCCACCCCGGGACCAGTGCATGGTCGGCCGATGTTTGCGGCCTTTGGTGCGGCTTTGGCCCCTAGTTGTCTCACTTTCGTCAGTCAGGCCGCCCTCGAGAACGATCTTCCACGCCGCCTGGGATTGCGTCGTTCCTGTGTCCCCGTGGCCCAGACCCGTGGGATCGGTAAGCGTGAGATGCGAAACAATAACTTGCTGCCTAGAATGGAGGTGGATCCGCAGACCTATGAAGTGTATGCGGATGGAGAGTTGCTCAGCTGTGAACCAGCGAATGAATTACCACTGGCTCAGCTGTATTTCTTACTCTGATTGTTTGATCGCTCCCGCCCATTTGTGTGGTGGGATGTCCTGGAGACTTAATACTCGCCTCCCCAAAAAAGGGGGAGGCGAGAAGCTTTCGCTGAAAACAGATCAAGCTTCGGCGGATTCGGAAATCCGACGGCGCAGGCGACGAGACCAACCAAATGCTGCTCCAGCGCCTAGGAGGGGCAGAGGCCCTGGCACATACTCATACTCCAGAACAATGTTGCCGGCAAAATTCAAACTTGCCGGATCAAAGGCAAGAGAGGGGCTGAGAGGTGTTTGCGTCTTGGTATAGAGCGTTTCTGTGAAGTCGATGGTAGGCGTGCCAGTGAAATAGGCCTGTAAGGCTGGAGTGCTTGCTGCCAACTGGGCAAATGCCTTGTTATAGAGCTGGCTAGCTGGGCTGAGCGCAACAGTGTCCGCGCAGAAAGTGCCGCCTGGATAAGAAAACGTTGGACAACTTGTTATACGGGGGGTTGGATTTAATGCTTGGGACGCCCCACTAGATGCACCGACAATTCCTGTGAATGTAAACTTTGGCACGGCCGCAACCGTAGAAGTTATCGTTACGGTGCCAGTATTCAGCCCGATCAAATTGTAGCTTCCGCTGAAAAATGAGCTTAATAACTTAACTCTGACCCCCAGAAGATTGGCGGGTGCAGATGCTGAAAACGGCGGAAACTGGATGTTTGTGTCATTGACATTGCTGCCTGAGGTACTGAAGCCCACACCACCGATGGGACTCACCGTTTGGATCAGGGCATGTGCGGGACCCGCAGCGATCAGAGAGGCGGAAGCAACGACGCCTGTTAGCCAGAGGGCTCGCATGAAGAAAAAAGAAAGGTGCGAGGACCGTAACACTCCTGCAGCCTTCTGGAATTTCCCTGATGGGACAGCGGTTAAACTGATCGAGATTCAGGCGAAACGCCTGAGACGTCCTGTATATGACCTGGTCTAGCGAGACTCGCCTGCACGTGCCGAAGCGGTCGTCCAGCACACAAAAAGCCGGATGACCTCGACCGAGGTCATCCGGCGAAAAGAACACAAATTACACAAAGGAAATCAGAATAATCTAATAATGAAAAGCGCTATCTTCTAGCCAAATGGCAGCAAGGACTCGAATCGAGAGCTCTCGCTAGCGATCCCTTCGCTCTTGTTCCTCTTCCAATTCCAGCTTACGGGCTCTTTTCCGTTCCAGCTCAAGGGCTTGTTCCCGTTCTCGGCGTCTTTTCTCGGCCATTTTTCTTTCTTCGTTCAACCTGCGTTTTTGATCTCGAACTTTTTGCTCTTCAACCTTGCGAATTTGTCGTTGATAATTAAGTGAAGACTTCTTCTTATCTTTTGATAACCCTTGAATCTGTTTCAATTCTTTCTGGCGTTCAAGATAAGCCTTGTAGGATTTGTAGAGCGAGGCTGGGGTGATGCCAAATAAGCCCATAGACTTAAAGTACAGAACAAGAATATTTTTTTCTGTGTTCGGGTTTCGCGCTAATAGCCCAAAGCCAATTGTCCCCAAGATGCTGATGACGGATGTTCGGGCCAGTCGCTTGTAAATTTCTTTGTAAGTATCGGATGTGGGTGACGGCAATCGACTGGCAAACGATTGCTGAGCGGTCCGAATTGAGTAAAGCAACTGTTTTTTGAGTTCGGCCAAGGGGACAGCACGAGCTTGATCAGGAATGCTCGGCCCCTGCAACCGAGACATATTAACCTGCAGGTCCTGAAACGTCAGAGAGTTTTCAATGGCGCGAGTTAATTCTGCCCCTTTTAGTTGTATGACATTGGATTGTTCTTTGTTGTAAATTCTTAGATCCCGCAAATTCTTCCACAATGCGAATACCAGCATTGGTTGAATGAACAGGAATAGCAAGGCAAGAAGCCCTGAAAGGCGGGCTACTCGCACATACAACTTATTGCTGGCTTGTAAATCGATATAGCTTGCGATATGAACCAATACGATCCCAACAAATGGAATCGATAGGGTGTTACTTAATGTGACTCCAAAGTTTAGTAGCCAGTCAGGCTGTAAGAGCTTTGGTGGCGACACGTCGAAGGCCACGATCACCCCAAACAGGATCAGGAGGATCAAGCCACTCCGGGCCAGCAGTCGGGAGAATGAAGTGGAATTCAAGGGAGGCCAATGATGGAGTGTAAATTTTAGTCGAATACCCAAAAAAAATCCCCCCAGATGGGGGGAGTATTGAAACTTAGTATCAATCAGACTGTCCGAGTGATCCGGCGACGAAGCCTTCGCGACCAGCCAAAAGCAGCACCAGCACCTAAGAGTGGGAGAGGGCCAGGAACGTAAGAGTAAACGTAACGGATGCCGAGTTGACCTGAAACAACTGCTCGCACAGCAGGAGGGAAGGCAGTACCGAGAAACTGAGTGCTCACACCGGAAGGACCAGTGTATGCCCAAGCGGTTTTATAAAAATCTAGGCTGACAGGAGTATTGGTGTAGGGGCCTGGGGGAAACAGGGCAGTGTTGGTGGAGAAAACATCGGATGCACTTCCGCTAATTGCATTATTAGTGAAACCTGTTGTAGCGGGTCCGGCAATGGAGGCGTTAATTGCAGGGATTGAGACGGCTGAACCGCCTGGGACAATGCTGTCAAAAGATACAGTAGCTGTAGCGGGAAATGGTCCAGGCAGGGGGCAGCTAAATACTGGAGTGGTTGAAAGGTCATCGCAAATGAGGCGAGACACGCCACTCAACATGACTGATGGCAAGTAGTACTGATACCCGACAAGGGTTGCTCCGACGTGACTTGGCGGAATGGCGGAGGTGTTAAAGCCGGGAAATGTTAGTACATTGTTAGTGGTATCAGTGCCGAAAGTCTGAAAAGGTTGTGTTGGGGTCAGTTGATATCCGAGACTCAGCGCATGCGCTTGAGACGGAACCACAAGGCTGACGATTAACGCGGCTGGCACAAAGCCTAGCTTGGCGGCTGTTGCAAGTTTGGAATGCATTAGACTCAAAATAAAGAAAATGTGTAGAGCCAAGACTCCTTTCAATCCTATGCAGTTACCGCTGAGTTGGCAACCAATCGCTGCCAAAGACGTCTCTTTGTCCTGGAATCCACTTGCCAGAATGTGTCTCGATGTGTTTGTAATGAGACCCCTTTCTGCCCCTCGCCTTGGCCGACCGCCAGCGCATCCCTGGGGCCTTTCCGCACGGTCGCTCTCCAGGGCCAGCGGGCCTCCGCGGGCGGGCGGATTCGTAGCAACCGTCACCGGTCAGGGCTCGCTGCCCCTTCAGGATCAATGCACTTCTGCTCGCCCCATGTTCACGGAGTACGCGCCTCATCACGGCTACGACGAGTATTTCGGCGCTCCGGCCCAGCCCCGACCGGCGCTCGCTCCCCTCTTGTCTTCCCTGGGACGCATGGGACTTGAGCGCCTCAACCACAATCACGCCGCGGCTGGCATGTTGCTTCGGCGCCTGGGAGCCACTTTTCGACTCAACGACTCCGGTCGTCTGGGAGTCGAGCGCATCCTTCCCTTTGACCCCCTGCCCCGTCTGATCCGGGCCAGCGAATGGGCGGTCCTTGAGAAAGGCCTGTTCCAGAGGCTGGAGGCGATCGATCTCTTCTTGGCGGATGTCTACGGGCCAGGGCATATTCATGCCGATGGGGTCGTGCCACGGGAAGACGTGGAGAGCTCCCATGGTTGGCGCCCTCAGATGCAAGGGATCCACCCCCCTCTGGGACGCTGGTGTCACATCTCGGGTCTCGATCTGGTCCGTGACGGGGAGGGCACCTGGCGCGTTCTCGAGGACAACCTGCGCTGTCCCTCAGGCGTCGCCTACTTCTTGGAGAACAGGCGGGTGATGAAACGGATCTTCCCCAGCCTGTTCGCCGGGCGCACTGTGCAGCCCATTGACAACTACGCCTCCCATCTGCTGCAGACCCTCAGTGACCTGGCCACGTGGACGGACAACCCGAAAGTGGTCCTCCTGACCCCGGGGGTCTACAACAGCGCCTACTTCGAACACAGCTATCTCGCCCAGCAGATGGGCATCCAGCTTGTGGAGGGGAGGGATCTCGTGGTGGAGGATCGGCGGGTGTGGATGCGCAGCACGGCAGGCTTGGAACCGGTGGATGTCATTTATCGACGTATCGATGATGATTTCTTGGATCCCGACGTGTTTCGCAAGGATTCCATCCTTGGCGTCCCCGGGCTGATGGCGGCCTATGCGGCCGGCAGGGTGGCCATCGCCAATGCGCCAGGGACTGGGGTGGCTGACGACAAGTTGATCTATGCTTATGTGCCAGAAATGATTCGCTATTATCTGAAAGAAGAGCCGATCATCCAAAACGTGCCTACCTATCTTTGTTCTCGTGCGGACGATCGTGCTTATGTGTTGTCCCATCTTCATGAGCTTGTGGTGAAGTCTGTTGCTGAGGCTGGTGGATATGGCATGTTGATTGGACCGCACGCCAGCAAGGAAGAAATTGCCATTTTTGCTTCCAAGATTGAGGTGGATCCTCGTAACTTCATTGCCCAGCCCACCTTGGAGCTTTCCACGGTTCCCTCTCTCAGCGAGGGAGAGATTTATCCCTGCCACGTTGATCTGCGGCCTTATGTCTTGCGCGGCAAGGGCGACTGGGTGACCCCTGGCGGTCTCACCAGGGTCGCCCTGCGACGGGGTTCATTGGTTGTGAATTCCTCTCAGGGTGGGGGATGCAAGGATACCTGGATCGTCGACGATTCTGTCGGGGACATGGAGCCTGGGACAGAAGTCGTGGAGGTCAAGTGATGCTCAGTCGCGTTGCGGATTCCCTCTATTGGATCAACCGTTATGTTGAGCGAGCTGAAAATATATCCCGCTTCGTCGAAGTCAGTGAAGCCATGGCTCTCGATTGCCCGCCTGGCAGCGCTGAACCCTGGCTCCCCCTGATCGATGCGAGTGGCGACAGGGAGCTCTTCGACAAGCTCTATCCCTCGGGACAGGCTCAAGATGTGGTCGAGTTCCTGGTGCGTGAACCAGCCAACCCAAGCAGCGTGGTGAATTGCATCACGTTTGCGCGTGAGAATGCTCGACAGATTCGTGATGTGATCACCACCGAGATGTGGGAGCAAATCAATGGTTGCTATTGGGGCCTGCAGGAGACTGATTATTGGGAGCAGCCTCCGCAGGAGCAGCTCCGTGCGATCCGTCGGGATTGCCAGTTGTTCTACGGGGTCACTGACGCCACCTTGAGTCGCGACCTTTCTTGGCAATTCAGTCGCTTGGGGCGTTTGTTGGAGCGGGCCGATAAGACCACGCGAATTCTTGATGTCAAATATTTCCTTCTCCTTCCCTCCAATGAGGATGTCGGTGGAGTTTTGGACGAATTGCAATGGATTGCTCTCTTGCGCACGGCCGGCGCCTACCAGATGTTTCGCCAGTCGCAGCAGCGAGCCATTGCACCGAGAGCGGTGGCTGGCTTTCTCTTGCTGGATCCCATCTTCCCTCGCTCCGTTCGTTACTGTTTAGAAAGGATTAATGAGACTCTGCGCATCATTCGCGGTGGATCTGTTCCGGGAGCTCCCGATGAGCTGGAATGCCTGGCGGGCCTGACGCTGGCCCGCTGGAGTTATACCCGGATTGATGACCTCATCGCCAGTGGGCTCCATGAAGCTATCGACCATCTGCAGCAGGATTTCAATCAGCTGCATACACTGATCGAGAAGCGTTACTTCATCGCTCCCCCCACCAGCTCCTCCCCCTCTGAGCAGGAATGCGCGCCCTCGTAACCCATACCCTTCACTACCGCTATTCCGCCCCGATCCTGCTCGGCCCCCATCGCTTTTGTCTCAAGCCTCGGGGACACGGTTTCCAGCGCCTCCTCGATTTCCAGCTGACCATCACGCCAGAGCCGGACATCCTTTACCCCCTGTTGGCCGCCAGCGGGGACGAGATCCTGCGCGCACGGTTCCTGGGCAGTACGGATCGTTTTCTGGTCCGGGCCAGCAGCGAGGTGATCACCCAGGCGGCGCCGCCGCTGGAGTTGGCCCTTGAGGTCAACCCGCCCCTCCTCCCGTATCCGGTGGGCCACCTCAACGGGGATCTGATGGGGGCTTTGGAGGGTTGGTTACCCAACGGTCAGCATGACCCCGCCGCGGTCGACCTAGCCCAGGAAGCCCTGACGGGATGCGACCAGCTGGCACTCCCCTTCCTGCGGCAGCTGGTGGCGATCATCCAGGATCGCGTCAAATACACCCAGCGCCACATGGGGCCCGCCTGGCCGGCGGGCCGAACGCTGAAGGAGCGCGTCGGCTCGTGTCGCGACCTGGCGATGCTGATGATCGAATCCTGCCGCTGCGTCGGCCTGCCGGCGCGCTTCGTCAGTGGATACCACCTGGTGGAACCCAGGCCCAAGACCTACGACCTGCACGCCTGGGCAGAGGTTTATCTTCCCGGGGCCGGTTGGCGTGGGTTTGATCCCAGTGGCGCTGGTCCCATTGATGACCGCTACATCGTGCTCGCCACCTCTTCCAAAGCCAACCTCACCGCCGCTGTTTCGGGGAGTTTTTCCGGGGCGGGATCGGTGGAGAGCGATCTCAAATGGATCATCCAGGCTGAGGTGCGTGAGACGGAAGGCCTCGCGTCCGGAGATGAAGAAATCGACCGGCGTCGAGCGGCTGGTAGCCGATGCTTCAGCGATCCGCCCCATCTCGCGCCATGAAAGAAGTCTCTTCGGGTTCCGCAGGCATGGTCGTCACCCCTCTTTCCTCCAGCGCCGCGTCCTTCGTCAACCCACTGTCGGCTGACATGCGTCGCCACCTCTTCTCCAGTCAGGCCAAGGCCCCCGGGCTGGCGACCAGCCATGACCACTACCTCTGTCTGGCTCTGGCGGTGCGCGACAGGCTGCTGGCCAGCTGGGTGGACACCGCTGAGACATACACCTATCAACATGTGCGCACGGCGGTTTATCTCTCGGCTGAATACCTCCTGGGACCCCACCTGGAAAACAATCTGGTGAACCTCGGTCTGCGCAAGGAGGCTGAGGCGGCCTGCCAGGAGCTGGGTCTGTCCCTGGACGAGCTGATCGCCGAGGAACCGGAGCCCGGCCTTGGCAACGGCGGCCTGGGACGTTTGGCGGCCTGCTTCCAGGAGTCGATGGCGACGTTGGAGCTGCCGGCTATTGGCTACGGCATCCGCTATGAGTTCGGCATCTTTCGCCAGCAGATTGGCCCCAGTGGCCAGGTGGAGAGCACGGACCCCTGGTTGGCCCGCGGCAATCCCTGGGAGGTGATCCGCCCCGAATGGAGCTACCCCGTGGTCATCGGCGGGCACACCGTGATCGGCGTCGCTTATGACACGCCGATCCTGGGCTACGGCGTTCGCACCGCCAACACCCTCCGCCTCTGGTCTGCGCGGGCTCCGGAGGACTTTGATTTCGCCTCCTTCAACGCTGGCGATTACACGCGAGCAGTCCTGCACAAGGTCCAGTCGGAAACTCTCTCGAAGGTGCTCTATCCCAATGATGAGATGGAGCAGGGGAAACGTCTGCGATTGAGCCAGCAGATCTTCTTTGTTTCCTGCTCGCTTCAGGATATGTTCCGCATCCTCAAAGGGCAGGGCCTGAATGTAGGGGAATTCCATAAGAAATTTGCGGTTCAGCTGAACGACACGCATCCTGCGATCGCTGTAGCAGAACTGATGCGCTTGCTGATTGACGTGCATGGGGTGGAGTGGGATCAGGCTTGGGCCATCACCACGGCCTGCATCAGCTACACCAATCACACCCTGCTTCCCGAGGCCCTGGAATGCTGGGGTTTGGAGCTGTTTCAACAGTTGTTGCCTCGCCAGCTGGAAATCATCTATGAAATCAATGCCCGCTTTCTGCGCATGGTGCGGCTGCGCTACCCGGGCAAGCCGGAGATGCTTTCCAAGCTCTCCTTGATTCAAGAAGGTCCGCAGCGCAAGGTGCGCATGGCCCATCTTGCGGTGGTCGGCAGTCATCAGGTGAACGGGGTGGCGGAGCTCCACAGCCAGCTCCTCAAACAACATCTGTTTCACGACTTCGCGCAGATCTGGCCGGAGCGCTTCACCAACATCACCAACGGCGTCACGCCACGCCGCTGGCTGGCTGTCTCCAACCCCCACCTCGCCAGCCTGCTGGACGACGCCATCGGCGAGGGTTGGCGAACCGATCTCAATCTCCTCTCCCGCCTGGAGCCTTTGGCCCAGGATCCCGGGTTCCATGAGCGCTGGCGGGCGATGCGCGCCTTCGCCAAAGATCGGTTGGCCCAGACGATCCTGCACCAGACCGGGGTTCTGGTGGATCCCGCCAGCCTCTTCGATGTGCAGGTCAAGCGCATCCATGAATACAAGCGCCAGCACCTGGCGGCTCTGCAGCTGGTGGAGCGCTATCTCCGGCTCCGGGAGGGAGAGAATCTGCCGCCGCGCACCGTCGTCTTCGGCGGCAAGGCGGCACCGGGCTATGCAATGGCGAAGTTGATCATTCGCCTGATCGTTGGTATCGCCGACATCGTGAACATCGACCCGGCCATGGATGGTCGGTTGCGGGTGGTGTTTCTTCCCAACTTCAGCGTCAGCCTCGGCCAGCGCATCTATCCGGCGGTTGATCTCTCCGAGCAGATCTCCACGGCAGGAATGGAGGCCTCCGGTACGGGCAATATGAAGATGTCCCTCAATGGCGCCCTGACCATCGGCACCTTGGATGGGGCCAATGTTGAAATTCGGGAGAGGGTGGGCAGCGATAACTTCTTCCTTTTTGGCCACACCGCGGAGCAGTTGGCGGCCCTCAACCGCACCGGCTACCACCCGATGCCCTGGTTGGAGAACGAGCCCCTCACCCGGGCGGCCATCGACCTCATCGGCTCAGGCCATTTCAGCGAGGGGGATCGGGAGCTCTTCCACCCGCTGCTGTCCAACCTCTGCAGCAGCGATCCCTTCCGGGTGATGGCGGACATCGGCGACTACCGACGCGCGCAGAACGACGTGGACGGCGTCTGGCTGGATCACCAGCGTTGGACGCAGATGTCCATCCTTAACGCCTCCCGATGCGGCTTCTTCTCCTCTGATCGCTCGATCCAGGAGTACGCCGAGCGGATCTGGAAAGTGCAGCCCGTCCCGGTGGGACGGCTGGTTCAGGAGCCTCAACCCGCGGAGTGACCCCCCGCGTTGCCCCTTGCCCGCGCACCCCGCTGAAGGAGGATCTCCTGAGACTCAGCCGTTGCCGATGACCCCTTGGATGGAGACCCTCGCCGAACGGGTGCGGGAGCGTCTTGCAGCGGCGGGCCTTCAGCTCACCCTGGGCGGGGAGCCGACCCTGGTGCCGGTGAACCCGGACGGCCCGGAGTGGTCCATCACGGCCGATGGCCCCACCAAGCTGCCGCTGGCTCGCCGCCTGGCGGCGGTGTTCCAACGCGACGTCTGGCCGGGCAGCACCTTGCTGTACTGCCCTGGAAAGCTCTACGCCGGCGAGGTCAATCCTCGCTGGGCCCTGCGGTTGCTCGTCCGTGCCGATGGCTCGCCGCTCGTGCGTCAGCGCGACCGCCCGGTGCCGGAGCCTGCCCCCGCTCCCCTTCGCCTGGAGGACGCCCCCGCCTGGCTGGATCGCCTGGGGGACCGCCTGGGGGTTCGCCTGCGTCCGCTCGCCTTGCAAGATCCCCTCGACAAAGGGCGCCGGGCCTGGGCCGCGCCCCTCACCGCTCTGGAGACCGGAGCCGATGGCCCGGAGCAGGGCTGGCGCTGGCAGGCGGGAGAGTGGCCGTTGGCGGAGGAGCTGGCCCAGCTGAGCGGGGCCCCGGGGCCAGCCGGACTCCGGCTGCCCCTGCTCCACTTTCCGGAGGAGCTGCCCCGCCAGGTGCTCACCCTGGAAGTGGACCAGGATGGGTGGGAGCTGTTCCTTCCGCCTCTGCTGCGGGTGCCCCTGGAGTCCCTGGTTCAGGCCGTGGCCGATGGGCTGGTGGGGCTCACGGAGCCGCGTCTGAGCGGCATGCTCCCCATTGATGCCGATGATCACTGGCAGGTGCTGGGCCTGACGGCGGATCCGGGCGTGTTGGAGATCAACCTGCCGGTCTGCCACGGCTGGGCGGACTACGCCCAGTGGCTGAGCCGCATGGAGTCGGCCGCGGAGAAGGTGGGGCTGCGCACCTGGAAGCAGGCCGACCATGGCGGCCAGGAGGGCACGGGCGGTGGCAACCACCTGCTCTGGGGAGGGGCCTCCCTGGCGACCAATCCCTTCTTCTCTCGGCCTGCCTGGCTGGCGGGCCTTCTCCGCTACTGGCAGCACCACCCGAGCCTGAGCTATCTGTTCAGCGGCTCCAGCGTCGGTCCCGCGTCCCAGGCCCCGCGGCCCGATGAGGCGTCGGGAACGATCTTCGACCTGGAGCTCGCCTATCGCCAATTGGAGCTGGCGGAGGAGCGGCCCTCCCAAGAACCTTGGGGCGACCATCGCGCCCTGATCGGCGAAACCCTCCGCCACCTGCACGCCGACCGCAGCGGTAACAACCACCTTTGCGAGATCAGCTTTGACAAATTCTGGAATCCGGGTACGCCCGCGGGATGTTTGGGGCTGATTGAGTTTCGGGCTCTGGAGAGCCTGCCTCGCTTGGACTGGAGCCAGGCAATCGCTCTGCTCTGGAGTGGCCTGGCGGCCCACCTGCTCGATCCCGCCCGCCGTCCGAGCCGCCTGAGGCCCTGGGGGGAAGCGTTGCATGATCGCTGTCTCCTCCCCAGCCAGCTCTGGGCTGATCTGCGGTGCGTGCTGGCGGATCTGGAGGCGTCGGAGCTGCGGCTGGAAGAGGAGCCCTTCCGGGAGCTCTGGGAGTGGCGCTTCCCGCCTCTGCTCGCCTGGGAAGGAGCGTCCGTGGGCGCTGGGGATGGGCTGTCCCTGGAGCTGCGCCCCGCTCTGGAGCCTTGGCCCCTGATCTGCGATTTTCCGCGGGAAGGCGGCTTCACCAGCCGCTTTGTGGATGGTTCCCTGCGTCGGTTTGAGATCACGGCCAGCCGCGCCTTCCGGGCGCACGGCTGGCTTGCTCTGCAGGGCAGAAGGGTGATCCTGGACCCCGACCCCTCGACGTTGCTGGCCGTGCGCTATCGGCTGCAGCGCCTCTACCCCTGCCTCCATCCCGGCATCGCGCCCGACTGGCCCCTGCGTCTCGTGGTGGGCAGCCCGGAAGGGGTGCGGGCTTATGCCTTGACCGCGACGGGGGAACGGTTCCTTCCGGTCGACCTGGAACCCTCTGATCCCCGCTCCCCCGAAGACCTGCTCCCCTGGCGGGGACGCGACCGCCAGGACGCCATCACCCTTGATCTGCGCCTGGAAGCTCTGGGGCTGCTCGACGTTTGAGGCCCCGCCAGTGGGCCCCCGGTCGCGCGGCGCACCGCGGCCAGTGACGCTCCGGGCGACTCAGGGAAGGCTCACCAGTTCAACCCATGCAATTTCGGCAGCGGAGCTGTCTTGGAGGTGACCGCGTAGAGGCGGGGGATGCGCGAGCTGTTGTAAACGCGGAACTCCCTCACCACGCTGGCGCCCTCCTCGCGCACCGCCTGATTGAGCACCAGGGAGCCATCGGGATCGGACACGGAACGGTGGAAGGTGCCCGGAGGGATGCGCAGGATGTCGCCGCCGCAGTCCAGACGCACGATGTGATACGGATAATTCCAGCCCAGGTTGACGAGATAAAAGGTGCGCCCCCCGTGCATGGCCAGCAGATTGTCTTCCTGATGGGGATGGAGATAAAACTGCCAGGCGCCCGTTTCGGGATCGTTGGGGGGGCTGATGGCTGGACCCGTATGCACCACGAGATCCCTGGCGTTCGAGGTGGGAACGGTGATGTCAAAAAAACGGACAGCGGGAGTATCGCGGAACTTTTCGTAGGGAATCAGTTCAAACATCGGCGCGGGTCGGGCGAGGCCCGGGGCCTGGTCGCTGCGTTCTGGCATTGGACGGGGGTGTCGGTTGGGCAGGGCGGCGGTCATGACGGGCGGTGCCAGGGGGGGAGGCGAGGCGGGGAGGCGCTGCGAACAGCAACGAGTTACTCAGTGAACCGAAGCCAGCCCTGGTAGTAGGTGAGGCACGTTACAAAACCTCGGTTTCCACAGGCGGTTGGCGCAGTGGCCCCGGTTTCCGCGTCAGAGCGGGATCGGCATCACCACGGTGGCGGGGCTGGGAGCGCAGGCCTGTACCCGTTGGGCCACCACGGCCCCGATGACGATGATGGCCGGAGAGCTCAGAGCCGCTTCCTCCACCTTCTCCGCAAAGTCCCCCAGGGTGGACAGGACCAGGCGCTGCCCCTGCACCGTGCCCTGTTGAATGGCCGCCGCGGGAGTCGCGGCAGCCAAGCCTCCTGCCAGCAGCTCGTCGCAGCTGCGGGCCAGGCCGCGCCAGTCCACCCCGGCCCGGCCCTTGTCGATCTCCTCGTGGCCGGTCACGAAGGTGACGCTGGAGCCGGCGCGGCGATGGGTCACCGGGATGCCCGCATAGGCCGGAGCGGCGATCCCCGCGGTCACACCGGGCACCACCTCCACCGGCACGCCGCGGCTCACCAGATGGGCGGCCTCCTCCCCACCCCTCCCGAAGAGGAACGGATCCCCCCCCTTGAGGCGCACCACGCGCTGATGGCGCCGGGCCAACTCCACCAACACCGTGTTGATGGTGGGTTGGGGGACGGAATGGTGTCCCCGACGCTTGCCCACGAAGCGGCGCTCGCAGGTCGGGGGCACCAGATCCAGCAGCTCCTGGGGCACCAGGGAGTCGTAGACGAGGGCGTCGCAGTGGCTCAGCAGGCGGTGGGCCCGCACCGTGAGCAGCTCCGGGTCCCCGGGACCCGCCCCCACCAGATACACCGTGCCCGGGGTGGCGGCAACGGGGCTGTCCATCGCGCCCGTCATGGCAGCTCCTCCAGCAGCTGAAGCAGCCCTTGGCGCAGGGCGGGCCTCGCCAGCAGAGGCAGGGCCCCCTCCGCCGGACGTCCCTCGTTGAGACGGCTGGTGCCCAGCACGAGGGGGAGGGCTGGCGCCTCAGTGCCCCCCCGCGTCGCCGCTGGCAGGCCGGCAGGCGACAGCAAAGGTTGGCACCGGGCGTGGCAGAGGGTGGCGAGGTGGTCCAGGTAGCGGCGGGACAAGGAACCCTCCACAGGATGGTGCAACAGCAGCGGTGTGTCCGCGTTTCCGCGGCCGGCCAGGCCCTTCACCTCGTCCCGCAGAAGCGCTTGCCAGGCCGGCCAGGCACCCAGGAACGGCAGCCGCCGCAGGGGGCCC
The DNA here is from genome assembly GCA_964455575.1 of uncultured Cyanobium sp. Classification (GTDB taxonomy): domain Bacteria; phylum Cyanobacteriota; class Cyanobacteriia; order PCC-6307; family Cyanobiaceae; genus Cyanobium. Next base: position 7,094 of record CAYVWU010000004.1, on the reverse strand, counting down.
GTCTGCCGCCAGCGGCGCGCCCGGGCCGGCACATCCCGCCGCACATGGCCGCCCGGCAAGAGAAACAGCGGCACCAGGGTGATCCGGGTGGCGGGCGGCAGCGGCCGAGAGGGGAGCGCCTCGCCGGTGAGGGTTTCCAGCAAAACCGGGGCGCCGCGCCGCTGCTCCAGGGCTTGGGCCAAAGCCGCGATCTCGGGGGGCACCTGCCCCCCCGCGCGGCCGTGCAGGAGGAGCACCAGAGGGGTGGCGGGGAGGCGCCCCAACCGCCGCCGCAGGCGGGCGGCGACCAGGGGATCAAGGTCCTGGCGGGCGAGCTGGATCAGGAGCGGCCGGGCCTCCGGCAGGCGCGCCAGGGCCTCCACGGCGGCCTCCGCCACGGGCGGGAGGAGATCGGAGACGAGCCCCCGCAGGGTGTTGCGCAACGCGGGCCTCGGCCAGGCTCCCAGCCCCCGGCAGAGGCCTTCCATGGCGGCCAGGCGCAGGGCCGCGGGACCGGGCTCCACCGCCAGCCGCCGCAGAAGGGGGAAATCGCGGGGATCCCTCTGGTGGCCGAGAAGCGGCAGCAGGGCCACCCGGCGCTCGGGAGCGGCCGCCGCGGCCGCCCAGGCCAGGTGGAGGGCCTGGCGGGCCAGGGGGTCGCGGCGGGGAAGGAGCAGGGGTGGCAGGGCCGGGTCCCAGGGCTCGCTCCGGCTCCACCAGCCCAGGAGGCGCGCCATGGCGGCTCCGTCGAGGTGGTCGGCGAGAACGGCCAGAAGATCGGTTTGCGGCTCCAGGTCGCCCCGCTCCAGGGCTCGCAACCAGGGCTCCAGATTCAGGTTGGGCTGGCGGCGCAGCCGCTGCAGCCACGGCCAGCGAGCGGGACTGCCGGGTGGCGGCAGGGCGGCCACCGCATCGTCGGGATGGCCCGGGGAGGCAGCCACGGAAGCGGAGGCGGGCGGGGCGTTCACCATGGCAAATCCCACCCCAACTCGGGGGGCGGGGCGCCCTTGTAGCCAGAGATACGTTTCATGGCGAACCCGGGTGGGGCGGGCGGCGTCTGTTGAGAGTGGGAGCTGAACTCTCCGTCCCGGGAGCAGAAGCCTTGGAACACGCGTTGCAACCAGCGGTGGGACAGACGATCAGCGCGAAGCGAACGGACGCCCCCGCGCCCGGCTGCGGACGGCCACGGCGATGGGGCCGTGCCGGGGATCGGGGGGCGACAGCCCTGTCCTTTGCGGACCTGAAGGAGCGTCAGCTGGTGTACCAGCTCACGCGGCAGCTGGCGGAGGCCCAGTTCGCGCGGGCGGATCAGGACCGCAGCCAGCGGCTCTGGCAGGAGGTGGCCGCCCTCGAGTTGGATCCGGAGCGGATCATTCATCTGCTGTATGGCGTGGCGGACCATGCCGACAGCGCGGAGATGGCGATGGTCGATGGGAGCTGGCGACCCAGCGGGCCGACCCCCCGTCGGGGCGAGTGGTGGGCGCCCGGTCTGGGCCGTCTCATGGGGAGGGGGCGCGGCGTCGGGCACCGAAGCGCTCCACAAGCAGCGATTCCAGGGTGTCCGTGAGCCCTTCCAGGGGCACCCCCTTGTCGTGCAGTTCCGCCAGGCGGGGGTGGCTGTCCATGGAGCCATCCAGGAAGAGCTTGGCGGCCTCCACCATCTGCCCCCCCTGGCGGGCTTTGGCACCCATCAGGCCGATCTGGCCCATGTAGGGCTGGCCGCAGGCATTGGGGCACCCGGTCCAGTGGGTGCGCACCGGATGGGGCAGCTCCAGACGACGCTCCAGTTCCTCCACCACCGCCAGGGCCGTGGTTTTGGTGGGAATCAGGGCGAAACTGCAGTAGCGGCTACCGGTGCAGCTCACCGCCTCCGCCAGCAGCGGTCCGGGGTTGAGGCGAAAGGCTCGTTGCCGCTCGGGGGCGTTCAGCTCCGCGCGCAGGGCGTCGAGACGCGCGTTCGGCACTCCGCTGATCACCACGTTCTGGCTTTCCGTGAGGCGCAATTCCCCATCTCCCCAGGTGCGAGCCAGCTGGGCGAGATCGGCCATCGCGGCGGCGTCGAGGCGCCCCATGGGCACATTCAAGCCCGCCCAGGAGAAGCCCTCCTGCTTTTGCGGATGGAAGCCGCAGACGTCCCGCGGAGCGCGGGTGACGCCGTGGCTGCCGTCGTGGGAGCGCAGCAGGGCGGCCTCTTCCGGCCCTCGCAGCGCGCTGTGGGCGGCGATCACCTCCTGCCGGTAGGCCTCCAGGCCAAGGGCCTCGATGAGGTACATCAGCCGCGTCCGGCTGCGAACGGCCCGATCTCCGTGCTGTTCAAAATGCCTCACCAGGGCCAGGGTGAACCCCGGCAGGGCCGCGGCGGGCAACCAGACCCCCAGGGGAATGGCCAGGGCGTTGCGCTGGCCGGAGAAGAACCCTCCCACCATGACGGTGAAGCCCAGCTCGCCGTCCTGGACAGCGGGCAGGAAGGCGAGGTCGTTGTGCAGCAGAAAGCTGTCTGGAGCGCCCCCCACAGCAACGTTGAATTTCCGCGGCAGGTTGCGCGGTCCTTCCGGCCCCAGGAGTGCCGCCTGAATGGCCTCGACCAGGGGGCGGGTGTCGATGAGTTCCTCGGGGTCGATGCCCGCCAACGGATTCCCGGTGACGTTTCGGGGATTGTCGTGGCCGGACTGACGACTGGTGAGTCCCACCCGGTGCAGGTCCAGCAGCAGGGGGGCGAGATCCTCCAGCAGCAGGCCGCGCAGTTGAAGGTTCTGTCGGGTTGTGATGTCGGCACTGCCCTCCTCCCCGCAGCGATCGACCACATCCGCGAGCAACTCCAGTTGCTCGGCGTTGATCAGGCCATTGGGCAGACGCAGGCGGACCATGAAGCGGCCGGGCGTGACCGGGCGGAAGAAGATGCCCAGCCACTTCAGGTGAATGGTGAGGGTGGCCTCGTCGAGGTTCTCCCAACCGGTCGCCGCCAGCTCACGCAGGCGCGGTTCAAGGTCGAGCCCGCAGAAGGTGGCTTTGGCCTGCTCGATCTTGTTGCGTGTCGTTGCGGCGGCAGCTCCGTCCTCGGGGGAACGGGGGGCCGCGACGGGGGAGGCATCGGAGGAAGCCATGGGGCGGAGTGAGGGGGAAATCCGCAGCGCGGAGGAAGGGAAGGAGACCACAGCTCGGTGACCGTGACTCGGGGCCGATCGCTGAGATCGAGGCGATTGGATGACGGATGGATGCTGGGCGGATGCCAGGGGGACCGCCGGCGCGAGGTGCAGCCCGGTGAACGACGGAGCCAGCATGGCCCGCTTCCGGAGAGGAGGGCGCGGATCGCCCGTCTCCGAAGCTCCGGAACTGAATCACCTCCCCTGGTGGCGAGGGGTCAGGAAGCGCTGCCGAAACAGGCTCGGATGGGCGACCTCACGACTCCGACGAACGGGCGCGGATGAGGAATCCGCCGCTCGGGTCGCAACAGGGGTTCGCTCTCCAGCCACAATGTGCACCACGCCAGGCCAGTTACGTGTTTCAACCGCTACCAAATGCAGCCGTGGGGTCCGGCCTGGCGGCCTTGGAGGACAACCGCCGGGTTCGCCAGCAAGCGGCTCTCGGATCCGAGCGCGCCCGCTTCCGCGAGTTGATCGGCAAGGTGGGCAGCGGGGAGCACACCAGCACGGGGCTGAGCCGGGAGGAGGCCCGGGAGGCGATGACGCTGATGCTCTCCGGTCGGCTGGACCCAGCCCAGCTGGGGGCCTTCCTGATTGCCCATCGCATCCGCAGGCCCTCGCCGGAGGAGCTCAGCGGCATGCTCGACGCCTATCGAACCCTCGGGCCGACCCTGACCACGAACGGGCGACGGGCCCTCGCGTTCGGCGTGCCCTACGACGGTCGCGGTCGCACGGCACCTCTGCTCCCGCTGGTGGCCCTCACCCTGGCGGCAACCGGACTCCCCGTGGTGCTCCATGGCGGTGGGCCGATGCCCGTGAAATACGGAGTGACCCTGGAGGAGCTCTTCGCGGCCCTGGGGGTCCCATGGGAAACCCTGAGCCTGGAGGCGGTGCAGGAGCGCCTCGATCGTCACAACCTCGCCCTCACGCACCAGCCCCTCCACTTCCCCGCCGCGGAGGCCCTGGTGCCCGTCCGCGATCTCATCGGCAAGCGGCCCCCGGTGGCCAGTCTGGAGCTGTTGTGGACGCCCCATCAGGGAGAACGGCTGCTCGTGAGCGGGTTCGTCCATCCCCCCACGGAGCAGCGCGCCTGGCAGGCCCTCCGCGCCTGCGGGGAGGAGGAGGTGCTGACGATCAAGGGTCTGGAGGGCTCCACCGACCTGCCCACCACCCGCGCCGGCATCGCCGCCCGGCTGCGGGGCGAGCATTGCGAGCGCCTCCTGCTCCACCCCCGCGACCACGGCATCACCGCGGCGGAGGTGCCGTGGGAATCGCTGGATCGATGGCGGGAGCAGGCGTTGGCGGCTCTGCGGGGAGAGGGTCCCTTGGCGGAGGGCCTGCTCTGGAATCTCGCCTGCCTGCTGTGGCAGAGCGATCAGATGGCGAACCTGCCCGCGGCGATGGACCAGGCGCGGGCCCTGCTGTTGGCCCAGGCGGGTGAGCGCCTGCGGCGGGAGATGGCGCCTTGAGCCCGCGAACTCCACAACCCGCCGCCGACCTGGCCAGCCGGGTGTTTCAGTTTGAAATCGACTTTGCGGGGGACCTGCGCTGTCTCCCCATGGCGGTGCGGCGCAAACTGGACCTGGCCGGCGTGAAACTCAAGCTGGTGCATTGGCATGGCCTTGCGCCGGAGGAGCGGCGGCGCCTTCTGGCCTGGGCCGACGATGGGGCCTCCCTCAGCGCCATGCGCGAGTGGCTGCTGGAGCGCAGCCGCACCCTGCCCCAGGGGCCGGCCTCCTCCTTGCCACCGGCGAGCGCGACCGACTGGCAGCGCGCCGAGGCCTGGCCCGAGTCCGTTGCCGCTTCGTGCCGCGAGCTGGGGCTGGCCTGGCGTCCCGAGGGCTGGGCGGGCCTGGATGAGCTGCAGCGCTTTGCCTTGGTGAAATTGAGCCATCCCGGCCATGAGCACCGCAACCTGCCGCGGGCCCTCGAGGAATTCGCCCTGCTGGACCGCTAACCCGAACGCGCGACGCGCGGGAGTCGCGGCTCCAGGAGGGTTGCGGTTTGTAGTGCTTGCGACAACGCCCGACCCCCGTAGGTGATTCCATGACGCTCACGGTCAGCCTGCGCGCCGTCAGATGTTCTGATTCGTGCGCGTTGTTTCGAGGCACAGCCAGAAGCCAACCGGTGATTCACCACCCCGCTCTCCCACTGGGTGGGTCACCCTTTCCTCTCTTTTCGCGCCTTCTGTGCGGCAACCCTGCCAGCGTCAGGAGTGCCTTCTCCCCGAGCGTTCCATCGCTCGGACTTGAGGGGATCGTTTGCGGCGTGGCCTGATCCAGAGGGTTGGCTGGAGAGAGTCCTCTCTCCGCCGCTGCTGGTCAGTCCCCAGCCCATTCCCCGAATCTGATCACTTCCGCTCGGTGTTCCGATCGGACGTTCCTCGACCTGTTCCATTCCCCCAAACCGATTCCATGGCTTCGTTCTCACGCCGCCGTTTTCTGCTCACCGCCGCGGGCACGGCCGTCGGCAGTCTGGTGGTGGCGGCCTGTGGCGGCAAACCTCCCGCCACCGCCACCAAGAGTGAAACCGGCACCTCGGGGTCGGCCGGGGGGGACACAGAGGTGAAGGGCGCCACCCTCGGCTTCATCGCCCTCACCGATGCGTCACCGCTGATCATCGCCAAGGAGAAGGGTTTCTTTGCCAAGCACGGCATGCCTGATGTGAAGGTGGTGAAGCAGACCTCCTGGGCGGTCACCCGCGACAACCTGGAGCTCGGCGGCGAGCGGGGCGGCATCGACGGTGCCCACATCCTGTCCCCGATGCCCCTGTTGCTCACGGCAGGGAAGATCACCAAGACCAAGCAGCCGTTACCCATGTACACCTTGGCGCGGCTCAACACCCAGGGCCAAGCCATTTCGGTTTCGAAGGATTTCCTTTCCGACAAACTGACCATCAACAATGCCGCCGGATTGAGAGCGGCGGTGGATGCCGCCAAGGCCAAGGGCAAGACGTTCAAAGCGGCCGTCACCTTCCCTGGAGGCAACCATGACCTGTTCATGCGCTATTGGATGGCTGCCAATGGCGTTGATCCCAACAAAGATGCCGATCTCGTGGTGGTGCCCCCGCCGCAGATGGTGGCCAACATGCAGACAGGCACCATGGACACCTTCTGCGTGGGTGAGCCCTGGGGGCAGCGGCTGGTGAACAAGAAGCTGGGCTACACGGCCGCGCAGACGGGCGAATTCTGGAAGTTTCACCCGGAGAAGGCCTTCTCCATGCGGGCCGACTGGGTGGATAAGAATCCCAAGGCGGCCAAGGCGCTTCTGATGGCGGTACAGGAAGCCCAGATGTGGTGTGAGGATCCGGCCAACCTGGACGAGATGTGTGAAATCGTTTCCAAGGACAAATACATCAAGGCCAACGTCGCTGATATCAAGCCCCGTCTGTCTGGCAAGGTGGATTATGGCGATGGTCGGGTGGTGGAGAACAGTCCTTACACGATGAAATTCTGGAGCGAGAATTCTTCCTTTCCCTACAAGAGCCATGATGCCTGGTTCGTTACGGAAGACATCCGCTGGGGCTATCTGCCGGCCAGCACGGACATCAATGCCCTGGTGAACAAGGTGAATCGGGCCGATCTCTGGCGGGAGGCTGCCGAGGCCATCGGCCAGAAAGCAGCGATTCCGGCTGGCGATTCCCGCGGCAAGGAAACCTTCTTTGATGGGGTCGTGTTCGACCCGGAAAATCCCAAGGCCTATCTCGATGGCCTCAAGATCAAGGCCCTGAGCTGAACCATGGCCACTTCGTCTCCCACCGTCCCGCTCCGACCGCGCCGCTCCAGTCGGGTGCGGCCCGTTCTGCGGCCGATCCTCCCCTACATCATCTGCATCGGCGGCTTTCTGGTGGTCTGGCAGATCCTGTCCGCCATCCTGGGCGCGGCGCGTCTACCCGGCCCGATCACCGTTGTTTCGGAAACCTGGGATCCCTACATCAGCCAGCCCTTCTTTGATGAAGGCGGCACGAGCAAGG
>CAYVWU010000003.1:0-42264 GCA_964455575.1 uncultured Cyanobium sp. | reverse complement strand
TCCACCGCCAGCAGGCGATCGATCAGCCAGCCCAGCGGATGGCGGGAGCGCACCCAGTTGGGCGGAGGGCTGGCCAAGGCGACGGAGCCGGAGCTGGAAGCCGTTTCCATGGGGAGACTGCGGGCATCGACAAGGAGATCCTCGAAGATCGGGGCATCACCTGGGGCCCGTTGCAGCGGAAAGCGTGCGGCGGAGCCCCCGCGGCGGCCCGCGGGGCCAGGGCCGCGACGTTCAGCCCAGCACGAGCTGACGGGCCAGCCCCACCAGGGCCGCGGCCCCGATCAGGGGAATGACCCCCCAGCGCAGGCGCAGCAGCAGCACCAGGGAGGTCAGGAACAACGCCAACGCCGCCCCATCCACGCTCCCGCCACGCACGGCGGGCCAGAGGACCGGCCCCGCGAAGAAGACGGCCAGGCTGGCGATCACCCCGGTCACCGCCGCGGTGATGGCCGTCAGCGGCGCGCCGAGGCGAAGGCTGCCGCGACTCGCTTCCACCAGGGGGCCTCCGGCCAGGATGAACGCGAAGGAGGGCAGAAAGGTGAACCAGACCACAACCAGCAGGGCCACAGCCGCAAACGCCAGGCTGCCGCTCAGATTCCACCCCCCCAGAAAACCGACGAAGGCCACCACCATGATCAAGGGACCGGGGGTGGTCTCGCCAAGGGCCAGGCCATCGATCATCTGATCCGCCCGCAACCAGCCGAAGGTGTCCACCGCGCCCTGGGCGACATAGGGCAACACCGCGTAGGCGCCGCCAAAACTCAACAGCGCCACGCGGGTGAAAAAGCGGGCCATGGTGGCCAGCGGACCATTCCAGCCATTGAACAGGCTCAGGGCCACCAGGGGCAGCCCCAGCGCCAGTCCGCTGATCAGCAGGGTGAGCAGCAGCCGCCGCTTGGAGGGGCGGCCATGGAGGGGGGTGGGGGTGTGGTCGTCATGGATGCAGGGGGCGAGGTCCGCGGCGATGGGAGCGACCGGTTGGGAGGCAGCGGGGGGAGAAGCCAGCCGCGCCGCCAGCTTCGGCCCCAGCCAGTGCGGCCGAAGCTGGCCGGCGAGCGCCCCGGCCAAGGCGGCCCCCACCACCACCAGGGGGTAGGGCAGCTTCCACAGGGCGAGGGCCAGGAAGGCCGCGACGGCGATGGCCACGAGGAAGGGGGTGGCGAGGGTGCGACGCCCCACCTTCCACGCGGCCTGCACCACCACCGCCAGCACCGCGGGTTTGAGCGCCCAAAACACGGCCGCCAGCAGCGGCAACTGCCCCCACACGGCATAGAGCGTCGAGAGGACCAGAAACACCCCCACCGAGGGCAGCAAAAACAATCCCCCCGCCACCAGCCCGCCCACACCGCCATGCATCAGCCAGCCCAGATAGGTGGCCAGCTGGATGGCCTCCGGGCCGGGCAGAAGCATGCAGTAGTTCAGGGCGTGGAGGAAGCGCCGCTCCGAGAGCCAGCGCCGCTGCTCCACCAGCGTTTCGTGCAACAGCGCGATCTGGCCGGCGGGACCACCGAAGCTGACCCAGCCCAACTTGGCCCAGAAACGGGCCGCCTCGCGCAGGGAAACCGAGCGTTCCGTCACAGGGGGGAGACCAACTGCCGCTGACCGTAACGACAGCCGGCGGCAGGGGAGGTGTTCGCAGACGGGCAACGGCGGGAGGGGGTGCCGCCCTACCCGATGGTGCCGTTCCCGTTGAAATCGATCCCGAAGCGGGTCTCCTGGAGCATGGCGCCGGGCGAGTTCATCCCCCATTCACCGGTGGAGGACAGCCACGTCCAGTTGCTGTCCATCGTCCAGAGCGACAGGTAGTTGCCGGCGATGTTTCTCCAGATCATTTGATTGACGCCAGAGAAGGTTTCCGCCGCCAGGGGCTCCCAGCCCGGGAAGCTGGTCTGAAGAATCGCCCGGTTCCGGAAACGCAGCCCGACGGGCGCGCCATTCTCGGCCTGGACGAAGAGCCTGTTGCTGGTGTCCCGCAACAGACGGGACCCCCCAGTCCCCTCCATCACCTGCGAGTCATCGTCCTCAATGTGGCCGACAACAGCTCCTGGTGTGGTGATGGTGTAGCCCGCGCCCTCCACAAGGGTGAGCGACACGGTTTCCGGTCCTTCGACGTCAGCGTCTGACCGCGGATCGACGACCACCGTGGCGGTGGCGGAACCGGCGGCAAAGGTGACGGTTTTGGTGAGACCTGAAGCGGGAATCCCGGTGTAATCCGTGTCGGGGGTGGCGGTGCCGGCGACGGCATAGCGAACGCTGAGGGGATGGCGCAAGGAGCCGGCACGGCTGAAGGTGTAGATCAGATTCGCCGCGCCATCCTCCTGCACGCGATCGGGAGAAACAGCCAGAGACACCTGGTTGATCAGGGGCTGGGTTGTGATCGCCAGGGACCAGCCGTCGATGATCTTGCCGGCGGCGCTCGGACTGTCGTCCCGCACGAACAGACGCCAGACGCCATCAGGATTCGTTCCGTTGAACACCGTCAGATCGGCGGCGTACGGGCCGGAGGGAGCGAGGGCATCAAAACGGTCATCATTCGCCTCGCCAAAATCATTATCGCCGAAGTCATTCATCGGCCGCCAGCTGCCACTGGTCAGGGGTCCACTGGCAGGAAGGGCGGCGCTGGCCTGGGCGCTGAAGGTGAGCGTGAGGCCATCCACCGGATGAGTTCCGCCCGCATCGGACATCAGAAGGGTTTTTTCACCGGTCGGCCCGACTAGAAGGATGTCTATATCGTCGGGAGATGTGTGATAGACGTTGTAGAGGGTCACCTCCACCGAATCGATGGGATCCAGGCTCCCGGACGACACCGTCAGGGAGGAGGGAGAGGCCGTCGCGGGTCCAAAGGACGGCAGGGTGATGGCCGCGGAATTGAAGGCCAAAAGCACACCGTCATCGTTCAAGATGGTGGAAGAGGCGCTTCCACGACCCGACACCAGGGTGGCGCCAGCGCTGGGATTGAGAAGGGAAACGGTGAAGGCTTCGTTGGTTTCCCGCAAGGTGTCCGGATTCACCCAAACGGTGATGGTCTGGCTGGTGTCTCCCGGGGCGAAGGTCAGGGTGCCCGCGGGAAGGGTCCCGCCAACGAAATCACCGCTGTCCGCGGGCACGGAACCGGATCCCGTCACCGCCCAGGAGACAGAGGTTTGCCCCGCTGTCGAACCGTGGCGGGTCACAGTGAACAGGAAGGGCGTCGCCGCGCCCGATTGGCCTTCCGCCAGATGGGGCTGGGCGGCCGTGATCGCAAACGCGGGCGGCGGCGGCGTGTTGAGGAAATTCAGCACATTCAGGCGGCCGCCGCTGGCAGTCTTGTCCGCCAGGGAGGTGGTGGGGATGGTGCTGGCCAGCAAGGCGGCGCGGATCTGCTCGGCGGTGCTGCCGGGATAGCGGGAGGCGTAGAGCGCAATGGCCCCCGTGACGTGGGGCGTGGCCATCGAGGTGCCACTGAGAAGGTCGTAGTTGTCAGAGGGGAACGCGGAGAAGATGTCCACCCCGGGAGCGCCTAGATCAACCGTGGTTGCTCCGTAGTTGGAAAAGGGCGCCAGCTGGCCCTGCCTGTCGATCGCGGCCACCGTGACGACAGCGTCGTAACCCGCCTCAAGAGTGGTGTTGAAGAAAGAGGGAAAACTGGTGAAAAGATCGTTGTTCGACGACTGGTTGCCAGCGGAGGACACAAAAAGAATGTCCTCCTTTGCTGAGCGAACAATGGCCTCACGCATGGCCTTGGACGTGATGGCACTGATGGCCGACGTATCAAAAGCCGTCCAGGCATTGTTCGTGGCAACAAGATTCAGACCATGGCGCCATTTCAAATCCGTCAGATAGTCCAGCGCCAGGATCGCGCCCGAAAGATACCCTCCGGAGGATCCCAGAAACTTCGCTGGAATCATCGTCACATCCCAATTGACACCCACAACCCCGGTGCCGTTCCCACCCACCGCACCGATGGTTCCAGCCACATGGGTGCCGTGCTCATCCGAGATGAAGTCGAAGACAACATTGTTGTTGTCCAGGAAGTTCCAACCACGGACATCATCAACATAACCATTGCCATCATTATCAATCCCATCGGCAAGTTCGTAGGGATTGACCCACATGTTGGCAGCAAGATCTTCATGCTGGTAATCAACACCCTGGTCCAGGATGCCAACAAACACCGATGAGGAACCGGTGAAGCCGAGGTTCCAGGCCCCCTCCGCATTGATGCCGAAGGGGTTGGTGGTGCCATTGGGGCCCACAGGCGCTGGGGAGTCGCTGCCGTACATCCCCCAGAGCTGGGTGTTCCTGTATTCCGGGTCATTGCTGACGGCCTGCACCTGCACCAGCTGATCCACTTCGGCGAAACGCACCCCCGGTGTGGCCGCGTAGGAGGCCAGGGCGGCCTGCGGGTCAGCGCCAGCGGGCAGTTCCACCACCTCCAGCACCCCATCCCCGCGCGCCTTCATCGGGGCGGTCTGGATCAACTCCTTGCGGGAGGCGCCGAGAGCGAGCAGAGCCGCGGCTCGCTCGGACTCGCTGGCGCCTGGAACCCACTGCACCAGCAGGCGCCCCCGCGGAGACGACGGAGACGACGGAGAGGAGGGAGACGACGGAGAGGAGGCAACCGCCGCGGCGCCGCCTTGGCCACCGGCACCGACGCCCCCCTCCCCCCGGGGGGCGTCAGCGAGCCCCGGGGGAGACGACGGAGAGAAGGAGGACACGGCAGCGGGACTCGAGGCTGAGGCGTCGGCCTTGGAGGTGGCAAGATTGGCAGACGCGGGGGGAGAGGTCGACGCCAGCGTCCATTCCGAGACGATTGCGACAGCTTCACCGCCCGATGCCCCCTCAACCGACGCCGGAGACAGCCCATCCCCCGCCGAAGACCGTCCATCCGATTCCAATGCGTACCAGTCTAAGATTGAGAACGAAGAAGGTGAGCCGGGGGCGTTGTTCACAAGACGGGTCATGGCAATCGACACACAAACGAATCGAAGGGGTGAGCACCGCAGAGGATGGATCATCCCAAGACTTCAGAAAATAAAGGTTACACAAATATTTCTGCGTTAAGTTCGTGCAGCTCGACACAATGTCTGTCCTTGCCGTCGTGCCCCCTGGCCTGGAGCCGGCTGCGCGGGACGAAATTACCCGTCTCGGCGGTCGTTTCGCGCAGGCCCGGCGCGGTGGCGTCGCTTTCTCCTGCGACATGGCCGGCTTCTACCGGCTTCACCTCCAGGCCCGCCTGCCCTTCCGCCTGCTCCGAGAGGTCGGGCGCTTCCCTTGCGCCAACAGAGAGGAGCTCCGCGCGGGCGTGCGACAAGCCGCCGACTGGGACGCCTGGCTGCCCCCGTCTCGCACCCTGCGGGTGGAGGTGAGCGGCGCGACGTCAGCGTTCAACCACAGTCACTTCACCGCCCTGGAAGTCAAGAACGTTCTGGTGGATCGGCAGCGCGAACGCTGGGGCACCCGCAGCTCCGTGGATCGCCACGACCCCGACCTCGTCATCCACCTGCATCTCCTTCGCCATGGAGAGGCCGTGCTCAGCCTGGATGGGGGCGGGAGCAGCCTGCATCGGCGGGGTTGGCGGGCCGCCATGGGGCTGGCCCCTCTGAAGGAGAATCTCGCCGCCGGGCTGCTCGCCCTCACCGGCTGGGAGGGCGACGTCCCCCTGGTCGATCCCTTCTGCGGCAGCGGCACCCTGTTGATCGAGGCGGCCTGCGCGGCCCTCGGACGCGCCCCCGGCCTGCTGCCCGGTGCCGCCGGCCAGGCCCCACGCTCCCGAGACGTTGCCCTGCGGCGCTGGCCGGATTTTGATCCAGCCCTCTGGCGCCAAGAAGAGGAGGCGGCCCGAAGCCTCGCCCGAAACACCCTCGCCGATGGGGGTCCCCTCGCCCCCCTGGTGGGGTATGACCACGACCCCGCGGTGCTGGCCCAGGCCCAGGCCAATGCCGAGGCCGCAGGGGTGGCCCCCTGGATCCACTTCGCCCTGGCGGAGGCCCGCGACTTCACCCCACCCTCCGGGCCGCCGGGAGTGATCGTCACCAATCCCCCCCATGGCGCCCGGCTGGGCGACCGCGACGGGCTCCAGGAGCTCTATGGCGCCCTGGGCCAGCGGCTGCGGCGCCACGCCCCGGGATGGACGCTCTGGCTGCTGAGCGGCCATCCCGATCTCACCGCCGCCCTGCGCCTGAAGGCGACCCGACGGGTGCCGGTGAGCCATGGCGGCATCGACTGCCGCTGGCTCCGCTACGACCTGCGACCGCCGCCAGCGCCCTCCGCCGCTGGAGACCCAGCGAACATCCCGTCAAACGCCTTGTCGGCGGCTGCGGCAACAGATCGGGAGCCCAGCGGTGGGGCATGATCCTCCCGGACTGGCCAGCCCGCCCGTGCCCTCCTCTCCAACCCGCGGCGATCACCGGGCGCAGCAACGATGGCGTTCGCTGAGCTGGGCCCTGCTGGCGGCCAGCGCCGCGGGCCTCCTCGCCCTGCTTCCGCCCTCCGCGGCCGGCTGGAGCGAGCGGCTGGACATCGCCCTGCGGTCGGCGGGCTGCGGCTTCTTCCTCGGCCTCCTGGCCTTCCATCTCCAACGCGTGGATCCTGACGACAGCCATTTGCGGGCCGGCCTGGTGGGAGCCCTCTGCGCGATTCGCAGCCTCGCGGCTCCCCTTCCCTGGCCGCTTCCGCCCGCGGGATCGACTCCGTTGGCGCTGCAAGAGCTGACAAGAGCGCTGCCATCGCTGATGATGGACCTGTTGCGGATCTGGTTGCCGCTCTGGTGGCCCTTGATCGGCAGCGCCCTGCTGCTCCAGTGGGCCCAGCGCCTGCTGCCCGCCCCGCGGCCATGAGCCTGCTGCATGCCACCTGGCTGTTTCCACCGGAGGGGGCGGGAGGCCGTCTCCTGCTCTGGGCTGACACCTGGCGGGTGGCGGCGCCGGTGCGGCCGACGCGGGAGGTGCCCGACCATCCCTTCACCCTCAACTGGGATGACCTGGCGGATTGGCTGCAGGAGCACGACCTCTGGTCGGAGGCCTTGCGGCCCGCCCAGGCCGCTCTCACCCTGCCCAGCCGTCCCCAGGCGGCCCGGGGACGCCGCCTCGCGGCCGCCGACGCCTGGAGCGGACTGCCTCTACAGGCGGGGGAACCCATCCCCAAGCAGGTGAGCTGGTGGCCCTGGACGGTTGAGGGGCTGGCGATGGAGCCCGGCGCGGCGGCGGAATGGCTCAGCGGCCTTCCCCTCTCCGGCCACCACCCCGACCTGGCGGATGAGCTGCGCTGGTGGAGCCACCTCCAGCGCTGGGCCATGAGCCTGATCGCCCGAGGCCGTTGGCTGCCCCAGGTGGAGGAGGGCCGGGCCCGCTGGCTGCCGCTGCTCAACCGGGAGGGCGATCGGCGGCGGCTGGAGGATCTGGCCTCGGGGCTGCCCCAGGTGGCCACCTGCGCCATCACCGCCGGCACGCCGACGGACGGCGCCCTGGCCTGCCGCCGGCCCGGCAGCGGTCGACTGCGGGTGGCCAGCCTGCTGGAAGCCCTGCTCGATGGGCAGTTGCGCAACGGCTTCGCGCCAACCCACAAGGATCTCGACCCCCTGCTGGCGGCCTGGCAGAAGGCCCTGGGGCGCGGCGACGGACGCCTGGCCTTGGAGGCGGAGCAGACGGAACGGCTGGAAACCGCCACCCACCACTGGCGGGAGGCCGTGGCCGGACGGGTGGCCCCTGCGCGGGGCTGCCTGGAACTCTTCACTCCCGCCGCTGGCGAGGAGCTCTGGGACCTGCGCTTCTCCCTCCAGGCCGAGGCGGAGCCGACCCTGCGGCTGAACGCCGCCGCGGTGTGGGCGGCGGGAGACGGGACGCTGCAGCTGGGGGAGGTGGAGGTGCGCCAACCCGGCGAGCTGCTGCTGGAGGGCCTGGGCCGGGCCCTCCAGGTGTTCGAGCCCCTGGAGCGCGGGCTGGAGAGCGCCGCGCCGGAGCAGATGCGGCTCACCCCGGCCGAGGCCTTCGTGCTGGTGCGCACCGCCGCCAGCCAGCTGCGCGACGTGGGGGTGGGCGTGGTGCTGCCCGCCAGCCTCAGCGGTGGCCTGGCCAGCCGGCTCGGCCTGTCGATCGAGGCGGAACTGCCGAGCGGCTCCCGTGGGATGAGCCTGGGCGAGGGGTTGGATTGGCGCTGGGAGCTGATGATCGGTGGCGTCACCCTCAGCCTCAAAGACCTGGAGCGGCTGGCGGCCAAGCGCAGCCCGCTGGTGCAGCACAAGGGGGTCTGGATCGAGTTGCGGCCGGGAGACCTCAAGAACGCCGAACGGTTCTGCGCCGCCGACCCCCAACTGAGCCTGGACGAGGCGCTCCGCCTCACCGCCAGCGATGGCGAGACCCTGATGCGCCTGCCGGTGCATCGCTTCCTGGCCGGGCCGCGGCTGCAGGCCGTGCTCGAGCAATACCACCAGCAGAAGGCCCCCGATCCCCTGCCGGCGCCGGAGGGCTTCGCCGGCCAGCTGCGGCCTTACCAGGAGCGGGGCCTGGGCTGGCTCACCTTCCTCCATCGCTTCGACCAGGGCGCCTGCCTGGCGGACGACATGGGTCTGGGCAAGACGATCCAACTGCTGGCCTTCCTGCAGCACTTGAAGATCGCCGGCGATCTCATGCGACCGGTGCTTCTGGTGGCGCCCACCTCCGTGCTCACCAACTGGAAGCGGGAGGCGGCGGGCTTCACCCCCGAGCTGGTGGTGCGGGAGCACTACGGCCCGCGGCGCCCCAACAGCGAGGCGGCCTTGAAGAAGGCGCTGGAGGGGGTCGACCTGCTGCTGACGAGCTACGGCCTCCTGCAGCGGGACGTGGAGCTGCTGGAGAGCATCGACTGGCAGGGGGTGGTGATCGACGAGGCGCAGGCGATCAAGAATCCCGCCGCCAAGCAGAGCCAGGCCGCCCGCGACCTGGCCCGCCCCCTCAAGCAGACCCGCTTCCGCATCGCCCTGACGGGCACGCCCGTGGAAAACCGCGTCAGCGAGATCTGGGCCTTGATGGACTTCCTCAACCCGAAGGTGTTGGGGGATGAGGGCTTCTTCCGCCAGCGCTACCGCCTGCCGATCGAGCGCTATGGCGACATGAGTTCCCTGCGCGATCTCAAAGCCCGGGTGGGCCCGTTCATCCTGCGGCGCTTGAAGACCGACAAGACCATCATCTCCGACCTGCCGGAAAAGGTGGAGCTGAGGGAATGGGTGGGGCTGACGCCAGAGCAGGCGAAGCTCTACCGCAAAACCGTGGACGAGAGCCTGGAGGCGATCTCCCGCGCGCCCCTGGGGCAGCGCCATGGCCAGGTGCTCGCCCTGCTCACGCGCCTGAAACAGATCTGCAACCACCCGGCCCTGGCCCTCAAGGAAGCCGCCGTGGCGGACGACTTCGCCAGCCGAAGCGCCAAAGTGCAGCGGCTGGAGGAGATCCTGGAGGAGGTGATGGAAGCCGGCGACCGGGCCCTGCTCTTCACCCAGTTTGCCGAATGGGGGCAGTTGCTCCAGGCCCATCTGCAGCGCCGCTGGCGCCAGGAAGTGCCCTTTCTGCACGGGGGGAGCAGCAAGAGCGAACGTCAGGCGATGGTGGATCGCTTCCAGGAGGACCCGCGCGGTCCCCAGCTGTTTCTGCTCTCGCTCAAGGCCGGTGGCGTCGGCCTCAACCTCACCCGCGCCAGCCATGTGTTTCACATCGACCGCTGGTGGAATCCGGCGGTGGAAAACCAGGCGACGGACCGGGCCTACCGGATCGGCCAGATCAACCGCGTGATGGTGCACAAATTCATCAGCAGCGGCACCGTGGAAGAGCGCATCGATCGCATGATCCACGAGAAGTCCAAACTGGCGGCGGATATCATCGGCAGCGGCGAGGATTGGCTGGGCGGCCTGGATGTGCGCCAGCTCCGGGAGCTGGTGACCCTGGAGGAGGGGTGAGGGTCAGACAGGGGTGAGGGTCAGACAGGGGTGCGGCGGACGGGAGTGAGGCGGACGGGAGTGAGGCGGACGGGCGGGCGGACGCGGGCCGCGCCTCAGCGGGCGCAAAACCGCACCAGCATCGACGCGCTCGCCTTCGGCAG
Organism: uncultured Cyanobium sp.; assembly: GCA_964455575.1. Taxonomy (GTDB): domain Bacteria; phylum Cyanobacteriota; class Cyanobacteriia; order PCC-6307; family Cyanobiaceae; genus Cyanobium. The sequence goes on along the minus strand of CAYVWU010000003.1, from coordinate 32,217 downwards.
CGGCAATTCCGCGGGCTGGAACGGCGGTGGCGGCGCCTCGCTCGCTCGGAACGCGGCCGGCGCGGGCGCGGGCATCGGTCCAGCCTCGCCGCCCTCCACGGACACCTCCAGGGGCCGCAACACGGTGAGACCCACAGCAAGGGCCACCTCCCGCGCCTCCTCCAGGGCGCGCTGGTAGGCGGCGGCCAACAGGGCGCGGCGGGCGTCCGGAGCCCGGGCCGGATCCGCTTCGGGGATCACCGGCGCCAGGCGCACCCCCGGCAGGGCCCCCACCTGGCGCACCAGCGGCTGCAACTGGGCCGGAGCCAGCAGGCCGCTCACCTGAAGAGAGGCCTGGGTGACGCTGGGCCGGCGCCCCTCGCCAGGGCGTTGCCAGGTGGAGGGGGAGCTGACGCGCAGCTCCTTCATCTCCAGGCCCTGAAGGGCGCCGCGCACCGCGGCCAGACGCTCCTGCAGCAGGGCCAGGGCCCCATCGCTGCTGCGCTCCTCCGCCTCCAAGGCCAGGGAAACGCGCAAACGCTTGATCGGCCGCTCCTGCTCCGCGCTGCCGCGCGCCTCCAGCAGGGTGCCCTCACAGCGCAGCTGCACCTCCGCCGCCGCCGGGGTTGGGGCGAGGGGGAGCGCCAAAGGGAGGTGGGCGGTGAGAAGCGCCGCCAGGAGCGAAAGGCGCGAACGATGGCCCACCATCGACTGTTGAACGATTCCAGATGGCAACCGTATCGCGTGGCGGCCCGCGCTCCTAACTTGAGCGACCTCTCAGCCGCAATTACCCGCCCTGAATCGATAGCAGCCTGTCGATTCAGCAGAAAGTTGCGCGGCTGTCGCCGCCCCCAATCGTGTTGGGAGCGACGCCGCTGACTCAAGCGCTGGCCTCCAGAGACCCCAACTGGCGCACCAGCAGGCTGAGGAACAAGCCCACATCGGTGACCACGCCCACCGATTCAAGGGAGCCGCGGTCGCTGAGCTTGGTCACCACAGCCGGGTTGATGTCCACGCACACCAGCTTCACCCCGGAGGGCGTCATGTTGCCCACACCGATGGAATGCAACATCGACGAGAGCATCAACACCATCTCCGCCCCCCGCAGGGCCTTGGCATAGGCGGCCTGGGCGCGAATCAGGTCCATTTCCGTGTCCGGCAGCGGACCGTCATCGCGAATGGAGCCCGCCAAGGCGAAGGGCACGCCGCCGCGCACGCAGGCATGGAAGATGCCCTCCCGCAGCACGCCCTGCTCCACAGCGGCCGCCAGGCCGCCGCAGCGACGAATCGTGTTGATCGCCTTCAAGTGGTGGCGATGGCCGCCGTGGACCGCCACCCCCTGCTGCAGGTCCACCCCCAAAGAGGTGCCCATCAGGGCCTGCTCCACGTCGTGGACGGCGATGGCGTTGCCGCCGAGCAGCGCCTGCACATAGCCCTCCCGCACCAGCCAGGCCAGATGGCCGCCGCCCCCGGTGTGGATCACCACCGGCCCGGCCACCACCACCACCCTGCCGCCCCGCTCCCGGATCCGACGCCACTCCCAGGCGATCTGCTCCACCACCAGCTCCACCCGCCGCTCGCTCGACACCCCCGCCCCCATGAAGGCGAAATCCGTCTCCCGGTCCTCCCGCGCCGGCTCCTTCCGCAGGGTGCGCAGACCCTCCACCCCGACCACCACCCGCTCTCCGGCGCGCAGATCCCGCAGCAGACGGCACTCCACCGCCGGTCCCTCGCCCGCGCCCGCACCGGGGTCGGATCCCACCACCAGGGCGCCATCCATGCGCTGCCGCGCCACCGGCCACCAACGCCCCTCCAGCCGCACCTCCGTGGGATAGATCGTGCTGACGTAGAAGTCGTCCGGCGCGACGCCGTCGCGCTCCACCGGCGCCAGCGTGGCGTCGCGCTCCTCCGCCTCGCTGGCCTCAGCGCCCAGGTCGATCAGCCGCGCCATCAGATCGGCCATCACCTCGGCGTTCGGGGCGCTGACGCGGATGGCGGCGTTGGAGGGGCTGTGGCGCTGCTGGCCCAGGGCGAACTCCACCACCTGGAAGCTGCCGCCCCCCTCCACGATGCGATCGAGCACGCGGTTGATCAGGCCGGTGTCGAGCAGATGGCCCCGCAGGCGGATCGTGCGCTGCAGCGCCGCGACCGCGAGCCCGGCGGTCTCCACGGGCCCGGCGAGGGCGGCGGGGTGCGGTTCGTCGAGCCGCAGGGTGAGGCACTTGGCCGCTCCGCCCGCCTTGAGAAACTCCGTCAGCGGCGTCTCCACCACCGTGAATCCCCGGGCCTCCAGCCGCTGACGCAAAACGGCGCTGGCCTGATTGAGGATCACCGCGTCCCCGACATTGACGGCGTTGCAGGCGAACGCCAGGGCATCGGCCTCCCCCACGGCCAGGCGCTTCTCCGGTCGCACCCGGGATTCGATCAAGCGATTGGAGTGGAAATCAAAGGCGGGGGGGTAGTAGAGGAGCGTGCCGTCGCTGAGGGGGCAGAGGCAGGTGTCGAGGTGATAGAAGCGCTCATCCATCAGGCGCAGCGAAAGCACCTCCACCCCCAACGCCCGCGCCAGGAGGGGATGGGCATCCAGTTCCGAGCGGAAGCCGTAGCCGGCCCACAGCCAGCCGCCGCCCCGATCCAGCAGGGCGTCGCCCGCGCCCTCGAAGGGCAGATCCGGGGGCAGGGTCTCCACCCGCAAGCCCTGGCTCTCGAACCAGGCCTGGAAGCAGGGTTCCTCCCCCTGGCGCTCGGGGTGGAAGAAGCGCGCCAGAACCACCCTGTCGCCCACCACCACGCCGGCATTGGCGGTGAACACCAGATCGGGCAGGCCGGGCTCGGGAGCGAGCTCCTGCACGCGGGCCCGTTGGCCGAGCAGCTCCCGCAGCCGCTGCCACTGCTCGACCGCCACGGCCCGGGAGGCGCGGTGCACATTGCCCTCCATCCAGGGGTTGATGACGTAATCCACCTCGTAGTGGGTGGGAGCGCACATCAGGAAGCGGGGCTCGCCCATCAACGCCATCGCGGCAACGCGGGCCGATGGTGGCCTGAATTCCTCGGGGGCAGGGTTCACAACGCACCGCGGGCCAGGCCGGGGGCTCAGGGGCTGGCGCGAAAGGGGACGGCGTCCGAAGGGCAAACCGCTCCAGGCGGTGGCAGCTGGGCGGAGAGCAGGAAGGCGGTTTCGAAGCGGGCGGCGCAGGCGCTGGGGTTGCGCAACACGGTGTGGCCCGGGCCGTTCACGCTCAGCAGGCGCCCGCGATCCAGCTCCCGGGCCATGCCCAGGGACGACTGGAACGGCAGCAGCGGATCGAAGCGATGGCCGATCACGAGCACGGGGAAGGGGGTCGGAGCGCTCCAGGGACCGCCGTAAGCGCTGGCGGCCGTGGGCCAGGCCGCGCAGCGCCCGTCCTGCCAGGCCATCCAGGGGCCCAGGAGCCCGGAACGGCTCCGGACCCGCTCGGCCAGGGCTTCAATCGCCGCCAGCTGGCGCGGCTGGGCGCTGTCGCCGCAGACGGTGGCCAAGGTCTGCTCGGGGGCCTCGTCCACGGGCGGCGCCTCCCCTCGGGAATCGCCGCCGCCGCGGGCGAGAGCCTCCAGAAAACGACCCACCCCCTCCCAGCCGCCACGCCCCTGGTCGTCGGCGGGCAGGGTTTGCAGCCGGGTCACCAGCTGGCTGAACACCTCCCCGGCGCCCAGCCGGCGGTTGTCCCAGCGCAGAGCGCCCTGCCGCAGGCGGGCCTGGAGCTCGGCCCAGCGGCGTTCCGTGGCGGCTGGGGAGCCTCCGGGTCCACTGGCGGCGAACGCGCAGCGGGGGCGACCAACCGCGGCGCAGCGCTGCAGGAAGGCAAACAGCGTGGCGCCAGCGCCAAGATCCCGCTCCAGGCGGAGGCCTGTGCCCTCCTCTGCCTGGGGATTGCCGTTGTCCGCCCAGGCCTGGGGATCGGCGGAGCCGTCGAGCACCAGGGCGGTGAGGGTTCGCGGGTGGAGATTGGCGTAGGTGGCGCCGATCAGGGTTGCCGCGCCGCTGGCCCGCAGCCGCAGCCCCGGCTCCCCGAGCGCCTGACGCAGCAGCTCCAGATCCCGGGCGCTGTCAGCGCTGCTCAGGTGGGGCAGCAGGCGGCCCTGGTGGCGCTCGCAGGCGCGCGCCAGGGTGGCCCAGGCCTCCAGCCAGCGGCCCTGCGCCTCGGGGGTGGACGGCAGGCTGGGGGGAAGACGCTCCCGCCAGGCCCGCGCCTCCGACTCCGTCGGGAAACAGTGCAGCGCGGCCGGCTGGCCCCGGCGGCCGGTGCCGCGGCGCTGCCAGCTCACCAGATCGAGACGGCTGGTGACAGCGGGGGGCAACGCCCGAGCCATGGCCTCCAGGGACAAGGCATCGGCGGCACCCGGCGCGCCATCGAGCAACACGAGGGTGCCCAGCCGGGGCTCCGGGCCTGGAGCCCGCAGGCGCCAGACCGTGAGGGGCAGCGGGTCCTCCCCGGGGCGGTCGTGGTCGAGGGGCACCGAGAGGGTGGCGCACTCCAGGGCGGCGCGGGGCGGCGCGGTGGCTGGGCAGGGGCCCCAGGAGAGGGATCCCGGCGCCGCGGCCGCGGGCGGACGGGGCTGGGCCGAGGCGGAATCGGTCCAGGCCATCCCCGCGGCCAGCAGCGCCAGGCCCGCCGCTGGCCCGAACCAACGGCGGGAGGGCAGGGGCCGGGCGGGCCATGGAGAAATCGTCATGCCGTCGAAGCTAGGTGGGGGGAGGTTCAATCCCAGGGCCAGGGGAGATTCCCCAGCCAGGCGACACGCGCCAGGGCCTCCGTCTCAGCGGACGCGGTCCGGGGCACGACCAAGCCCGGACAGGTGCTGGAGCGGCTGGAGCCATCGGGGCAACGGGTGTGGCGGAACGCCACGCCGAGCCAGCGGGCGCCGCTGATGCGGGCCTCCTCCAGGCGAGCGCGGCGGAGGGAGCCGCGGAGCATCACCACACCGGAGAGATCGGCCCGACGCAGATCCGCGCCCGTCAGATCCGTGTCCACCAGATAGGCGCCCACCCCGGTGTCGTCGTCCTCGTCCGCGCGGCGCACCCCCAAGCGGGCTTGACGCAAATCGGCCCCCGCGAGGCGGGCCCGGTCGAGGCGGGCGGAGGCGAGATCGGTCGCGAAGAGCCGCGCCCCCTCCAGGTGGGCCTCACTGAGACGCGCCCGCCCAAGGTTGGCGCCCGTGAAGTCCGCCGCCCCGGCCCGAACGGCGCGCAAGTCGGCGCTCTCGAGATCGTTGCCCCGCAACCGCGACCCCTCCAGGCGGGCCCCGGAGAGACGGGCGCTCTCCATGTCCGATCCCTCCAGATCAGCGCCCCGAAGATCCGCGCCCGTCAGGTCGGCGGAGCCGAGATCGCAGGAGCGGCACAGCACCCCCCGCAGGCTCGCCCCCCGCAGGTTGGCCTGCTCGAGATCCGCTCCGATCAGGATCCCCCCGTCGAGGCGCGCGCCGGCCAGGTTGGCCTTCTCCAATTGGGTGCCAATCCAGCGGCCCCGCGGCAGATCGGCCCCGCGGAGATCGACCGTGCGCCACTCCAGCGCCGAAAAATCCGCCGCCACACAGCGGGCCCGCGGCTCTGGCCCGCAGGACCGACTGGCCCGGGTCCGCGAGCCGACATCCGCCCCCACCCACAAAGCAATGGGCAGCAAAGGCCACACCAACCAGAGAGAAAGAAGACGAGGAGGCATGAAGAACAGGAGACATCCTGGCCTGAATTTAGTTCGACGCGAAGACGCATTCTTGCGCTGCGGATTATAAACTTTTTCTCAATTATGGCTAGGCTGAGGGTTTGCTTTTTTGCCCGCCTCCACGCGGGGAGGGTGCCCTCGCGAACGCCCCTCCCCGCAGCGCGCGAGGGATAATCCCATCAGTCGCCACTCGGCGCCCATGACCATCACCTCCGGCGCCATCGCCACCCAACTGGGACAGCAAGGCCTGGGACAGCAGCCCTGGTGGGTGGAGCAGTGGATGGAGCTGATCAACTCCTACCGCTACAAAAAACGCCTGGAACGCGCCTGGGACTATGCCCGCTCCGGCAATGTGCTGTCGATCCGTTTCGAAGGCCGCCGCGTCCACGCTCGCGTCCAGGGCACGGGCGACGATCCCTACAAGGTGAAGCTCTGGCTCGATGTGCTCAACGACGAAGACTGGGGCTATGTGCTGGAAGCCCTGAGCCAGAAAGCCCGCTGGTCGGCCCAGCTGCTGGCGGGCCTCATGCCCCAGGACATCGAGCGGGCCTTCGCCGCCAGTGGCAAACGGCTGTTCCCCTTCAAGCTGCAGGAGGTGCGCAGCGAATGCACCTGCCCGGACAAGGCCAACCCCTGCAAGCACGTGAGCGCGGTCTACTACCTGATGGGGGATCGCTTTTCGGAAGATCCCTTCGTGCTGTTTCAACTGCGCGGGCGCAGCCGGTCCCAGCTGTTGACGGAACTGGCGGAGCGTCGCCGCGCCGGCGCGAGCCCCCCCCCGGCCCATGTGCCCCATCCCCCCCACGGGGCGATCGCGGATCCCTCCCGCTGGTGGCGCTACGACGCGCCGATGGATCCCGATCTGGTGGTGATCACCCCGGCCATGGAGGGGGAATCAGGTTTGGAGGCGGCCGGCCCTCTGCCCCTGGCGGAGGAACCCCGCTTCCCGGAGGCCAATCGACTGTTTCTGGAGCGGCTTCTGGCCCACGGCAGGGCGATGGCGGAGCAGGCCATGGCGCGGGCCATGGCCGCGGGAGCCGAGACGCCGGCCAACGCAGCCGGAGAGGGCGCGGATCGCGCCGAGGCGGGACCGGCATGACGGCTGTCGGCGAGGCTCCCTGGCTGCAGGCGCCGGTCCTGGAGATCGTGGGCTGGATCGCGCGTGGTCACCACGTGGCTTTTGGCGCTCCCCTCCTGGCCGGGGTTGCGGAGCACAATCCGCTCCTGACGGCCCAGGAGGTGTTCGCGGCGGATCGGGTGGTGCTGGCGCACGATGGCGGCAGCGATCCGCGGCTCATCTACGCGAATGCCGCCGCCCTGCGGCTCTGGGTCCGCACCTGGGGGGAGATGATCGGCCTGCCCTCACGACTCACCGCCGCGCCGTCGGAACGGGGGGAGCGGGCCGCCGCCCTGGCCAGGGCCAAGCGGCTGGACGCCTTGTCGGGCTACGGAGGCATCCGGGTGGACAGCACCGGCGGCCGCTTTCGCATCGCGGGAGCACGGTTGTGGACCCTGCGCGATGGAACGGGCACCGTGCGGGGACAGGCTGCGTCCTTCAGCGACTGGTGGAGGCTGTGACCCCCCTGCGGCCAGGGTGAAAGGACCAGCGCTCATTCACCGGAAACACCAGCTCGAGAATCGAGGCGTCGGCGGAATGCTTCACGCGACGCACGGCCACCGGCAAGGCGTAGTGGTCCCCTCCAGGAGGACCGATCAGCAGCTCGCCGCGATCACCCCAGGGAGCGCGCGGCCCATGGGACAGGGAAATGGTCACTCCGTGGGGCGAGAGTTCAAGAATGTCGCAGGCTCCGTCCTGGCCATCCCATCCCTCCAGCCAAAGACGGCATCCCGGAGAGACGGCGGCGGCGTCCTCGCCAGAAGAAGCCCGGTCCGCGCCTTGGTCCACGGCGGATTCCAGGGGCGCGGCACCCTCGCGCTTGCTGGCGGCGATGGGCAGGAGCCCCATGGCCGACCACCCCCAGGAACGCAAGTCGAAAGAAACAAGGTTCACAAGTCCAACCCCTGGAAAGGTCTTATTCTGAGACTGCCGTCACGGTGGCGCGACCTTCCTGGCCCGACCAGCAAACAACACTTTTCGTAATGATTCCCCTGAGTCCCGCCAGGCCTTCCGAAGCGCGCCGCCCCCGGTTGCGGTCCCCGGCCCGTGGGGAGCCTCGTTCATGTCCCCGGGGCAGGGGCCTGCCCCGGAGGGGATCCGATGGCTCCTCCTGAAGTCTCCGTGATCGTTCCCGCCTTCCGCGGGAAGGCCACCATCGCGCTCTGCCTGAGCGCCGCCTTGCGGGCCACCGAAGGGCTCCAGGCGGAGATCCTCGTGGTGGAGAGCTCCGGAGATGGGACGGCGGAGCTGGTGCGCGAATCCTTTCCCCAGGTGCGCTTGATCGAATCGTCGACGCGCCTGACGGCGGGCCAGGCCCGCAACTGGGGCATCCGCCAGGCTCGCGGACGCTGGCTGTTCTGTGTGGATCAGGATTGCTTGGTGCCCGCCAACTGGATCCCCGCCCTGCTGCGACACCTGGAGCAAGAGGGTGTGGGGGCGGCGGGCGGCTCGATGGCCGTGGCCAATCCGGACAACATCAGTGGTTGGTGTGTTTATTTTCTGGAATTTCTCACCCACTTCCCCCGGCGGCGGGCGCCCTGGCGGCGCGACAATTTCCTCATCGGTGCCAACAGCGCCTGGAGAGCGGAGGCCCTCGCCGCGGTGCGCTTCCCGGATCAGACGCTGGGGGAGGATCGGCTGCTCTCCGAAGCGGTGCGTCAGCAGGGATGGTCTGTGATTTATGACGCCTCCGTCTCCGTCTGGCATCACAATCGTCGCGGCTGGGCGGAGTTCCGTCGCTACTGCCGTGCGATGGGCCGGGCGGCAGCCCATGATCAGCAAGCGCTGGGGGGGCGGGCCATCCGGTGGATTCAACGCTTCCCCCCATTGATCTACGGCGTGCCCCTGGTGGTGTTGCCCCTGATCGGCTGGCGTCTGCTGGGGGCTCCGCCGTCCTACCTCCTGCGCTACGTCGCCCTTCTGCCCTGCTGCCTGCTGGGGCAGATCCTCTGGGCCAGGGAGTTTCAGGCAGGGCTGTCAGAGCCCGTCGCGACACCGCCCAAGGGGGCTTAACAATGACCACCAGCGAAGCGGCGCTCCGGCGATTCGGCCGACCGCGATGAGCTGCAGCGCCGTCCAGCCCATGACCCCACCCCGCATCCCGGTCCCTTGAGCACCTGCATCCTCCATGTCGGCATGCCAAAGACCGGCACCAGCTCGATCCAGGACTCCCTTTGGGCGAACCTCAAGGATCCGCAGTTTCACTATATCGATCTCACGGGTCATTCCAACGGCAGCGACTTCATGAATCTCGCCTTCATGGACGATCCGCTCGACTACTGGCTCTTTCGAAGACTGGGCTATACAAGGCAGAGAGTGTCATGGCTGAAACGCCGTTATCAGCAGAGGCTGCGCCGTCGTCTTCGCCGCATCTCCAATGCCAAGCAAACGGCGATCATCTCCGCTGAAGCATGCTGGAGATTCAAGGCATCAGAGCTGGAAGCCGTCCGCAATCTGATGCTGGAGGAGGGATTCAGAGTTGCGATTATTGCCTACTTGCGCCCAATGAAGTCGTGGATTGAGAGCAACATCCAACAGAACACGAAGTACGACAACAAGATCACCACGATCTCCGGGATTGGCAACGAACAGTGCATGTACCACATCAGCTATACAGAGCGTCTGCAAACCTTTGCCCGTATTTTTGGCACAGACAACGTCTCTGTCAGGGCCTTTACGGCCACAGGACTGATCAGCGGGTGCGTGGTCAGGGACTTCTGCCAGTCCCTGGGAATCAAATTGACACCCGGGTCGATTGCGCGCACGAACGAAAGCATGCCGGTCGACACCGTGCGGATGCTCTATTGCTTCAATGAATTTCTGCGCACATCATCCTACCCATCTCTAGCCGCCAATCAGCTCATGCTGCATCACCTCAAAGCCTTGAAAGGATCGCCCTTTCACCTACACTCTCGATTTTTTCAAGAGATACGAAATCATATCGAATCTGAAAATGAGCTGCTTCACCACAGATACGGCATCGATCTTCAGGAAGACCTATGTCGTCACGACGAAGAGGAGCAATGCATCCGCGAGCCGTCCGACATGATGCGCTTTTCCCGCGCATCCCTTGATTGGCTGGCAGGAGTCAGTCAAGGAGCACGCCTGGAGGCCTGCGAAGGTCTGGCTACAGCACAACGCGTTGCCCGACAACTCTCGACCCTGTCATCCAGACCACGTTTGGCGCTGTGGAAGCTCGAAGCGAGGGTGCGCCTGCAGCACCGAATTCACGTGCTTCTCCCCTGAACAGCGCGGACACAGAGCCCCGCAAGCCACCATCCGCCAGGTCGCCAGAGCGGAATAGATTGAATATCTCATGACCTTGGGCCCCTTCCGCCCTCCCAGCACAGATGCAAGGCATTGGGGCTCCCTCTCAAGCGGCGCATGCTAGACTCGTGAGCATAAAACAAGAGATTTAGCGCTATATGTGGCAACACAGTTTCAAACCCTGAGAGAAATCACTCCAGATCCCGCCATGGCCATGCCATGCACGGCGTACAGATGAAAGTTATGAAACCATGAAGACCGATCGACTTTTAGCTCCTGTCGTACGAGCCATGGAGCGTCAGAGTGCAGGCAGAACGATGTTGCGGCATTGGCGCAGGCAGACGCGCCCCTTTGCCCCAAATAAGCCGAGGGTTTTGTGTGTTGGCTATGTGAAGACAGGCACAACATCTTTTGGATTGGCGATGCGCCAACTTGGCTTCAGCCATTTTGGTTACGACAAAGATCTAGAACAAGAGCTTCACGATGGCAATCTTGAGATCTGCCTGCGTTGGGCATCTTATTTCAACGCACTAGATGATTTGCCCTGGTCATCTCCGAGGTTCATTGCAGCATTTCGCAAGCGCTTTCCAGGTGCATATTATATCCAGCTCATTCGAGATGAGCAGCAGTGGCTCTCCTCCTATTTCAACTTCTTTGGCCCCATCTGCTCCAGTAAAGAGGCCCTCCTCCGCCTGCGCTCACACCAAAAGCAGGTGCAGGACATCTTGAGGGATGAGCCCCATGTCCTGCGGATGAACATCTGCGCTGGCGAAGGCTATGAGAAACTCTGTCCTTTTTTAGGACTTCCGATTTTGGACAAAGAGTTTCCTTGGCTGATTCCTCGGAAGTAGAAGCAAAAAGAAAGAGCCCTGCTCCATTGTCGTACGTTTCCCATCCACTTGGTTTGCCGTTCAAGCTTTGACTGACGCCCTCGATGCGCATCCTTCAGGTTATCCACCAGTTCCCCCCATTCTCCTCTCAAGGGTCTGAGGTCTACTGTTTACAACTGAGCAAATGCCTGCTTGCGACGGGGGACGACGTTGCTGTGTTTCATATTTCCAATACGGCTCGGCGCAGGCCCAAGCGTCTTGAAGAGGGCACACATGAGGGGATCAGAGTTTTTCATTGTATTGAAACCGCAGAGTATGGAAGACTGGCCGATTGGGACAATCCATTTCTGAGAGATACCTTTGCACACGTCTTGAGGGCCTTCAAACCAGACGTGGTTCATTTTCATAACTTTATTAGCTTGGCTGACGACCTGGTCGGCATGGCTCAGTCATCCTCCCAGGCTGTTGTCTATCATCTTCATGATTATGGTCTGATTTGCCCAAAAGCCATTTTGCTTCGCGATGACAACAGTCTTTGCGAGAAGAATTCGCCTGATTTTTTTGAAGGCTGTTGTCCAACTCTGATCCGAGTGAGTCATGGCCGGCGCCCAATGATCCGATCAAAGCTGCCACCCCTCGCGCGCTGGCGTCAATTTGCCGCCAATCAACCACGCAGCTTGCAAAGGCGCTGTCTAACGGCAGCTGTTGGCATTGCCGAAAACATTTTTGGGGCTCCAGAGACAACGTTTGTCAGCGAAAAGAAATCGTTCTTTTTTACTGCAACTCGTCGCATCTTTACCAAAGTCGATCGTTTCATCGCTCCTAGTGCCTTTCTCAAGGAGCGATTTGTGTCCTGTGGGCTTCCCGCAGAGCAAATCCTGCACATTGCCAATGGAATCCAGGAGATCAACCCAGCAGAGCCAAGCCTAACGCCAGCCCCCCCGCTCAGGAAGGAGGCCCATCTTGATCTCGGCTACATCGGCGCTTTTCATCCCCACAAAGGAGTTCACCTGCTCCTCGAGGCCTTCCGCGGTTTAGAGAAGCAAGCAACACTGCATGTGCACGGCAGCAGCTTCCATACCCCGGTCTCTGAAGCGCATTTCAAACGAGCCATGGCAGAACCAATACCGGGAGTGGTGTTTCATGGCAGCTATCAAAACAATGAGATTGGCCGCATCCTTGCCAATTTAGATGCTGTGATCATTCCTAGCATCTGGTACGAGAACTCACCCCTGACCATACAAGAAGCGCAGCTGGTCGGTGTTCCTGTCATCACAGCAGATGTCGGTGGCATGGCGGAATTGGTACGCGACAGGGTGAATGGACGGCTATTTCGCTGCAACGATTCATCTGATTTGAGACGTGTGCTGATCAATTGCATTGAACATCCTGACCAATTGAAGACCTATCGCGAGCAGGCACCAGTTGTACCTTCCATTGTGGATCAATCGCAAAAGATTCGCGCCCTCTATCGTGAGTTAATCTGATGCGTATTCTGCAAGTGATTCATCAATTCCCTCCGTTCTCGTCGCAAGGGTCGGAAGTGTACTGTCAGCAACTCAGCAAATGTCTTTCCGCATCAGGAGATGAAGTTGGCGTGTTTCATCTTTCAAACACACAACCTCGCTATCCCAAGCGGCTCGTCAAGGACGTGGTGGAAGATATCAGAGTATTTCATTGCATCGATGCGGGCGAATACAGTCGTCTTGCCAATTGGTCGAATTCATTTCTGGCCAATTCATTCGCCCGCGTCCTTGATGAGTTCGCTCCAGATGTCGTTCACTTCCATCATTTTCTCAGCCTCGGGGATGACCTTGTTGGCAAAGCCAAGGAGCATGATTGCGCCGTGCTATTCACCCTTCATGATTACGGATTGATTTGCCCGAATCAACATTTACTGACAGAGGAGAAGACGCTTTGCGGCAAAGATTCATCTGACTTCTTTGAGAGTTGTTGTCCGACATTGATTCGCGTGCTCCCCAAGTGGCAAGCTGATTTCAGCGCCCAGCTCCCCTCCCTGGCACGTTGGCGTCAGTTTGCGTTGAACCAACCCGGCAGAAAACGTCGAGCGCTCATGACAGCGGCCGTCGCTTTGAGCGAAAAACTTCTCGGGAATCCTAGAGTTTCAAACATAGAAGAGAAGAAAAGATTTTTCTTATCAGCAACAAAACGAATCATCGTTAATGTCGACATGTTTCTTGCACCAAGCCAATTCTTAGCCCAAAAGTATATCGCCTGCGGCGTCTCTCCAGAGCGAATGGTTCATTTACGCTATGGCATGCAAGGATTTCCTCAGGTGCCGACGCGGCATCGTCAGACATCTCGCCTGCAGCTGGGATACATTGGCGCCTTCCATGCACACAAGGGTGTCGATCTTCTCCTGGAGGCTTTTCGCGGCCTGGGTGATCGAGCGACGCTCCACCTGCATGGCTCAAGTTTTGGTAGCCCCATCTCGGAAGCGCATTTCAAGCAAAGCACAGCGCAACCCATCCCGGGTGTGGTGCTTCATGGTCGCTATGACAATAAACAAATCGCTTCCATTCTGGCCAATCTCGATGCGGTGATCGTGCCAAGTCGCTGGTATGAGAATTCCCCCCTGACCATCCAAGAAGCCCAGCTGGCTGGCGTTCCTGTCATTACGGCGGATGTGGGCGGGATGGCGGAGCTCGTGCGCGACGGGATTGATGGCCGACTATTCCGTTGCAACGACGCACTGGATCTGAGACGGGTGCTGCTGAGTTTGATCGAAACGCCAAAGCAATTGCATGCGCTTCAATCCCATGCTCCGCCTGTACCCAGCATCCAAGAACAGGCCACCAAGGTGCGCCTGCACTATGAAAAAGTCCTGTCAAAGATTCCAAGAAACTGATGGAGCTCGCATGACATCTCCGCAGATCAAGACTGGAGGACTGGGAGGCCAAGGCAGGAGGGCCGACCATGGATGGCAGAGCCTCCTTCGCAGGGGAGGCCGGGGCTCCGCATCCGGCTCAACATCACCCATGGACAGTTTGGTGAGGAGACTGGCAAGGAAACAGTGGCGCGTCCTTTGTCTCTATTTCTTTCTCGTTGTTCTCTTGGGAATATCAGAGGCTTTTCTCTTTGCGACACTTTATCGCTCCTTCAGCCTGCTGCTTGGTGCACCCATTCCCAGTCTCTTCATGGAATATGGGATCTCCCGTGGAGAGGCTTTCATGGCTTTGTTAAGCCTCGTGCTGCTGCTCCAGCTGATCGCCAGCGCCTGTCGTGCCTATAGTGATATGGTTTCTGGCCGCTTTACAGCCAGCTGCCAGGCCGAGGTCTTACCCAGCATTCATCGTTATATTTTCAGCCTAAGCTACGGTTGCGTGAGTGGCATGAAGATTGGTGATCTCTCCCATCAAGCTAGCCTAGCTCCCACGACAATCAATCTAGAGATTGAAGAAAGGATTCGCCTGATTACAGAGTCTGTTCTTGCCGGCGTGTACTTGCTGGTATTAGTCAAGATCTCCCCCTGGCTGCTTGTCATGGCCTGCTTCCTAGGCGTGGGAATTGCTCTCACGCAACGTTGGCTCCGCCCTCAGATTCGACTGGCCGCTAGAGAAGTGGAACAACAGAGACAGCAGGTCACCTCAACGTTAACAGCAGACCTACAGGCCCTTCGACTCATCCATACCAATGCGTGTGAAGACGAAGCCAATCAACACTTTGCTTCCATGCTTCAAGGCCTGGAAAGGAAATTGGTGCGCTTGAGCAATCTACGCAGCCTCCTGCTCCCCACAGCTGAATTCTTGCCCGTTTTTGCTGCTGTCGTCCTGGGGGTACTGAGTTGGCAGCTATCCAATGGCAGGACAGAACTACTTATACCAAGCCTAGCAACATTTGTGCTTGCCCTGCAGCGACTAAATGCTCGATTAGCCAAGATAGGACTATGTCTCAACCTCCTCACTGAGAACCGTCCTCGGGTTGACATGCTCAATGCTCTTCTCCGTCCTGAAGGGAAGACCTTTCGACGCCAAGGTGGGCGATCCTTTGGGGAACTCAAACATGAGATCTGCTTTAAAGATGTTTACTTCCGCTATCCAGATCGATCGCAAGACACGCTGAAAGGCATCAGCTTTACGCTTCCCTGCCGTGGCACAGTAGCCCTTGTGGGTTCCTCCGGTGCGGGGAAGTCGACCATTGTTGATCTGCTGGTGGGCTTGATCACCCCAACGCACGGCTCCATCCTCATTGACGGCGAGGATCTTGAAAGCATGAGCTTGGAGAGCTGGCGGAGACGCGTGGGTGTAGTGAGCCAGGATGTTTTGATGCTGCATGACACCATCGCCGCCAATATCGCCTTTGGCCTGGGCAAGCAAATCAGTATGGAGCAAATCCACAACGCAGCTGTTGCAGCCTCTGCGGCTGAATTCATTGCCAAACTTCCACAGGGATACAACACGGTCATCGGCGAGCATGGCCATCGTCTCAGCGGTGGCCAACGCCAACGGATTTCCCTGGCTCGAGCCATGCTGCGTCAGCCTGAGATTCTTATTCTGGACGAAGCCACCAGTGCCTTAGATAGCCACTCAGAGGCAAAAGTTCACGCAGCCATTGAAACGTTCAGCCGTGGTCGTACGGTGCTGGCAATTGCCCATCGCCTGAGCTCCATCCGCCATGCTGACGTGATTCTCGTCCTCGAGGCTGGAGAAATGATTGAGAGGGGGAGCCACGAGCAGCTGATCGCCACCTCTGGAGCTTATGCTGCGTTATGGAAGTGTCAAATTCAAGGGGTATCCCTAGCTTAATTTCATTGATCAGATCCGCAAATGCCCTCTCGCACCAGCCCACGCCTCTTGTGTTTCGACTATCATAAGTAAATTCTATGCTTCCAACTCTCCTATTGCTTGCGTCCATGTCCTTTGAGCATACACAGAACTAACGTGTCTTCCATCGCCGTCATTGGAGCCGGTCCGGCTGGGTTAACGGCTTCCTACCTGCTTGCCAAGGGAGGACTGTGCCCCGAGATCTGGGAGTCTGACCCAACCTACGTGGGAGGAATCTCACGCACTGTGGTCTACAAAGGATTTCGCTTTGATATTGGTGGGCATCGTTTCTTCTCTAAATCCAGCGAGATTGAAAATCTTTGGTCTGAGATCATGCCAAGAGACATGATTGTTCGTGAACGCCTTTCGCGGATCTTTTACAAGAAAAAGTATTATCGATATCCCCTGGAAGCCGCTGAAGTTATCGATAATCTTGGCAAGCGTGAAGCCCTCCTTTGTGTCGGCTCTTATCTCAAGCGAAAGATCAGTCCCATAAAGAATGTTGACAACCTTGAAGACTGGGTGACCAACCAATTTGGCGCTCGCTTGTACCGCACTTTCTTTAAGACATATACAGAAAAGGTGTGGGGAACATCATGTCGCAATATTTCTGCTGATTGGGCTGCACAGCGCATCAAAGGCTTATCTCTCTCCAAAGCTGCCTGGGCAAGTCTTTTTTCGGCGAAAACGCCTGCCTTGAGCGATTCCAGTAATCGCCAAGACGTAATCAAAACGCTCATCACTTCATTCCGCTATCCACGATTGGGCCCCGGCATGATGTGGGAGGCGGCAGCAAGCAAAATACGCGAACGCGGAGGCCTCCTCCACATGGATTCAACGGTGACAGCTCTGCGTCAAGACCCAAAAACAAGCCACTGGACATTGTCAATAAGAAATAGCAAAGATTCCTGCATTCAAGATCATGGACCTTATACCCATGTCATTAGTACAGCACCATTGCGCAGCATTATCGCCGCGATTCAACCGCCTTTGCCAGCCAAAATAACGGAGGCTGCCGCTTCATTGAGCTATCGCGACTTTATTTTAGTTGCCTTGATTCTAAAACCGCGAGAAACTTTCCCCGACCAGTGGCTCTATATTCATGATACAGGCCTCCAGGTCGGTCGGATACAGAATTTTGGCAATTGGTCCCCGGAACTCATTCCAGATCCAACTCTGGCCTGCTATGGAATGGAATATTTTTGTTCCACGCACAACGAGCTTTGGGAATTGTCTGATCAGGAGCTGATTCAGCTGGCGACCAAGGAATTACAGGAGCTTCAACTAGCACAGCCTGGCGACGTTATTGACGGCTGCGTAGTGAAGCAAGCAAAAGCCTATCCCGTTTATGACAACGACTATGAACAAACCGTCAACACCATTCGAGAAGGCTTGGCAGAACATTGCCCCGGTCTTCATCAGATCGGACGCAATGGCATGCACAAGTACAACAATCAAGACCATTCCATGATGACAGGTATCTTGACTGCAAAAAACATTCTTGCCAACGACTCACTTTATGATCCTTGGCGCGTCAATCAAGATGCGGAATATCTTGAAGCAAAGTAATTATTTTTGACATCAGAGCCATCACAATCCGTGTCATCCGATCTCAAGATAACAGTGATCATGCCCACCATTTCATGGTCGGGCACATTTCCGCTCTGTTTCTTGCGGCTGAAAGCTTTAGTGGAGGAGGAGCTCAGGGCAGGCGCCGCAACGGAGTGCTTGATTGTTTTTGATGGGGTCAAACCAGAGATTCCGGCCTGGATGCAAGCACCTTTTGTCAAAGTCTATGAAACGGGTCTTCGCTCAGGACCCGCGACCGCACGCAATTTGGCGGCACGGGAGGCCACAGGTGAGGTGCTGGTGTTTGTGGATGCTGATGTGGAGCTTCATCCCCAGAGCCTGATCCAGTTTCGCCAAGCCTTCCGCGAAGATCCCTCCCTGGATGCTGTGTTTGGCAGTTATGACGATGCCCCTGCCGCCCCCGGCGTGGTGAGTCGCTTCCGCAACCTGCTCCATCACCACACCCACCATCTCCATGGAGGACTGGCCAGTAGCTTCTGGGCCGGTTGTGGCGCCATGCGGCGGGACCGCTTCCTCGACCTGGGAGGATTCAACGCCGCCTACCACCAACCCAGTATTGAGGATGTGGAACTGGGGCTGCGGCTCTGGCGTCAAGGGGGTCGCATCCTGCTGGATCCCACCATTCAGGGGTGTCACCACAAGCGCTGGACCCTGGCCTCCATGGTGCTCACCGACATCCGCCAACGGGCCATTCCCTGGTCGCGCTTGCTTCTTGACCAACAGGACACGCCCGCCACGCTCAACCTCTCCCTGGCCGGTCGGGTGAGCGGGGCCATGGCCCCGCTCGTGCCCCTGGGGCTGGCGCTCTCCCTTGTTCCCGGCGCCCGCCTCCTCGGAGTGGCCCTGGCCACCGCCGCCCTGTTGCTGGTGCTGGGCCTGAACCTGTCATTTCATCGTCTTCATTGGCGCCGATGCGGGTGGGCGGAGGCCATCGCCGGGTTGGGATTGCATGTGCTCCATCTGTGCTGCGCCAGTGGAACCTTCGCGGTGATGGCCTGTCTGCATGGATGGCAAAGGCCCCTGGCCTGGCCCGCCCTCCTCAAGGAGCACCACGGCCTGCGCCGTGGAGTGGTGATCCTCGCCTTGGCGACCCTGGCCCTCGTGGCATGTCTCGCGATCAGCAAGGGGCTGCTGCTGGGCTGGAGCAATGCCAAAGATCTGCGGGAACGCTTGCAGGAATGGCAGGTCTTCCGCGACGGGCATTTCCCGATGGGGGGCCTCTACGGCGGTCACCCGCCTCCAGGCATGCGATCCAGCCCTTATCCGGTGTGGGCCATCCCTTTGTTCGGCTTGTTTTTTCACCCCGGGGGACTCCCCCAAGGCATCTACACCATTCAGCTTCTCAGCTTGGCGTCCCTGGCGCTCATCGCCTGGATCGGCTATCGCCACCTGCGCCCCCACGGGAGCGTGGCGGGATGGTTTGGCGCCTTGGGGCCTGTGGCCATCAGCGGCAACGCCAACGCTTTAGCCGTGGCCCAGTTCTCCATTCTCTGCATGGGCCTGGTGTTCCTGGAGTGGCGACATTTGCGCAAGCAACAACCCCTGGCCGCTGGCCTCTGTTGGGCCTTGGCCATGATCAAACCGCAAATCGCGCTTCTGCACGGGGCACCACTCCTGCTGGGTCGAAATCGGCGCAGAGGCCTGGCTGTGGCTCTTGTGATGCTGGCTGGGCTTTCGGCCTTTGCCTTGCTGTCCACTGGTCTCAACCCCTTGACGTATGGCGAGCGGTTTTTCCGACTGCTGGGAAAGATTCAAGATGATTCCGGCTGGAATCTCGCCCTGCAGGTGAGCCGAGGTGGAGCGGGCCTGTGGCTGGTTCTGGGGGGGATCCTGCTCACCAGCCTCCTCATGCTGTGGCGATGGCGTCCTGTGAAGACATGGTCCACAGCGGCCCTCTCCCATCGGGAAGATCCCGCGCGCTGGATGCGTCAGGCGGGGCTCTGCAGTTTGCTGGGCTATCTGGCGTTTTATCACCGATCCACAGACCAGATCATGTTGGCGCCAGCGCTTCTGGCCATGGCCGATCTCAGCTGGCGCGATCGTCGGCTGGGCGTCGCGGCCCTGACCGCGCTGCTGGGGGCCTCCCTCTGGGCGCCTGGGCGTCTCTTTTTGGTCTCACCGGTCTTGCCTTGGTTGCAAGGAGTGATCTGGTGGCTGTCCGCGGGGCTGCTGGCTGTCGCAAGCGTGAGGCCGAGACAGGCCCCGCTTCCCCTGCCGTGAGGATCTTGCGCGCTCTGCCCGAGAGGACGCGCCGCAGGGGCTGGAGAGCCCCCTCTGGAGTCGGGTCTTATCGAATCGAATCGGCTTTGGCTGGGAGCGAGCGAGGAAGTATGGAACCGGGGGAAAGGTCGTTGCGCCTGCGGAGCGCGGTCAGAACCGGAACAGAGTCAAAACGGCTGGGCAGCCTGCCATTTTGAGAACCGGTAGTTGCAGAGGTCAAATTCTGCGTTCGTTCAGAGAGAATGTGGTGTGGTGTGTGCCTGTCAGGAACTCCGGAACCAGCTAAGTTATTCGATATGGTGCACTGATCACCGGCTCTAAGCCCACCCCATTCCTCGTCGCACAAGACTCAACCCATGGCTATCCTGAACGTCCCCGGAACCTATTCCACCATCCGCGCCGCTCTCATTGCCGCAGGCAATGGTGACACGATTCAAATTGCCAGCGGCTCTTATAGCATTATAGCGGCGGGCTACAACAATAGCCTGACCTATTCAGCTGCGCCGAATGGCAGCACAGGTTTCATCAATGGAATTTCAAGCTTGATATATGACGGTGCGGGCAATTCCAATGATGGATCCATTACAACAGTCACTGGCAATTCCAGGCTGTTTCAGAAAGGTACCGACGGCACTCCTCCTATTAGCGTAACGTATCGCGACTTAGATTTTCTCTACTCCAGCGCGACTGGCTACGTCCTCCAAACGGGTGATTTTGGAGTCTCAGAAGCCAATACTTTGACCAAATCTGTCACCTTAGACAATGTTTCTTTCCGCGGCACACACGCAGGCAACGCTGCTGCCGCAGGCAATCATGCTGCTGTGCTGGGGATTCGCAACTTTTCACTGAATAACAGCATCGTCAGTTTGACGGGCCAATCAAGCTTCACCTCTGGCGTGGCCAACAGCGGTGGATCGTCCTTCTTGGCCCTGAGCGGTGGTCAAGGCAGCGGCGGCACCATCAGCATCACCAACAACACCTTTGACGAGAGCGGGTATCGCAACGCCCTCTCAATTTCTGACAGCCTGAACGTCACGCTCACCGGCAACACCTTCTCCCGTGGCTCAGGAACACAATTCGTCCGCATCAATGGTTCTGGCGTTCCCAAGAGCAACAAAATCGCCAACTCCACATCCGTCACTGTTGGTGCCGCTGGAGCAAGCCCTAGCAACACCTTCGGCAACGGTTCCTTCTTGAGCCTGGAAGGCGGAAGCGGCACTGTCATCAATAACTCGTTTACGGCCGCAAACACCAGCGCCAGCGTATCCCTGAGCGCTACCTATGGCGATCCTGGAGCGCTCGGCATCCTCCTGGAAACCCACACAGCAACAAACACCAATCCAAACTATACTTTTACGAGCAACAGATTCCTATACGTTTCGCCCTTCGTTAATCGGACCAGCAGCATTCAGACAGTGACAACTAATGGCACAGGCGACAATTCCATCGCCAACCCTAATAGTGGCGCTCTTTTACCTATTGCTCAATTTGTTACTGGCACCAGTGCCAACGACGTCATCACTTCAACCACGTCCAATCGGTCTGACTTCCTTTCTGGCGGCCTTGGCAATGACACCCTCAACGGCGGTGTTGTGACCGCCACACCAGATAACGATTTTTACCTCTTTGACACTGTTCCTGATACAAATAATAATTGGGACACCATCATCAATTTCCAGCCAAACCCTTCGGGTTCCAACACGGATCGTCTTGTGCTGAGCCGCGCCATCTACCGCGACCTGAATACGACAGCCAGCGGTTCCGGTGGTGGAGGGATCAACCAATACGGCGTGCTCCTGCAAGCTGGCGCTGGTGGTGGACAAGTTTTTGATAGTGGTTCCACCGTCAATTTCACAAATACGACCCAACGGATCGGGTTGATCACCTCCGGTGCCAGCCAGGGAACCCTCTGGTACGACCGTGATGGAAGCGGTAGCACCTACAGCCCTGTCCGCTTCGCGCGAATCTTCACCGACAATGGAGTCACCGGACTCAATAACATCGTCAGCCTTGGCAACATCTTTGTGATCTGACCCCCCACAGACGGCACCGATGTTGATGAGAGCTTCCCAGGCGACTGGGAAGCTTTTTTGTTGAACATCGTTTTGAGCTGTGTACCCCAACCAGCGATCGCTCCAGCCTCCGCCCTCCCTGCCGCGAGCCAGACCGACCGCCTTCAGCGCCACCGCGCAACCAACAGGTCCCATCCGCCCCGCCTAAAGTCCCTGCACCAATGGATGGAGCAGCCATGACCAGCACCCTGCCCTCCCCCCCCGGCGGAACCCGGTCCGAACCCCGACTGAGCCTTCAGGTGGAGGAGATTGCGGCGGACACCACCGCCATTCGCTCCCTGGACTGGGATCGCAGTCGGTTTGATATCGAATTCGGCCTGCGCAACGGCACCACCTACAACGCCTTTCTGGTGCGCGGGGAACGCACCGCCCTGGTGGACACCAGCCATTTGAAGTTCGCGGACACCTGGCTGCCCCTGCTGGAGGGATTGATTGATCCAAAGGCGATCGATGTCTTGATCGTGTCGCACACGGAACCCGACCATTCCGGCCTGATTGGCCATCTCTTGGAACGCCATCCCGACCTGGAAATCGTCGCGTCCAAAGTGGCGCTGCAGTTTTTAGAGAACCAGGTGCATCGGCCCTTCCGGAGCCGGGCGGTGAAAACGGGTGACAGCCTTGATCTGGGCACGAATCCCAACAGCGGCACAGCCCATCGCTTTGACTTTCTGGCCGCTCCGAATCTGCATTGGCCGGACACGATCTTCTCCTTTGATCACGGCACGGGGATTCTTTACACCTGCGACGCCTTTGGCCTGCACTATTGTTCAGAAGCGGTGTATGACAGCGATCCCGGCGCGATCGCGCCTGATTTTCGCTTCTACTACGACTGCTTGATGGGTCCCAATGCCCGCAGCGTGTTGCAGGCGCTGAAGCGGATGGAGAGCCTGCCGCCGATTCAGACGATCGCGGTGGGCCATGGCCCGCTGCTGCGCCACCATCTGCCGCTGTGGATCAGCGACTATCGCGAATGGAGCAGCCAGCGCAGCGCGGAAGGTCCCTATGTGGCGGTGGGCTACATCAGCCAGCATGGCTTCTGCGACCGCCTGAGCCAGGCGATCGCCAGGGGCGTGGGCAAAGCGGGGATCGCCACGCAATTGGTGGATCTGCGCGCCACTGACGCCCAGGAGATCTCCGCCCTGGTGGGCGAGGCGGCGGCGGTGGTGGTGCCCACCTGGCCCAGCGAGGCGGATGGCGACCTGCAAGCCAATATCGGCACCCTGCTGGCGGCCCTGAATCCGAAACAGGTGGTCGGCGTCTACGACGCCTATGGCGGCAATGACGAGCCGATCGACACGGTGGCCAGCGGGCTGCGGAGCCTGGTCCAGCAGGAGGGTTTCGCGCCGCTGCGGATTCACCACGTGCCTGAGCCGGGCGACTATCAGCGCTGCGAGGAAGCCGGCACCGACCTGGGCCAGCTGCTGATGAAAGCCAAGGCGATTGCGGCGATGAAATCCTTGGATGGCGACCTCGACAAGGCCTTGGGTCGCCTCTCGGGAGGCCTCTACGTGGTGACGGCGCGACAGGGTGAGGGCGAGACGGCCCGATCGGGGGCGATGGTGGCGAGCTGGGTGAACCAGGCGAGTTTCGATCCCCCGGGACTCACCGTGGCGGTCGCCAAAGACAGGGCCATCGAGGCCTTGTTGCAGGTGGAGGATCGCTTTGTGCTCAACATCCTGCGGGAGGACAACCACCAGCCGTTGCTGCGCCATTTCCTGAAGCGTTTTCCGCCGGGAGCCGATCGTTTCGCCGGGGTGTCCACCCTGGAGGGAGCGGCGTCCGGGGGGCCGGTGCTGGGGGATGCCCTGGCCTATCTGGGCTGCCGGGTGCTGCAGCGCATGGAAACGCCCGACCACTGGGTGGTGTATGCCCTGGTGGAAGAGGGCAACGTGGCCGACGCCTCCGCCCAGACCGCCGTTCACCACCGCAAGGTGGGGAATCATTATTGACTCTTGCCGGCCGCGCCTGACCCATGGCCCAACTCACGTCTCCGTCCGCCGCCGCTGGTGACCCCGCAGTGAACGCCCCCCCCTCGGGGGAGGCTGGAGCCGCGGGGCGATCGGTGGTCTGCCTGCCGATCGATCCAGGGGTGGTCTGCCTGCGGGGGTTGAGTCCGCGGCGGCTGCGTTTTGAGGTGGAATACGGCCTGGAGCGGGGCACCACCGCGAACAGCTTCCTCTTTGCAGCAGGGCTGGCGAAGGATGGCCATGCCGTGCCGCCGGTGTTGATCCATCCGCCCGGGACGACCTACGCGGAGCCCTTCTTCGCCGCCCTGGCGGAGCGGGTGCCCGCGGAGGCGCCGTTGAAGGTGGTGGTGGGGGTGGTGAACCCGAACCGGGTGGAGTTGTTGCGGGCGATGGTGAAGCGCTGGCCGCAGCTGGCGCTGGTGGCCTCGAACGCGGGAGCGAAGCTGGTGCGTGAGTTATGGGACCAGCGACGGCCGGGGCCGGAGGGGGCTGCCGGGGCCGAGGAAAGCGTGCCGCTGCCGCCGATCGATGTGGTGAAGCAGGAGGTGTGCCGCCCCCTGGCGGGCAACTTGCGGTTGTGTCTGATCCCGGCCCCCACCCCCCGCTGGCCAGGGGCGCTGATGGCCTTCGAGGAGAGCACGGGGCTGCTGATGAGCAGCAAGTTTTTCTCCGCCCACATCTGTGTGGAGGACTTCGCGGAAGCCAACCGCAGCAGCACGGAAGAGGATCGCCGCTGGTTCTACGACTGCCTGATGGCGCCGATGGCGCGTCAGGTGGAGGGGGTGCTGGATCGGATCGAGGACTTGCCGATCCGCACGATCGCCCCGTTCCACGGGCCAGCGATCGCCTCCAGTTGGCGCAGCCTCCTGGCGGACTATCGCCGCTGGGGGGAGGGCCAGAGCCGAGCGCGGCTGTCCGTGGCCCTGCTCTACGCCAGCGCCTATGGCAACACGGCGGCCATCGCTGATGCCCTGGCCCGGGGCGTGGCGCGAACCGGCGTGCGGGTGGAGAGCATCAATTGCGAGTTCAGCGAAGCCGATCCGTTGTTGGCGGCGATCCGCGGCAGCGATGCCCTGCTGATCGGCTCCCCCACCCTGGGGGGCCACGCGCCCACGCCGATCGTTTCCGCGTTGGGCACGGTGCTGGCGGAAGGGGATCGGAGCAAGCCGGTGGGGGTGTTCGGCAGCTTTGGCTGGAGCGGAGAGGCGATTGATCTGCTGGAGAGCAAGCTGCGGGATGGCGGCTTTGCCTTCGCGTTCGAGCCGGTCCGGGTGCGGTTCAGCCCGGATGCCGCCACCCTGCGGTCGTTGGAGGAAACCGGCACGGCGCTGGGGCGTCGGTTGCAGACGGAGCAGCGCAAACGGCAGTTGCGCCGTCCGGGCGGCGGGTTGCAGGAGAGTCGCAGCCAGCCGGCGATCCAGGCCCTGGGCCGGGTGGTGGGGTCGTTGTGCGTCTTGACCGCCCGCAAGGGGGAGGGGGGGGCCGCGCTGTCGGGGGCGATGGTGGCCAGCTGGGTGAGCCAGGCCAGCTTCACCCCACCCGGATTCACCGTCGCGGTCGCCAAGGATCGGGCGGTGGAGGGGCTGCTGCACATCGGCGACCGCTGCGTGCTCAATGTGCTCGCCGCCGGGCGGGAGAAAGGGTTGATGAAACACTTCCTCAGCCCGTTCGCGCCTGGCGCCGACAGGTTCGCGGGGGTGGCGCTCAACGAGAGCCCCGAAGGACAACCGGTCCTGGAGGAGGCCCTGGCCTGGATCGAGGCAACGGTGCAGAAACGCATGGATTGCGGCGATCACTGGCTGCTCTACGCCGAAGCGCGGCAGGGGGGCGTGCTGGATCCAGCCGGCACCACCGCCATCCATCAGCGGCGCACCGGGGCCACCTATTGAGGCGTTGCGCCGCCAACACCAGCAAAGCCAACGCTTTGCTGACGATTTTGCGCGCATCAGCGGACTTAGCGTTCGCGGAGGTCCCCCTTGGACGACCATGGTTCCTGAGCTGTCTGAACCGGCGCCCATGCAGGCGCCAGACCGCGAAGCGCCGCCGGCACAACCAGGGGAGAACGACGGACTGAGCTGTGGACAATTCGCGCGGGAGTTGATTCACAGCCAGGTGCGGCGGTTGGGAAAACTCCAGGCGGAGGTGCTGGCCGATCGCGACCCGGAGCCCCTCCATCAACTGCGGGTGAGCCTGCGGCGCCTGCGGACGGCCCTGGGCCAATTCGCCGCGGCACTGGAGCTTCCGGAGGGTGTGACGGAGCGCCGCGTCGCGTCGGTGGCACGGCGCACGGGGCTCTGCCGTGACCTCGATGTGCTGACCCTGCGCTTGCGTGACCAGCTCCTCCCTCAGCTCCCCGCCAGCGAGCGCCATGCCTTGAAAGTTGCGATGAAGCGCCTCGGGAAAGATCGGGAGCAGGCCCTCCAAGCGCTCTCGGAAGCACTCCACAGTGCCCGCTATCTCAAGTTGCTGGCGCGCCTTCATCAATGGCAACAGCGGCCGCGCTTCACCCTGTTGGGACGTCAACCCCTGGAACCGTGGCTGAACGCGTGGCCGGCTCCCGCCTTCGCGGGGTTGTTCCTCCACCCGGGGTGGCGGGAGACGGATCCGGAGGCGGAGTGCCTGCATGACCTGCGCAAGCGCATCAAGAACGCGCGGTATTCCCTGGAGCCCCTGGAGCGATGGTGCGCGCCAGCGCTGCGGGAGAGGGTTCAAGAGCTGCGAGCGGCCCAGGACCATCTGGGCGAGCTGCATGATCTGCAGATCCTCAACCGCGGTTTTGTGGAGCGAGAACGTCGCGGGCGCCCATCCGACCTGCCCGTCTTGCGGGCGGTTCTGGAGCAGCAGCGACATCAACACTGGCAAGGCTGGCGGGAGCTGGCCGAACGTCTCTGCGCGGACGAGGCGCGGCAGGCAATGCAGCGACAGCTCCTGGCGCTTGGCCAGGCGACACAGGCCCCCGCGACCGAAGGTTGAGGAGCCCTGGAACCGGTGTCAACGGGTGCCGATGCGCCGACGCAGACGCCGGCTCCAGCGGACCATCTCAGCCGCCCCCAGCAGCGGCAGAGCGCCGGGGACTGGCGTGGTGGCCAAGGCGTAGCGCACGGTCGCCCCGGTGGCAGGGGTCACATCGATCTGATCGAGGGTATCCGTGAGCGATTGCGCCAGCCCAACCACCTGCCCGCCGGCCGCGTCATAGGCGAAGACGGGACCATAGTCCGTGTCCCAGCCCGGCCCGAGGAGATTGAAGACCTGGGTGGCCGCGTCAGACGCCAGCTGTCCATCCCCCCACCAGGGCATCTGGCCGAGGGGTGGGGCCTGAAACGCGCTGGTTGAGAGGGTGTAGGAGGTCTGGGAAACGCTCACGTCATAGGACGTGCCGCCAAGGTTGATCACCACAGCGGCCGCTGGAGCGGTGGAGAGAGCAGAAAGGGCAACTGTGCCCATCAAGGCCAGCGCCAGTGGACGAAGAGCCGTGGAGCAGGAGGGGAGAAGAGTCATGGGAAGGGAGGAGGTGTCGAAGTTGAGAAGCAAGGAAAGCGATCAGGGTCGTGCCGTCAGACAAAGGTGAATTGGGAGGGATCCGCCAGGTTCAAGCTGGCGAGTGTGGCGCCCTGGACAAAACCGATCGCCTCCGCTGTCCCGGAGAGCAAGGCATCGATGCGGAGGCCTCGCACGCCCGCGTGACGTCCACTGACCAGGGTGTAATCCGTGGGCCGGCCATGCAGCTGGATGACGTCGCCTGAACTGAAATCCGTGATCAGGGCCAGATCGGCGGTGCCCAGGCCTGGCGAGACATCGTCGTAGAAGCAGCCGGAGGCATCCCCCAGCACAAAGAGATCCGTCCCGCCTCCGCCCGTGAGCCGATCCAGAGAACCACGCCCCCGATGGACGGACCCTGACGGGACACCTACAAGCGTCTCAGCGGCTCCAGTGCCGGTGATGATGTCACTGCCGTCGGTGACCAACCCCACGGTTGGTTCCAGGAGGGTGACGCGGAGGGTGGAGCCCACCTGCTGCCTGCGAGCGGCGTCGCTGTAGAAGCGCACCTCCAAGATCTCCCGGGGATCCGCAACGAAATCGGTGGCGATCGCTTTGGTGAAACCAGCGCGACCATCCCTACCGATGAGGATTTCGCCTGACAGCAGGCCATCCCTGAAGTCGGTGGAGGTGATGCCCTCGCCGCTGAGCTGCCAGTAGAGACGGGATCCCGCTGGCACATTGGCGGTGGTCAAGCCGATGGCGAGACCTCCACCTTCCTCAACCACTTCTACACTTTGAGTGAAGGAGTAAGCCGGCTCGGGCACATCATCGTTGCGGATCCAACCCATGGCGCTGGCTGCTCCCGTCAGAAGCGTGGCGCCCTGAGGCTGGATCAAGTGGATGCCGAAGGTTTCATCCGCCTCAAAAGAGTTGTCTCCAATGCCATTGACGATGATCTGCTGGCTGGTCTGCCCTGGCGCGAACAGAAGGGAGCCGGAAGGGAAGGCCCCGCTGGCGAAGTCGAGCGAGTCGGCGGATGTCGCGCCAGTGGGCGTGACGGTCCACGAGACCTCCACAGGCACGGTGGGGTCGCCATAACGATTGACCGTGAAGGTGAAGGGCGTCGAACCGATGTTGCCTTCCGTTTTGTCCGCGGCGAGAGGCGTGATCGACAGCGTTGGGGCATCTACGATGCTGTCCGCCCGCAGCGCGAGATTTTGCAGCCTCAGATCCAGGGAGGCCGGGGTGTCCGCCTGGCTGAAGGCTGCGCCGGCACTCCCATGGCGGGCGGCAAGATACTCGGCGAGCGCATCCTGCTCCGTGCCATCGCCGGCGAACCTGGCCACACCGGTGCGCGGAGACGCAGGATCGAAGAGATCAACTCGGTTGGCCGCGGGCCCGGTGGGGAAGGGGAAGCCATCTCCACCGCTGGCGAGGAAATTCAATGTCACCAGCCGGAAGGTGCGATTGGGATCTCCGTAGAGCGCTCCATTGCGCACGATCAAATCCAGATCCCTGCCGCTGCTGTCCTCGATCGTCATGTTGACAAGACGACTGCCAGCGGGGCGCGTGGGATCAAAGCTGAAGGCGACACCAGAAACCTGCGGAAAACGACCCTGATTCGGGTAACTGGCCACCCCGTGCTCCAGCAACTCCCTGAGCTGACGAGCAGACACCGTGAGCAGGGTGAGGCTGTTATTAAACCGCAAGGAGTTTTCAATATCCAGGGTGGAGATTCCTCCTTCAGGCTTGCCTGCGGAGGGATTGGCCGCCGTGGGCTTTTTCTCTCCCGTCACGACGTCGATCGAACCGATTTGCGAGCGAATACCACCGCCATTCTTCAAGGACAGCACCACCATTGGGTCAATGGCCTTGGCTTGCGCGAGATTGGCATCCGCGGTGAGGTTACCGAGATTGGTTTCCTGGCCACGCACCAGCGCCCGCTCTCCTTCAAGGTACACATCGCTAAAGCCCCAAACCTGCCCGTCCTTGCTGCTGATGACAGCCTGAACGGCATCCGTGAGATCCTGGACGTTTTCCCCCTTGGTTCCCTCAGCGAAGGCTGTAGTGGCTAGATCGGCCTCGCTGACATTCCACACTTGAGCAACATTGGCAGCAGTGGCGGCATAGGCACCACTGACGAGCGGGTCGATGCTGGAGGGAAGGATGCGACCCTGAGCATCAAAGTCCACGACGAGTCTACCGAGGTAGGTGTACTCGTTGTCGGTATTGATAATCAAGGTGGGAGCGCCATCCGCTCCCTGGCTGATGATCGGGTAGGTATCAGCAAAGCTGGCGGAATGACCAGGAAAGTCGACGGCCTGATCATTGCGATCACCTAGGCGGGTGTTGGAGCCAGCCGCAAGGATGATGTCCACGCCCCGGAGACGGGGAGCCAGAGCCTGCTCGTTGGCAAGCTGCTGCAGGTGGGCCATCAACACCACCTTGTTCACCCCTTGGGAGGTGAGATCATCGATCACCGGCTGCAACTGGCTGGCCAGCAAGGCCATGTCATCACGTTCGCCCCCATCTCCACTGAAACCCTTGACCTCCACGCCACCCGTGGAGCTGATCTGCTCAAGAAGTTGAGTTGTGACACCCACCAAGCCGATGTTTTCTCCATTTTTATTCACGACCGCGGAGGGAACGATCCTGCCCTTCAGGGAGGTGGCCTCTTCCAGGCCAGCGGTGGAGAGGGTGTTGGTATAGCGGGGATTGAGATCGACATCGCCACTGAAGTCCAGATTGGCGGACAGGTAGGGGAATTGAGCGCCCACCCACCCGGCGACACTTCCAGAGGTGAAGGCATCGCGGAACACCCGGGGGCCGAGATCAAACTCATGATTGCCAATCGTGGAGGCCTCCACGCCGATCAGGTTGTGGATGGCGATGTCCACGGCCGCGATGGGATGGTTCGTGGCGGAGGACAGGCTGATGGTGGATCCCGTGGCAGCATTCAGCTCATCACGCACACTGAGATCTGTGCCTCCGGAAAGGAAGGGGCTGGGGATGAAGTTGTCCCCACCAGCCAAAATCAGAGTATTGGTATGGGTGTCATCAAAGCCATCCACCAGAGCGGCAAGGTAAGGAGCCGTGCGCGAGGCAAGCAGACCGGCCTCCCCATCGGAAAAATGCAGAAGTTGCAGCCTGTAGGGGATGGGGAAATCAACAACCGACACCACATCATTGCCCTCGCTGGAGGCAATCACCCCACGAGAACCTGTCGTACTTGTGGTGAGGAAGGTGATGCCCTCGACGCGCTGGGCACCGGGGAAGAGGAGTGGCTCCACAGCCACCGGCGCATAGGGATTGGAGACATCAAAGATGGCCGCCAGGCTTGTGGTGCTGCGCTCAAGCCCCACGAACGCATAGGTGCGGCCGTTCTGGCGAAACACTTCCACCATCTCCGGCTCCACCCCCTTGTCATCCTCACGGCTGCTGACCGGATAAACGCCTTTGGCCACGGCCAGCTCCTCCAGGGCCGTGCCGGAGTCGAACACCACATTGCCCTTGGAATCGAAAATGCGCAGTGAGCGTGATCCCAGGGTGTAAGCCTGGTCAACGATGCCATCACGATCCAGATCACCCGTATTGGTGAGGATGTTCAGTCGTTGAGCGTTGGTGGCAAGCAAGCCCGCCTTCTGCGATGCGGTGGCGCTGGCGGCTGCCGCGAGCAAGGTCGATACTCGGGCCGTTTCGTCAGGGGAGAGGAAATCGTTGCGATCATCCCCTTCACCAGCCGCGAGGATGAAGTTCTCACCGTTATAGACGAATGTGGCCAAGCCGTCAGGCATGGGCAAGCCATAGACATCATGATTGGTGCGCGGCTGATAGCCACCGCCATCGCCGCTGTCTTCCGTATCCAGGGCTGGATTGCTGAAGCGCACGACCGTGAAGGCATTGCCACTTGCCCCCTCGGTGCCAAAGTCGTTGTCGTAGTTGATGACAAGGGCACCGTCATCGCGAAGGGTGAGGCCTTCGGGCTTGTCGAAGTTCAGGGTGCCGCCGACGGAAGGGAGGTTGAACAGCTCCACCTTGTTCGCCAACTGGATGCCAGCGGCTCCCAGACGGTCGGCGCTGGAGACGGTGTAGGCGCCATTCACCAGGGTGAGGCTGTTATCGAGCAGCTCAGGACTGTTGACGCCAAGGGCATCCGCCCAGCTGCTTGTGCCCGTGCCGCCGGCTTTGGCTGTCACCATCATAACGAGCTCACCCATTTCCACCTGGCTGGTGGGGGAGGCGACAGCTTTATGAATCTGATCAGCAATCAGAAAATAGCTATATTTGCTGGTGTCATAACCATGGACACCAGTCAAGAACCTGCTGATATCAACAATGCCAGATGACTCCTCGTCATTGGTGATGAAGTTCGCATTCGTGCTGCTGCTGCCGCTGAACAGCACAGGGTTGTGCTGCGCCAGCTCCACCAGCGTGTCTGTTGAGAGGTTGTAACGCCAGATCTTGGCCAGGCGAGCATTGGCGCCAGGATCCTCCTGCAGGAGAAGTGAACCGTCATCGGCCACAGTCATGTTATCCAGCATCATCTGGCCCTCGCTGCCGTTCAGCAGCATCTTCACCGTTCCACCCAGTTCAGGACTGGCAGGATTGCTGAACTCAAGTGCCCACAGCCGACTGGCACTGGTCGTCGTGGCGGTGGTGACAAAGTAGAACGTCTTGCCGTCCTTGCTCCAGGCGCCATCCTCCGGACGCAGCCAGTTGGTGACCCCTGCCGTGATGCTGTCGCTGTTCAGCGCAGCCCCGGTTTTGGCCTTGACATCGCCGAGATTGACCAGTTCAAACGTGCCGATGCCACTGCTATTCAACCCCAGGCCAGTTTCCGTCGGGTTGGACAGATTTCCAACCTCCGTATTGCTCGTGCCAACAGAATTGACCCGGACGCCATAGGTGATGCCACCCGCCAGACCAGCTTGCTCAATCGCGTTTCCACTGCTGCTCTTGGTGCCGATATAGATGTAGACCTGGCCATTGCTGCTGGTGTCATCCAGGCTGGCCACCACCGTCTTGTTCTGGGCCAAGGGATTGGCCACCACATTCTCAAATGAAAGGTTTCCCAGAGCGGGAAGCTCAAACACCTTGCCAGCATCACTGCCGGTGAGCACATGAGCAAAAGCGCGCCCTTCCGCTCCAGATTCTTCGCCGGTGAGATAGATGCGACCGTCATAACCGTTGCCACCATGGCGGAACGCTG
>CAYVWU010000002.1:0-44093 GCA_964455575.1 uncultured Cyanobium sp. | reverse complement strand
GCGAAAGCGCAGGCCAGGGCGGAACCAGCCGCCGCTCGCCTCCAGCTCCCCGCTGCCGTCCTCCACGGCCGTGCCCACCAGGCTGCGCGCGTCCACCCGCGCCAGGGCCTCCTTGAGGCGGCGCAGCTCATCCCCACGAGGCAGGGCGGTGTCCGGGTTGAGCAACCACACCCAGCTCCCCCAGCCGTGCTCCTCCAGCCAGGTCAGGGCCCTGTTGCAGCCGACGCCAAA
This sequence comes from uncultured Cyanobium sp., assembly GCA_964455575.1. GTDB lineage: Bacteria > Cyanobacteriota > Cyanobacteriia > PCC-6307 > Cyanobiaceae > Cyanobium. Next base: position 43,862 of record CAYVWU010000002.1, on the reverse strand, counting down.
CCCCTCCCCCTCCTCCCCGCGCAGGAGCCGCAGGGCGAGAGGGGGGGCGTCAGGCGCGGCGGGGGCCAAGGCGTCGGACGCGACGGGGCTGGTGCGGGGACTGTTGTCCACCACCAGCCAGAGGGCCAAGGGCTCCTCCTGCCGGGCCAGGTCGCGCGCCAATGCCGGGAGCACGGCGCCGCTGTGGTGCGCCACCGTGACCACCACCACCCCCTCGCCGGCCGGCAGGAGGCCAGCGCCGCGGGGCGCGCGGGTGGCGAGGGGGGAGGAGGGCGTCACTCTGGGGCGTGTCCCGAGCCGTCCGGTCAGCATGCCCGCGGACGCGGCGCGGAAAGCCTGGTGCGGGTCAAGGGGACGGCGATAGGCTCCGCCCTTTGAATCGGCGCGCGATGCGATTTGTGGTAGCGGTGCCGGCCCGTCTCGACTCGTCGCGCCTGCCCGGCAAGGTGATGGCGGACATCGGCGGCCGGCCGATGCTGCGGCGGGTGCTTGAGCGTTGCGCCCGGGCCCGGCGGCCCGCCTCCGTCGTGCTCTGCACCGACAGCCCGGAGCTGGTGGAGGCCGCGGCCGGCTGGGGATTCCCGGCCCTGCTCACCTCGTCGGCGTGCGCCTCAGGCAGCGAGCGCCTGGCGGAGGCGCTCCCTTCCCTCCTGGCGCTCGCCGGCGGCGGCGAGGCCGCCGATCCGACGGCAACGGTGGTCCTCAATGTGCAGGGCGACCAGCCCTTCATCGACCCGGAGGTGATCGACGCCATGGCCGTGGAGTTCGAGGGCCGCCAGCCCATCCCCGAGGTGCTGACCCCCATCTATCGCCTGGCGGCGGAATCCCTGCACAACCCCAACGTGGTCAAGACCCTGGTGAGCGCCGATGGGCGCGCCCTCTATTTCTCCCGCTCCGCCCTCCCCCACGTGCGCGGCGTCGATCCCGACCAGTGGCATGCCCATGCCCCGTTCTGGGGGCATGTCGGGTTGTATGGCTATCGCGCGGATGTGCTGGCGCGCTGGGCCGCGCTGCCGCATTCCCCCTTGGAGCATCTGGAGAAGCTGGAACAACTGCGGCTTCTGGAGGCCGGCATCGGCATCGGCACCTTCGTGGTGGAGGGCGATTTCCTGTCCGTCGACACGCCGCCCCAGCTGGACCAGGCCCGGGCCCTGGCCGCCGCGATCGACGCGGCCTCCTGATCCCGCGTCAGGTCAGGCCGGCGCGCACCAGATCATGCAGGCGCAGCAGCCCTTCCATGCGCCCGCCCTCCGCCACCACGGGCAACACGGCGATGGCCTTGCGCCGGTTGCGCTCCATGGTCTCCAGCGCCGCGATGGCGAGCAGGTCGCCCGCGACGGTGATGGGATCGGCCGTCATCAGGTCGCGGGCGGTGAGCTGGTGCCATTCCCGGGGGGGATGGCTCTGCAGAGCCCGGCGCAGGTCGCCGTCGGTGATCAGTCCCCAGATCTCCTGATGGTTCTCCTCGCGCGCCACCCAGCAGGCGCCGACGCCATCGGTGGTGAGATGGCCGATCACGTCCGGCAGGGGGGTGGAGGCCTGGAGGGGAGCCAGCCGGGCCACGGGCACCATCAGATCCGCGGCGGTGAGGGTGAGCTGCTTGCCCAGGGAACCCGCCGGGTGGTTGAGGGCAAAGTCCTGGGGGGAGATTCCCCGCCGCTCCATCCAGACGGCCGCGAGGGCGTCGCCGATGGCCATGGCCACCGCCGTGCTGGCGGTGGGCGCCAGGTTGAGCGGACAGACCTCCCGGTCCACCGACCCGTCCAGCACCACCTGGGACCCCCGGCCCAGGCTGGAGTCGACCCGGCCCACCAGGGCGATGATGGCGGTGCCCCGGCGGCGCAGATGGGGCAGGATCTCCAGCAGCTCCTGGGTTTCGCCGCTGTTGGACAGCAGCAGGGCGACATCATCCGGGGCCACCACGCCCAGATCCCCGTGCAGGGCATCCAGAGGGCTGAGGTAGATGGCCATCAGGCCGATGGAGGCGAAGGTGGCGGCGATCTTGCGGGCGACGATGCCGCTTTTGCCCACGCCCGTGATCACCAGCTTGGCGCGTCGCTCCGCGCAGCTTTCCAGCAGGCTCAGGGCCGCTTCCACCTGGTCGCTGTCCAGCCGCGCCGCGGCGGCGGCGATGGCGGCGGCTTCCTCCATCAGGCAGCGGGTGAGGGATGACAAACGGCCAGGGAGGGGGTGGAAGGGAATTATCCCTGCCGCTCCCGCCCTGCCCTTCAGCGGCCCGCTCCCCCCCGGAAACAGGCGAGGCTGGCGCCCTAGCTTGGGCCTTCCCGGGCGATGTCGCGCGTGCCCAGTGCCGCTGTTTCTCTGGTCTCCGTGATCGCCGCAACCTTCCCCCTCTCCGCTCCGTTTCGGGTGGATCAGGTCACCGCGGCTCCCGCGCTGATGGCGACGATCGCCGCGGCGCAGGTGGCCCTGGCCCTCGGGCTCGATCGTTGGGGCCGGCGCGGCGCGGGGCGCCTGTGGTGGGCGGGGGTGGTCGCCTTCCTGCTGCTGACGCTGCTGTTCTTCACCCTCGGCACCTGGGGCACCAGCGACACGACCAAAATCAACCACTCTCTCAGCGTCAACCCCTCCCTGGGCACGGTCGGCGAACCCTTCTGGCCGCTCATCGGCCCCTTGATCGTTCACCTGCCCTATCGCATGGCGTTCGTGCACGGGCTGGTGGCGAGTGCCTATGCGGGGTCGGCCATCGCCCTGGCCCGGCTCTGGGGGGTGCCGGCCTGGGCCGGCTGGTGGGCCTTGCTGCTGATCGGCAGCCCGCTGTTGCGCAGTTTTCTCCAGAACGGCATCACCCGCCAGGCGTTCTCCACGCTTCTGCTGCTCCCCCTCTTTCTCCGGCTCTCCGGACTGGTGCCGGTCCGCAAGCCTCTGGTGGCTCTCGGGGTCGGCGGCGCGGCGCTGACCCACACCACCTTTCCCTATTCCCTGGCCCTGGCGCTGTCCCCCTTGCTCGTGCGGACCGGGCCCTCCAGGGTGTTCGCCGCGCTGAGACGGCGCTGGCGTTGGTTCCTGCTGCCCGGGTTGGGGCTGGTGGCGGTTGTGGCTCTGGTGGTGTTGCCGGTGACGTTGCGCAAGCTGACGATTTATGCAACGGAGGGGAATTTTTACAGCAGCTATTCGTTATTGCCAGAGGTTCGGCGCCTGCAGCTGGCCATGGCCCTCGGGCTGGCGGGAGCGTGCTGGCAGCGGCGTCTGGGGCCAGGGGTGTTGTGGCGTTGCCCGCTCACTCGCCTGCTGGTCCTTTTCGCCGCTGTGTATGGCCTGCTTCAAGGGGCGGTGGCCAAGGAATGGCTGGCGTCGATCGCCTTTCGGCTCAGCGATGGGGTGGGGTTGTTTCTGCTGATTCTCTATCTGGCCTGGATGACGCGCTACCACTGCCTGCGTTGGTTGTGGCCGGCGCTGCTGGTGAGCCTTCACTCCTGGGTGTTCATTCGCATCCTGCCCTCAGGCCTCCTGGAGTGCGGGCGGGACGATGCGTTTTTGTGCCTGCCTGATCGCTGGCCCTGGCAGGTCACCTATTGAACGGGGCCCATGTGAGGAGACCCGTCCCCCGACGTGGACTCGGGGGACGGCTGGCATCAAAAGATCGAATAGATGAAGGGGGCGACAACGGTGCCGTGGGTCAGCACCAGCAGAGCGCCCATCAACACGATGGTGATGATCAGTGGCGCGAGCCAGAACTTCTTGCGTACCTTCAAAAAATCCCAGATGTCCTTGGCGAGGTCCAGCAGTGTTTCCATAATTGTTTCTGGTGTGGTGGAGTGTGTGTCGTGACGAGAAATCAGAAAATCTTGCGCATGTCTGTGGGCGTTTGTGATGGCGTCTCGCGGTAACTCGCTTGCGCGTGGCGTCGGCGACGCAGGGGATCATGGCCCAGGGTCCGCATGACGGCGGCGATGGGCTGGAGCACCAGCAGGTAGACCAGACCCAGGATCACATGGCTGTTGACCCAACCCAGGGCGTGACCCAGGGCCATCCAGCCCCGGTAGGGCCAGGCCAGCGCCCGCGGCCACGCCAGCCCCAGAACCAGGGCGGGAAGCCCGATCCAAAGGGTCCAGCCCCGGAAGGCGTGGCCGTGCAAAGCCGGCAGCAACCAACCGAGCAGGATGGGAAAAACGACGCCGATCAGGAGGCCGAATTCCCGCAGCTGGCGCTGGCTGGGAGTGGAAGCGGTGGGGTGAGTCATGGCGATGGTCGAGAGGGAAACAGGGGGGAAGCTTCAATCGAGTTCGAAGGTCTCCATCCAGGACTGGTCCTTCGCGGCCACCGGTTGCTCCTGCTTCAACAACAGTTGATTCTCCAGCACCAGCACATCCATTTCCGTGCGCATGAAGCAGCGGTATGCATCAGCTGGTGTGCACACGATGGGTTCTCCTCGCACGTTGAAGGAGGTGTTGACGAGGGTGGGACAACCGGTGCGATGACGGAAGGCTTGGATCAATCCATAAAAGCGGGGATTGGTTCGCGGACTCACCGTCTGCACCCGGGCTGAATAATCGACGTGCGTGATGGCGGGCAAGGAGGAACGAGGCACTTTGAGCTTTTCAATGCCAAATAAATGCTGGTCGTCTTTGCTTTGGGGCAGGCGCAGCTCCTCCCGCACCGGAGCCACCAAGAGCATGTAGGGACTGGAGGCGTTCAACTCAAATTGATCGTTCACCTCCTCCTCCAGCACGGCTGGCGCAAAGGGGCGGAAACTCTCGCGATATTTGATCTTCAGGTTCATCACGCTTTGCATCTCTGGATTGCGCGGGTCACCCAGGATCGAGCGCGCCCCCAAAGCACGGGGCCCGAACTCCATCGGCCCGTTGAACCACCCCACCACCTTGCCCTGCTCCAACAGCTCCGCCAGGCGAGCAAAGAGTGGGCCGTCCTCAAGGCTGTGGAAAGGCGCCTTGACCTGATTCAGAAACGCCTGCACCGCGGCGTTGGAAAACCGGGGTCCGAGATAGGTGCCACGCATGTCGTCGTTGGGATTGACGGTGCGTGGTTGTCCAAAATGTTGGTGCCAGGCCACCAGGGCGGCACCCAGCGCGGAGCCGGCATCGCCGGAGGCAGGTTGAATCCAGATCTGTTCAAAAATTCCTTCCCGTTGCAACTTGCCGTTGGCAACACAATTGAGCGCGACTCCGCCCGCCAGGCAGAGGTTGGCAAGCCCCGTCTCCTGCCGCAGCGTGCGAGCCAGCCGCAACATCACCTCCTCTGTCACCTCCTGGATGGAGGCGGCCAGATCCATGTGGAATTGCGTGAGTTGGGATTCGGGTTGACGCGCGGGTTGACCAAACAATCTGTCAAAGCGGCTGCTGGTCATGCGGAAGCCACGATGAAACTTGAAGTAGCTCAGATCAAGGCGGAAGGTGCCATCGGGCTTGATGTCAATCAAATGATCCCGGATGGTCTGGGCATGGATCGGTTGCCCGTAGGGCGCCAATCCCATCAGCTTGTATTCGCCCGAATTGACCTTGAATCCGCAGTAGTAGGTGAAGGCGGAATAGAGCAGGCCAAGGGAATGGGGGAAGTTGATCTCCCACAGGGGCTTGAGCGTGCTCCCCTCCCCGATCCAGGCGGAGGTGGTGGCCCATTCGCCGACGCCATCCATGCAGAGAACCGCTGCCTTCTCAAACGGACTTGGGTAAAAGGCCGCCCCCGCATGGGAGAGGTGATGTTCAGAAAACAGGAGCGTCGGCACTCTGGTGGTCGCCCCCTCCTTGGCCCTCGCCGCTTCGGGTGGCGCCCCCTCCTTGGCGCTCGCCGCTTCGGGAGGCGCCATCTCCTGGCTGAGTTGTCGCAGTGACTTGCGAATTTCTGTTTTTAGGAAGAGCTTTTCTTTCAGCCAGACCTGCATGGCGGCCACGAAGGAACGTCCCCCACGCGGTGCGGCGCCAAGGTAGGTTTCCAGCAGCCTCTCGAAGGTGAGCAGGGGCTTTTCGTAATAGACAACTGCGTCTAAATCGGCCAGGGTTAGATTTTGGCTTTCCAGGCAATAGCGCGCTGCCTCCAGGGGGAAGCGGGCGTCATGTTTCTTTCGTGTAAAACGCTCCTCCTGGGCGGCGGCAACCACATGGCCGTCGTCAATCAAGGCTGCTGCGCTGTCGTGATAATAAGCCGATATGCCGAGGATTTTCATGGGCGATCGGCGACAGCAAAGGAGTATAAGTGGTTTGTGTCCGGCCCATGCGGCTCTGAGTCCTTTGGCCCCGGCGTGGCCTCAAGGGCCCGGAGACTGTCTGAGCCAAGGAGTTTGCGGCTTCTTCCAGCTCCCTTCCACCTTCGCGCCAGGGGGAAAATGGAGGTCATTCGCCCTGAAGGGGAGCGGCTGCCGCAGGAGCGGCCGCAGCCTGGGCGGGAATGGCCCCCTCGGCGCGAAAGACCAGGCGGATGGTTTTAATCAGGATGAAGGCATCGAGAAACAGATTGGCATTGCGGAGGTAAAAGATGTCGTAGCTGAGTTTCATGCGGCTGTCTTCAAAGCTCGCGCCGTAGGGATAACAGACTTGTGCCCAGCCGCTCAGGCCCGGCCTCACCCAATGACGGCAGCGATAATGGGGGATCCGCTCTTCAAGATCCAGCTCGATCTCAGGTCTCTCCGGTCTGGGGCCGATGAGGCTCATCTCTCCTTTCAGGACGGAGACCAACTGGGGAAGTTCGTCGATTCGCGTGCGGCGAAGCCAGGCGCCAATTCTGGTGATGCGCGGATCATTGCGCTTGGCCCACTGGGCGCCGATGGCTTCCGCCTGCGTATGCATTGTGCGCAACTTCCAGATTCGGATGATGTTGCCAAACAGGCCTGTGCGCTCCTGGCTGTAGAACACGGGTCGCCCGTCTTCCAGAACGATCAGCAGGGCCGCCACAGCGATCAGGGGAGACGCCAGCAGCAGCAGCACAAGGGCCACCAGCAAATCCCCCAGCCGTTTGATCCGCCAGCCCAGACGGCCGGGCTGGAGCTCGAAGCCTTCCGCCTGCACGAGCCAGCGACTGGTGAACAGTTCGGGGGGAACGCGCTGCAGATGATGTTCGGCCCAGAGCATCAGGCTGCAGACGGAGGTGCCGCCGATTCGCAATTCCAGAAGTTGTTGAAGGAGACGGTCGTCAAGTATGGCGGAATCACTGATGGCGATCCCATCGAATTCTGGAACGCGCGACTCGCTGCTCGCTTCGAAATCCAGACGTCCCTGAGCTTTCCGCAACCAGCCATCCAGCCAGGGCGTGCTGACGGAATCGGCGTGAGAAATGGAAGGTCCTGGAGAATCCGTGGGACAAAAGGTCAGCATGATCTCGCGGCTGACCCGGCTCTGACTCAGTTCTTTCTTGAGGATGTTGAGCAGCTCGTCCTCTCCGACCAAAAGGAAGGAGCGACGATGGCGCTGCTTGCGAAACACCCAGACTTGGGCCAGCATCGATCCGCTGGTGACCGCCGTGATCAACGGGATCAGAAAACTGCGAAAGGTCCGCGGATCCTGGGCTCTGAGCGCCCAGTTCAAGATCAGCACCACCGCCACCACCACCACAAAAGCCACGGCGATGGTGAGAAGAAGGCGGCGGCGCAGGTTGCCCCTCCTGACCTTTTCGTCTCTGGAATAGCGTCCTAAGAGATAGGAAAAACCAAGCCAGAGAATGAGCAGTGCCCAAACGGATCGCGTAATCCCTGGCAGCTCTCCAAATTGCCGGAGAAAGAGTAAGTTGTAGGTGCTGATTAACAGTGCGGCATCAAAGATGGCGAGGGAAGCCATCACCCAGCGTGGACGAAGCCAAGGGTTGCGCCACCACATGCCGTAGACCTGCCGATCTGCAACTATATGGGGGTGTCAAGCCCCTCCACCACTCCTCCAATCGAGAACGGACCGCGGGTTTCGGGCGGGGATGGCGCCTGGAAGATCGGCCGACGGGCCCCTTCGCCCCTGGGCTACGCCCTCGCCGATGGCCTCCTGTTGTCCTTCTCCTGGACCGCGGTCTATGCCTGGCGGTATGGGATCTGGCCCTCGCTCAGCGTCGGCCCCATCGCCATCACCGCCGCCTGGCTGGTGCTGCATTTTCTGCTCGGCACATACACGTCTCTGGCCCGGCGCCAGCTCACCCTCGGCAGGCAGTTGCGCAATTGCATCGCCACGGCCATCGGTGTGTTCATGTTGGCCACGGCGGTCACCGCCCTGCGCGGCGAGCTGTTCAGCTCCACCATGGGCCGCCGTTTCCTCATCCCCGTCCTGGCGATCGGCTTCCTCACCAATCAACTGTTGCGCCTCAGCCAGATCAGTTCCCATCTCTGGCAACCGCAGGAGACCTGGCTGTTGATCACCTCTCCCGCCGAGCGAGCGGCCCTCTCGCGGGCCATCGACTTCGGCGGTTGCGCCATCCCCTGCGGCCTGGAATGGCGCTCCTCCGATCGGATGCCGGCTCTGCCCGAATCCCTGGCCTATCTCCTCGACCTGGACGGCGTGGCCATCGGTTCCCAGCTCGACCCGTCCCCCCACGATCGCAAGGTGATGCTGGAGTGGCAGCAGAACGGGGTGCGCCTGCTCTCCATCCGCGGCTGGGCGGAGGTTTTCCTCCAGCGTCTGCCCCCGGACCTGGTGCCCGAGAGCTGGTCGGAGAGGGTGCAGGTGTTCAGCCATGCCCGCAGCGGCCCCACCGAGCGCCTCAAGCGCATGGGGGATCTCATCGTCAGCGGGGGGCTGCTGCTGGTGCTGTTGCCCTTCGGGGCCCTGGCCGTGGCCACCGGCTGCCTCGCGTTGAGCCGGGATGTCTGCAGCGGGCGCAACGGGCGGCCCTTCCAGCGCGTTCGCTTCAGCGGCAGCGGCGCCGGCGGCCTGGCCGCCCTGCCCCAACTCTGGAATGTCTGGCGCGGAGAGATGAGCCTGGTCGGCCCCCGCCCCCTCAGCCAGGACCTGATGGAGGAGCTGGAACAGCGCTTCATGGGCGCCGAGCTCCGCCAGTGGATGCGCCCGGGCATCACCGGCTGGGGGCGGATCGCCGGGCCGCCCCCCCAGGAGCCGGACGCCATGGCCTGGGAACTGGCCCGCGACCTCTATTACCTCCGCAACCATTCCCTCCCCCTGGATCTGTATCTCCTGGTGCTGTCGTTCCTGCAGTTGCCCCTTCAGCTCTTCCGGCGCTGAGGACGAGCGGTGCGAAAGTTGGGTGCTTTGTTCAGGCCCCCCTTCGCCATGCGCCCCGCTCCGGTCGCCCGAGTCGTGGGCTTCAACCTTGCCGTGCTGCTGGTGATGCTCGGGGCGATCGAGGTGGGGCTGCGCCTGGCGGGCGTGCGGTTCCCCGCCTTCTATCAACCCGACCGGGAGAGGGGCTACGCCCTGCGGCCCGGCGCCTCCGGCGTCTGGACACGGGAGGGCCGCGGCCGCGTGACCATCAATGCCGATGGTCTGCGGGATGGGCCCCACGAGCGCCGAGCGGGCCCCGGGGTGCTGCGGGTCGCCGTTCTGGGAGATTCTTTCAGCGAGGCCCTTCAGGTCGACCAGGACCAGACCTGGTGGAGCCAATTGCAACAGCGCCTCAACAGCCAGAGCCGCTGCCCGTTCCGGCAGGGCTTTCCCCAGGGCGTGGAGCTCCTCAATTTCGGCGTGGGCGGCTATGGCACCGGCCAGCAGCTGCTGACCTGGCGGCAGCAGGCCCGCGCCTTCCAGCCGCGGATCGTCCTGCTGGCCATGTATCTCGGCAATGACATCCAGGACAACACCCCGCAGCCGCGGGCGGACAAGCCGGTCTTTCGCCTCGGTCCGGATGGGGGCCTGGTGATCGACAATGCCTTCCGCGAGTCCGCCGGCTCGCGCTTTCGCTTCTCCGTCCTTGGCCGTGCGCTCAATGGGCTCTTGAACCGCTCGGCTCTGCTCCAGTTGGCCAATGAGGCGAAGAACCGCTGGTCCGGTCGCCAGCCCCCGGGGGCCCAGGCCCCCGCCCCCGGCCGCCCCACCATGCACCTGGAGCGGGATGATCCCAGCGGCTGGACGGTGACGGAAGCCCTGCTGCGCCAGCTGCGGGATGAGGTGCGCGCCAGCGGCGCCACCCTCGTGGTGACCTCCCTCTCCTCGCCGGAACAGCTCTGGCCGGATCGCAGCGAACGCCAGAAGGTGTTCCGCGCCGCGGGACAGGACCCCTTCGCCAGGGAACAGCGCCTGGCGGGACTCCTCAGGACCTTGAACGTGCCTTACCACCCCCTGGCTGAAGATCTGCGGCGGAAAGCGGATCAGGAGGGCCTGATCCTGCACGGGTTCAAGGAACAGAATCTCGGCACGGGCCACTGGAATGCCACGGGGCATCAGTGGGCGGCCACCCTGCTGGCCCAACGGCTCTGCGCGCCGGGGGAGGGGCCGTGAAGCCGCGGCTGGCCATCCTTGCCACCCATCCGGTGCAGTATTTCGTGCCCGTGTTCCGGGGGCTGGCCACCTGTCCGGAGTGGGACACGCGGGTGTTTCTCGGCTGTCTGCACGGCGTGGACGCCTCCAGCTTGGATCCCGACTTCGGCTTGCGATTCGCCTGGGATTGCGATCTGCTCAGTGGCTATGCCCACACGCCACTCACCCGCGCCCCCCTGGCGGCCCTGTCCGGCTGGCGGGGGGCCCTGGCCGCGCCGGGGGCGTGCCTGCGCCTGCTCCGCTGGAAGCCGGACGCGGTGTTGATCTTTGCTTACAGCCCGGCCTTCATCACGGTGCTGTCCCTGCTGCTGGCGCTGCGGGGCGTGCCGATCTTGTTGCGGGCGGACACCAGCGATGAGGCCTTCGACCGCGCCCCCTGGAAAGCGCGGCTGCGGGATGCCCTGCTGAAGCTCTATTACGCGCGCTGCAGCCGCTTCTATCCCATCGGCACCGATTCGTTGCGCCACTATCTGCGCCTCGGGGTGCCGAGGGAGCGGCTGGAAACCGTTCTCTATGCGGTGGACACGTCAGTGATCCAGCCCGATCCTCCCGACCGGCTCCTGCCGCCCCCGCCGCCCTCCGCGCCCCTCCGCCTCGGATATGTGGGCAAGTTCACCCCGGTGAAGGATCCCCTCATCCTCGCCGAGGCCCTGCGGCGGCTGGATCCAGCCCTTCGGGATCGCCTGCGTCTGGAGGCCGCGGGCGATGGCCCCCTGCGGGAGGCGTGCCGGCACGCCATTGAGGCGGTGCTGCCCGGCCGGAGTCAGTTCCACGGCTTCCTCAATCAGAGCGCCTTGCCGGCGTTCTATCGCGGCATCGATCTGTTGATCCTTCCCTCGATCCAGGGGGAGGTGTGGGGGTTGGTGGTGAATGAGGCGCTCAGCCTCGGCGCACGGGTGCTGGTGAGCGATCGGGTGGGCTGCCGCCATGATCTGGTGACCGATTCCCGGGCGGGCTGGGTCTTTCACGCGGGGGATCCGGCCTCCCTGGCTGAGGCGTTGACGGAGGCGCTGGCGAGCTGGCCCTGGCCCCGCGCCGCCCGGCCGGTGCCGGAACCCCGCGCGCTGGTCGACGCCGTGCGTCGCTACCGACGATCCGCGCTTGCGGCGCCCCGCGGGCGCCGGTTCTCCGGGAGGTCCTGAACGCGGTCCTCAGGGTCTCCCGGCGGGGACGATCGCCTGCCGCAGCGCGGAGGCGAAACGCTCCTGGCCGAAGTGGGCCTCGGCCCGCGCCCGCGCCCGCGCCCCCAGGGCGGCAAGGGCCCGGGGCCGGGCCAGGACCGCGGCCAGCAGCTCCGCCAGGGCGGCGGGGTCCGGCGGGATCAGCCAGCCGGTCTCCCCATCGAGGATCAGATCGCTCTGCCCCCCCTCCCGGCAGCCGATGGACGGCCGCCCCGCCCAGGCCGCCTCCAGATAGACAATCCCGAAGCCCTCCCCCTCGGCGCGACAGCCGGGGCGGGCCCCATAGGCGCTGGGCAGCAGCAGCAGGCTGCACCCTCGCAACTGCTCCACCAGCTCCTCATCGCTGAGGCCCCCCAGAAAGCGGACCCAGGGCTGGAGACCCAGGGCCGCGCACTCCCCCTCCAGGGCGGGCCGGTCGTCCCCCTCGCCGACCACATGCCAGCGCAGGCCGGAGGGGAGCTGGCCGCGGGAGCGCAGGAGCGCCAGGGCGGCGAGCACCAGCCGATGGCCCTTGTAGCGCTCGTTGCTGGCCAGCCGCGACACGGTGAGCAGCACCGGTGGCCAGGGCGGGGGCGGGAGCGGCGCCTCTTCCCCCATCAGGTTGGCCATGGGGTGCACCACGCGGATGGGTGGCCAGCGGCCTGGCCGCTCCAGCACGCGATCGCGGGTGAAGCGACTGCTGGCGATCAGCCCATCACAACGGCACAGGTCGTCCCGCACCCCGGGGAGGGCGTCCCCCCAGACCTCAATCCCATGGAGCCAGCACAGCCGTCGCTGGCGCCGGGACCGGCGTCCCCACGGCCCGGCCAGCCAGCGCAGGGGCTCCAGCCAGCGCAGGGGCGGCAGCAGGAGGGCATGCATGCTCACCACGGTGTGGCTGCGGGGCAGCCAGAAGCCCAGGGCCAGCAGGAACCCCAGCCGACCGAGCCAGCGGCCCAGCGGCCCCGGACCTCGGGCCCGAGGGCAGAGCAGCGTGACCGACAGGCCGGCCTGGTTCAAGGCCTCCCGCACCTGCAGGGTGAGGCGCTCGATCCCCCCGCGGCGGGACACGTCGTAACTCAGCAGAAGGATCCTCAACGGGCGGCGCGCCCGCTGGGGAGGGCGGCCTGGCGCAGGATGGCGTCGTATCCCGCGAGGGAGCGCTCCAGGCCGAAGCGTTCGCGGTAGAGCGCGCTGGCCCGGCGGCCCATGGCGCGCACCGCCTCGGGATCGCGGGAGAGCGCCAGCAGGCGCTCGGCCAGCTCGGTGGCCTCGCCCGGCTCCACCACGATGCCGCACCCTTCTTGAAGCACCATCTGGGCCAGATCGCAGGTGCGCCGCGCCACCAGCACGATCCCGCGCCCACTGGCCAGGATCCCGTACAACTTGCAGGGGGCCACGGTGTCCTCGGCGCCGATCATCAAGCCGATGGCCGCCATGTCGCAGGCGCCGAGGCTCAGGGGCAGGATCTGACGCGGCTGATAGGGCAAGCGCAGGACATTGGCCAGGGAAAAGGCATGCACATAGGCATCAATCTGGCTCTGCTTGGCGCCACCGCCGATGAAGACGAATTGAATCGGGTCTTGATGCAGCACCCGGGCGGCTTCCAGAAGGGTGAGAAGGTCGTGCAGACGACCGAAATTGCCGGAATATTGCAGGGTGAAGCGCTGGGCGAAGCCATGCTCCCGGGCGAAGGCATTGGTTGGCCGCGGACTGTCCTGAGCCTGCTCCACCGCCCAGTTCGGAATGACGATCAAGGGAAGATTGGCCCCCATGTCATGGCGCAGGCGCTGGGCCATGGCCTGACTGAGCACGACGGTCCGGCTGCTGTTGCGGCACACCAGACCCATCAACCCTCGCCAGAGAATGGCCAGCGGACCGGCGCCCGGCAACACGCCACTGAGCACGGCGGAGCGGGGGAAGAGATCCTGGAAGAGGAAGACATAGGGCACCCCCCGGAACAGGCGGATCAGGGGACCCAGCAGCCCGATGAACGGTGGGTTCGAGACGATCAGCACGACATCATCACGGCGGCCGTGACGCAGGCACCAGAGCAGGGAGCCGAGCAGGAAGCGCACCCCGCGCAGCGCCTTTTCGAGCACGCTGGTGGTGCTCCCGCCTCCCTTGGCCGCGCCGAGGCGAATCACGGGAAAGGCCATGGAGCCTCCCGGGGAGGCGGTCAGCACGGTGACCGGCCAGCCCCAGCGCCAGAGACCGTCCGCCAGATCCGTGAGCAACTGGGCGCTGGCGCTGATGCTGGGCGCGAAGTGCTCGCTGATGATCAACACCCGGCCCGGCCGCGGCTCGCCGGGGGCGGTCTCGCCGCCCCGCGGGCTGGTCTCCAGCGGTGCGGCGGTCAAAGCGGCAGCCCCCGGGCCTGGCGCTGGCGTTCGATCACCTTCACCACGGTGATCAGCTCGTAGCCGGCCATCAGCAGGGAGAACAGCAGTCCCTGCCAGCCCTCCAGAAAGCCTCCCTGCACCACGTATTTCTGGGTGAAGCGCAGCAGGGGGCGCAGGGGCCAGAGGCGGGCCGCCAGGCGGCGCAGCGCCAAGTGGCGGCGGGTGGCGAGGGCCTCGCCACCGCCCTGCCGCAGAAAGGCCAGGATCTTTTCCGCCTCCCAGTCGGCATAGCGCTGGTGGCGCTCCAGCCAGTCGTCCATGCCTTTGCTGAAGGCGTGATGCTCGTACGGGGCGGCGATGCGCCCCACGGGGCTGCCCTCGGGAAAGCTCTCCCAGACGCCGCCCTCGAAGCGCAGCCTGCCCCTGCGCACGAGCCGCGGATGCCAGTTCGGATAGCCCTGGGTGTGCCGCAACCAGCGGCCTAGAAACCAGTAGCGGGGGGTGAGCTCGAAGCCGAGGGGGGTCGTGGCGGCGTTCAGGGTCGCGATGATCGCCTCCCGGCACCCGGGCCCGATCTCCTCGTCCGCATCCAGGAACAACACCCAGTCGCTGCGCAGGCCGCCATGCTCCAGGGCCCAGTTGCGCTGGTCGGTGATCAGGAACCGCCCCGGTTGACGATGCTCCAGCACCTGCGCCCCCTGCTCCAGAGCGATGCGCTGGCTGCCGTCGCCGCTGCCGGAGTCGACCACGAGCCGTTCATCGCACCAGGAGAGGGAGCGCAGGCAGCGGGGGAGGTTGCCGGCTTCGTTGAGGGTGAGGACCACCGCCGCGATGCCCCCCCGGACCGCGCTTTGGGCTGGGACGGGTGTGGCGGCGGTGGCGCTCAGGGATGGTGAGGGAGCTGGGGCCAAGTATGCAGGATCTCCGCATAGATCCCCAGCGCCTGCCGCGCCACCGCCGCCTGGCCATAGCGCGCCGCCGCCCAGGCTGCGCCGGCCTCCCCCGCCCGGCGGGGCTGGTCCAGCCAGAGCGCCAGGGCCTGGCGCCAGCGCGCGGGATCGCGGGGCAGCACCAGGCCGCTGCTGGCGGGAGCCTCCGCCAGCAGATCGCCCGCCACGCCGGTTCGATCGCTCACCATCACCGCCGCGCCGCAGGCCAGCGCTTCGATCACCACATTGCCGAAGTTTTCATGGCGGCTGGGCAGGAGCAGGAGATCGGCGGCGTTGTAGATCCCGGCCAGCTCCGTCGCCTCTCGCGTCGGCTCCCACAGCACCCGCCCGGTCAGGCCCGCGCTGTCGAGGGCGGCGCGCAACCGCTGGCCGCTGCCGTCGTCATCGGCGCCCACGAGGAGCAAGCGCCAGGGCCGGTCCGCGAGGGGGGCCAGCACCCGGGGCAGGAGGTCCAACCCTTTCTTGTGATGCTGGCGGCCGCAGATCAGGAGCAGGGGCTCCGCGGCGGCCAGGCCCAGCGCCTGGCGGGTCCGGCGCCGGAGGGCGGGGTCCACCCCGAGGGCGCGGAGGTCGAGCGGGTTGGGCAGGAGCCAGCGGCGCGCGCTCAGCCCCCGCCCCCGCAGCTCCCGCAGCTCCTGGTGGCTGGTGAGGTGCAGCCCGGCGCAGCGTTGCAGCAGGGGCCGCTCGCGCAGGAGATACCAGGGCACTTTTTTCCACCAGCCCCGGCGGAAGGAGTAGGGACCGAGGGCCCCCCGCAGGCTGTGGAGGACGGGCAGGCCCCGCGCCAGGGCGGCCCGCTGCACCGGCAGGCCGAGGGGTTGCCAGATCGCGCTCAGATGGAGGAGGTCCACCCCCTCCAGGGCCCTGTCCAGATGGCGTTCCAGCGCCTGCGATCGGATGGTGCCCCCCTGGCGGTCGACAGGGTGGCGAATCACTTCCACGCCGTTGCGCCAGTGGATGCCGCCCTCCGGGGGGGGGGCCTCCAAGGGCAGTCCCGCGTCGGTGGTGAGCACCCGCACCTGCGCGCCCTCGGCGGCCAGCCCTTCGCAGAGGCGACTGACGGACAGCACCGGCCCCCCGAACTGCCAGGCCGGCGCATAGACCGGCAGGAAGTGGAGCACCCGCATCAGCCCTTGGCCCGATCCCCTGTCAGCGAGCGGCTGTCCAGGGTCAACAGCGCCATGGCCCCCAGCAGCGGGACGAGCTCCCAGGGGCCAGGCGCCGTTCCACCCACCGGGAGCCAGCAGATCGGGAGCAGGGCGAAGCTGAGCAGCAGCAGGCGATCCAGGGGTGCGTGATCCTCGTATTGCCCGCGGGCATCGAGGTAGTAAAGAAGCAGCGGCAGCAGGCCGTAGATCAGCTTGGCCGCGAGGAACCCGCCGCTGCCCAGGCGCGGAATCAGGAGGGCGCCCGCCAGGGCCGCCACCAGTGTCGAGCCATTCTGGGCCAGCAGAAACAGGCGCATGCGGCGGGAGGCCAGCAGGGGCTGGTGGAGCAGCTGCCCCACCGACTCGCCGATGGCCCCCAGCACGAGCACCCGGGTCGCCTGGAGAGCGGGCAGGAAATCGCGCCCGAAGAACAGCAGCAGCAGCCAGCGGTCGATCAGGAGGAACAGCACCAGACAGGCCAGCCCCGTCCACCAGAGCGCCTTGAGCGAGCGTTCCGCCCCCCGTATCCGACTGCCGAAATCCCGATCCGCCCGCAGGCGCACAAACAACACCGGCACGAGGGCGCCGGGCAGCATGGTGAACAGCTGAACCAGGATCTGGCCCACCCTCAGAAACCCCACATCCGCCAGACCGGCCGTTCGGGCCACGCTGGCGAGCAAGGGCAGGAAAACGAGCGTGGCCAGCACATTGGTCAGGTATTGGGGCAGGCCATCCCGCATCAGCCCCAGGGCCGTGGGAGCGTGGAAGGAGCGCTGGGCGGGCCAGGGCAGCAAGGCGCGGCCGATCCGCCAGAGCCACAAGGTCTGGGCGGCCACCGCGATCGCATAGCCGGTGAGCGCCCCGGCGAGACCGCCCTGGAGGGCCGCCAACCAGGCCATGACCAGCTTCAGCGGAGCGAACAGGCCCTGCCGCAGGGCCAGGGCCGCCGTCCGCCCCCGCAAGAGGAGCAGATCCCAGTGCACCGTGCCGAGGCTCTCCAGGCCGCAGATCACCATCAGCACGGTCACCAGCCAGGGGCGCGGCAGGGGCAGGTCTCGGGGAAGCAACCCTCCGAAGGGCATCACCCAGAGCCAGACGGCCAGGCCCACCAGCAGGGTGCTCCCCTGGACCACGCGAAGGGCCGCGTGGGCGATGTGGGCCTGGCGCGCCTCCGACAACGTTGCGCCTTCTCCGGTGAGGGCGTAGCTCAAACCGAAATCCACTCCGCTGCGCACGGTCATCTCGACGGTTTGCGCGGTGCTCAGGATCAGATTGACAATGCCAAGATTGCCGGGCCCAAGCACCCGGCTGATCAACAGATTGGCGGCGAAGCTCAAGCCTCTGCCGACGATCGAGCCACTGAGCAGGTGCAGAAAACCCCTGCGGATGGGTTGTGGGTGGTTGGGTGGCGCGGAGGGTTCCCTCTCAGACATGGCGGCGGCTGAACAGCCGATACACGCCCTCGACCATCCAGCTCAGCACCAGGAGGACGAGAAGATATTTCGGCAGTTCCCAGAACCAATTCCAGACCGTTTCGGAAACAGAGCGCAGGGGCAGGCCATCCAGGAAGGTGGCGGGATAGAACGCCAGCAGCAGGGCAAACAACGACCCGCTCAGGGAGGCCAGCTGGTACCACACTCGGGCCACGAGGGCATAGAACAAGCCGAAGAGCCCGGCGCCCAGAACAACTCCGGGCCAGCGATATCGCCGATAGAGGTCCCCGCCAAAGGTGACATTGGGAAACCAGACGTGCTTCCCACCCACCACGCCTTCCTGTTCCATCCCCATGATCTGCTTGGCGATCAGGTGGCCATCGTTGATCTCCGGGCGATTCGGGTAGAGGTGCTTGGGAACCCAGAGAAAGCGCAGCGCGCCCAGGCCCCGGTGACCCGCCGGTGGCAGCTGGGCGCCAGGGCCGTGAAACAGAAAGGGATCACTGGACGGAAAGAGATCGCGGCCGAGCAGAGCCAAGGTGTCCTTTCCGCCCCCTCCTTTGGCGAGCGCCTGGGCGACGACGGCCCCGCGGGCAAGGAGATCCTGGCTGGACGTGGCCTGGAAGCTCGCGGAGTCGCGCAGGGTGGCCATCAGCGGCACGAACAGCAGGCAGAACACCAGCACGGCGGCCGCCAGCCCCCGGATCAGCAGGGGGGGGATCGTGGTCATCGTGATCCCGAGCAGCAGGAGGAGCAGGGGATAGATCAGCAGGGAGCGCCCGCCGGTCAAGGCGCCAAGCCCCAGGGACAGAGCGGCCATGGCCACGATCGCGGCGCCGAGCAGCCCCGCACCCGGCGCCTTCCGCTCCTTGAAGGAGACCCAGCAGAGCTGAGCCGTCAGGGGAACCAGCAGCGGAAACAGGTTGCGCAGGCGGATGAACGGACTGAACACCGTGTCCGGCCGCCAGAGCTTTGTGGTCCAGAAGATGTAGTTGGCATTGCTGCGGTCCAGGCTTCCCGAGGCCATGCCCACGATCATGTAGCCGCAGCTGAAGAGGCCCAACAGCAGCACCAACCACGGCAGGCGACGCGCCATCGCCGGGCTCAGCGGCGGCGGGGCGAGCCGTCGCAACAGCGGTCGGTTCAGGAGACCGGCCCCCACGATTCCCGTGGCCACCAGTCCCCAGAGGGCCTGCGCCGGCTCGACGGCGATGGCCCAGCCTTGAAGGGCGGGCGGAACCCGATCGCCCGCGGAGGCCAGAAGGCCAGCCCCCAGTCCCCAGCGGATGGCCCCCGCCAGGGTGATCACCGTCACCGGTGGCAGGGGCATGCGGTTGACCCAGGGGCGTTCCAGCCACAACGCCGTCAGCAGCAGGACCAGGGACCAGCAGCTCCAGGCCATGGCCACCCAGCGGCCGCTGAGGGCGCCCAGGAGCAGCCAGAGCACCCCGCCGGCCAGCAGGGCGGACAAGGGATGGAGCAGACGTTCAGCCGGCCCGAAGATCTGTCCCAGCCGATCAGCGGCGGAGGGGGCCGCCGTGGCCTCGCTTCCAACGGTCGTGTTCGGGGCCATCAGGGCGCGATCGAGGCCAGGGGCCTGGATTTCGGAACGGCTCAGCGTAAGCGAGGCGTCTGGCTGGCTTCCGGGCCGGGCTCGGGAGCGCGGCTGCCCAGCAGCGACGCATAGAGCCGCATCGCTCGATCGCCATAGGCCGCCCAGCTGAGGGAGTCCTGGGCCAGGCCCAGGGCGGCCTCCCGCTTGCGCTCCCAAAGCCCCGGCTCCAGCGCCAGGCGCCGCAGGCAGTGGCCGATGGCGGCGGGGGCGTGGATGGGAACGACCCAGCCCGCCGGGTAGTCCAGGATTGTCAGCGGCCCGGCCTCGCGCTCCATGGAGGCGCCCTCCAGGGTGGTGACGCTGGCCGTGCCGCCCTGCAAGCGCAGGAGATCCTCGCCGCCGGTGTTGGTGGTGCAGATCAGAGGCAGGCCGCAGGCCAGGGCCTGGAGCTGCACCATGGCCATCCCCTCCTGAATGGAGGCCATCACAAAGCAGTGGCTGCGCCCGTAATGCTCCGGCAGCTCGGCCTGGGGGCGGTGGCCGAGCCGGGTCACCCCCGTGGGTGGGGGCGTCAGCCAGCGGGCGGCCTCGGGGGTCACGCCACCGACCAGCAGCAGCCTGGCGTCGGGCAATTCGGCCGCGGCGAAGCCGGTCAGCAGATCAAACACCCCCTTTTGGACCGACAGCGTGCCAGCAAAGATCACCTGCAGGCCCTGCTGTTCGGGGGGGGGCGGTGGCTGGACCGGAGGCAGAAACTGTTGCAGGTTCACCCCGAGGGCATTGCGGAACAGCTTCTCCGCCGGGAAGCCCCGTTCCAGAAACGTGCGCTCCACAAAGAGGCTGGGCACCGCCACCATCGTGCAGAGCTTGTATTCCCGCAGCTCCATGGCTTCGATGCGGGGATGGGTCGGCGTCCAGGTGAGATGCAGGCGCGCATGTTCCTCGCGCAGCAGACGGCTCTGCTCGAGGATGTGCGCCGAGGAACGCTCCAACACCGTGGGGATTCCCCGTTGGCTGGCCCAGCGGAGGGAGGGTTCGCTCCATTGCGACCAGCCGTGGAGGAGTTCGCTGCCTTCGAGGTGATGGGCGGCGCGGACCGCAAACCAGCGGTGCACCCACCACTGACAACGCATCATCAGGGCCTCTCCGCCCAGCTTGTAGATCGCTTTCACCAGAAAAAAGGTGAGCGGCAGGCTCACCACCTTCTCCTCGGGGATGTCCCAGCGCTTGACAAACCAGCGTGGATAGTTGGTGATCAATCGGTGGAGATGGCCGTGTCGGTGAAGGTGGCGCGCCAGATCAAAGGCATGCCAGCGGCCCCCCACCAGGATGGTGATGCGCATGGACGCCGCTCCCTCAGGACACCCGGCCATTGTCCTGCCAGGCCAGGATCTGGCGCAGCCGCTCGCCGTAGGTGTGCTCGGGACGGCGCAGGGCCCGGGCGCCCAGGTCGCGCAGGCTGGCCTGAAGGGCGGGGTCCGCGAGAATGCGCTCCGCGTGGGAGCGCATCTGGGCCGGCGAGCGGAAGAAGCCCACCTCGGGATACCCGGGCAGGAGCGCCCGATGCTCCGGGGTGTCCGCGTAGAGCCCGCAGCCGCCGATGGCCCCGATTTCGTAGGAGCGATCGGTGGACAGGTCGCCGTTGGCCTGCCGGAGAAGGCCCAGCACCAGCCGCGCCCCGGAGATGGCCTTGGCGTAGTCGAGCCCGGTGACGGCGCCATGCCGCTCCCAGCCAGGGGTGGCGAGTCCGTTCCAGCTGTTGCCGTAGAGCCGGCAACGCGGACCGGGAGGCTCGGCCATGGCCGCCAACCAGGGCAGCCGCTCCCGGGCTCCCGTGCCGACGAAGGCCACATCCACCCCAAAGCGCTCCGGGTCCCCCGGATCCAGCGGCGGTGGGCGATGCAGCGCCGGGTCGTAGGCGAAGGGAAGCCAGCTCGTGCTCACCGCTCCCGCCGCGCGCAGGCGCTGGCGCAGAGCCTCCTTGGTGCTGAAGAGGTGGTCATAGAGGGGCAGATTCGCCAGGAAGCGCCGGCGGCGGTGTATCGGATTCCAGGGATCGTCGGTGAGGTAGTTCACCACCTGCCCCCCCTGGCGGCGCACGGCCTGGAACACCTCGGGGGCCAGCGGCAGGATGCCCGTCACCAACACCAGCCGCGGCGGCTCGGCGGCGATCTGCCGCACCAGCTGGCGCTGGAATCCCCACCATTCCCAGCTGCGCCGATCGGCGAGGCGATAAAAGAGCTTGCCGCGGCGCGACGCCATGCTGGGCGAGAAGGCGGGTGCTGCTGAGGTGTAGGCCACGCGCACCTGCTCCTCCGCCAGGCCGGCCCGGTCGGCCCCGGCCAACAATTTGCTGCCCAGGGCCTCCGGCGCGGTGGTGTCGGCGAGCAGCAGCAGTCGGACGGGCATCGCTGGATCAGCCATGGCGATGCCGGCCAAGCTTCGAGCATGCGGCGGGAGGGAGGTCGCGCCGCGGGTCGCGCTCTGTCCTGAGCAAGTGTGACCACGCACTAAGCTAGGGTCAGCATAGATCTCTTGGGCCAGTGCACTTCCCCCTCAGGACCCATGGAGTTGAGAGCCTTTGGACGGAATGTTCGACATCAACTTGGACGGAATGTTCGACATCAATCGATATTTTGATGCGCGTCCGCGGGTCTGAGAATCTTTTTTAGGACATCGGTGGATGACTCCAGTAACGCGCATACAACCCAAAAGACGTCTATCTCCACTGGAATGGAAAGAAATCGCCGAATATCGCGATTTGCTCTATTTCCTCTCTATGCGGGAGATCAAGCTTCGCTATAAACAAACCAGTCTGGGAATTGTTTGGGTGGTGCTTCAACCTCTGGTTCCCGCTGTCATCTTTGCCGTGCTTTTTGGTAATTTTGGCCGGCTGCCAAGCAATGGTCAGCCCTACCTCCTGCTGGTGTTCACCGGGATGATCTCCTGGGGGCTGCTGAGCAATTCCGTCAGTCGCGGCAGCGGTAGCCTGGTTGGCAATTCCAATCTCCTCTCCAAGATCTATTTCCCGCGCATCATTGTTCCCTTGGCGGCCTTGTCCTCCGTCTTGATCGATTCCCTGGTGGGATTGGTGGCCTTGGCTGTGCTGATGCTTTGCTTCAGTCTTCAACCCGGCCTTCACCTGCTCGCGGCCCCCTTCTTCTTGGGCGCCTCCCTGCTCATGGGCCTGGGCCTGACGCTCTTGAGTGCCTCTCTGAATGTTTACAGCCGAGATATCGGTAACATCGTACCCTTTATCCTGCAAGCGTGGAACTATATGACCCCGGTGGTCTATTCAAGTAGTTTAATTCCGAAGAAGTGGCTTTTTCTTTACTCTTTGAATCCCACGGTTGGCTTGGTTGAAGGCTTCCGCTGGTCCATCCTGGGTGGAGAGGGGGCAACGCCGTTGATGCTGGCCAGCATGGCCACGGGGATTGTGATTTCTCTTGCGGCAGGACTCTTCGTTTTCCAGAAGATTGAACGTGGTTTTGCCGATATCGTCTAACGTGGCTATCCTCTCCGATTCTGATATTGCGGTCAAGGTTCGCTCCCTGGGCAAATCCTATCGTATTCAGCATAAAATCAAGTCTGCCAACGAGGAGCTGCGGGGGGAGCGGCGCCGTGTTTCCTGGCCCTGGGGCCTCGGTGAACGCATGGCAGAGCGCACAACAGAGGAGCTCTTTTGGGCATTGAGAGATGTGAGCTTTGATGTCCCAAAGGGCAAGGTCTTTGGCATTATTGGTCAAAATGGCGCGGGGAAAAGCACCCTGCTGAAGCTCCTCTCACGCATCACAGATCCAACGGAAGGATTTGCCGAAATTCGCGGGCGCGTGGGCTCTCTTCTGGAGGTTGGCACAGGTTTTCATCCAGAGCTTTCGGGGCGAGAAAACATCTATTTAAATGGCACCCTCCTTGGCATGAGGCGTCGCGAAATCAATGCTGTCTTGGATGACATCATCGATTTTGCTGAGGTTTCGCGGTTTATCGATACTCCAGTCAAGCGCTATTCCAGTGGCATGTATGTTCGCTTGGCCTTTGCTGTGGCCGCTCATCTGGAGCCAGAGATTTTAATTATTGACGAGGTTCTGGCCGTGGGAGACATCAGGTTCCAGCAAAAATGTCTCGGCAAAATGAAGGATGTCACCGGCCATGGCCGCACGGTGCTTTTTGTGAGTCACAGCTTGAATACGGTTAATACACTTTGCGATGAATGTCTATTGTTGGAAAATGGTCAGATCAAGCAGATTGGACCAACTTCGGAAATCACGGCTGCTTATTTCAATAGCAATCAAGATGGATCTGGTCCCCTTCTTGATCTCAGTGCCAGCCCCCTTGGCGATGAGGTGGCTCAGCTTTATGGAGCCCGTCTGATTGATGAAGGTGGACAGACCATCAGTCATGGCCGACTGGAAGCGACGTTTGGCGTGGAAATCACTTACGAGATGAGGCCATTTCATCAGCCGGTGATTCCCAATTTGCACTTCTACTCCTCTGGCACCTGTGCCTTTGTCACGTCGCCCACCGCCATGCCTCTGCTGAAGCCTGGCGTCCATCGCGCTGTGGCCTGGTTGCCACCCGGACTCTTGAATGCCGGCCAGTACACGGTTAACATTGCAGCCAGCTCAATTGATCCCGTCTGCATCCATTTTCACCTCATGGATCGATTCTCATTCTCCGTTATTGAAGATTTGAATGATGAATCTCGACAGGGGTATGTGCATAGTGTCCCCGGTCTTGTCAGGCCTCGGTTGCAATGGGATCTACGTTGAGCGAAGCCATGACGATTCTGCTTGAAGCCCGGTTGGTGTGCCGATGATGCTTGATCGAGATCCGGGATCCCAGCGAGGCTGCGTCAGAACTTTCGGCTCTGTCGGGGAGGTTTAATCGGTGTCCGTCGCCTTGCGCCAGACTCCCATAGCGGGTCTTGTTGAGGTGTTGGCCACCCCGTTCGCCGACCATCGGGGCGCGTTCCTGAATGTTTTTCGTCGCCAGGAGCCGGTCTTTGCGGCTTGTTGGGGGGATCGGGACCTCGCCCAGGTGAACATCAGCCGCACGGAACAGAGGGGCGCAATCCGCGGGATGCATCTGCAATCCCCTCCCTATGGGGAGGCGAAACTCGTTCGCTGCCTCCGCGGCCGCGTCTGGGACGTCGCCGTGGATCTTCGCCGGCCATCCCCTTCCTTTGGCCAGTGGCATGCGGTGGAGCTCTCCCCAGAAAACGCCAATGGACTTCTCATCCCTGAGGGGTGCGCCCATGGCTTCCAGGTGTTGGAGGCAGGCAGCGAGTTGCTGTATCTGCACTCCGGTGCCTGGGTGGCGGAAGCGGAGACAGGGGTGCGCTTCAATGACCCAGCGCTGGCGATCGCCTGGCCACTGCCCCCGCTGGGACTCAGCGAGCGGGATCGGAACCTTCCCCTGCTTGAATCATGGCCATGAGCAACCACTGCTGCCGAAACTGCCGCTCGCCGTTGGAACATTCGGTGATTGATCTGGGACATCAGCCGCCCAGCAACGCCTATCGCACAGTGGCCCAATTGGAGCAGCCGGAGATCACCTATCCCTTGAAACTCTACGTCTGCACCGAGTGCTGGCTTGTGCAGCTCCCAGCCCATGCCGCTGCGGATGAATTATTTACTGATAATTATGCCTATTTCTCCAGTACTTCGACCACTTGGTGCGCCCATGCCGAACGGTTTGTTGCCACTGCCGTCGAACGTCTGTCCCTTGGTCCCCACAGCAGAGTCGTGGAGTTGGCTTCCAATGATGGCTACCTTCTCCAGTATGTCCAGCAGCGCGGGATTCCCTGTCTTGGCATTGAACCGACCCATTCCACTGCGGAGGCGGCTCGAGGAAAAGGTATTGAAACCATCGAGCGGTTCTTTGGGGCGGCTTTCGCAGAAGAGTTGGAGCAGGCGGATCTCGTCGTGGCCAATAATGTGCTCGCCCATGTTCCAGATACGAATGACTTTTTGGCTGGTGTCGCACGCTTGTTGAAGCCCAAGGGTCGCGCATCAATTGAATTTCCGCACTTGTTGCGTCTATTGAATGGTAATCAGTTTGACACCATCTACCACGAGCATTATAGCTACTTTAGTCTTCGTGTCGTGCAACGACTGCTCTCGAATTGTGGTCTGGTTGTCGAAGATGTTGAGGAGTTGTCCACCCATGGCGGCACGCTTCGTTTATGGATTGCCCATCGGGAGTCTGCGGATGTCAAAGACTCTGTTCAGGCGATTCTGGCGATGGAAGAAGCAGCGGGTATCGAATCGTTGGAGGCCTACTCAGGCCTGCAAAAGCGAGCAGAAGAGACAAAGCATTGCTTGCTTGAGTTTTTATTGGATGCCCATCGCCGCGGTCAGCAGGTGCTCGGTTACGGCGCTGCGGCCAAGGGGAACACCCTGATTAACTTCTCTGGGATCAAACCAGATCTCCTCCCAGCCGTTGCCGATCGCGCCCCCAGTAAACAGGGGTACGTGTTGCCCGGAAGTCATATTCCGGTGATCACCGTGGAGGAGCTCCAACGCCACGCGCCGGAAGCTCTTCTGGTCTTGCCTTGGAATCTGATCGATGAGCTGCGTCATCAGTTGTCGGCTTATGATCTGGTCACCGCCATACCCACCCTGAAGCATTGGTCTGGAGGACGTTGAGATGATCGACGTCTTCTCGCTTGCGGCCAGGCGATTCAGACAAGGGTCTCCGCTGGTCCGCGTCTTGTTGCCGCCTCGTAAGGACGATGTTTGCGGTTCGTCGTTTATTCCGTTTGCGAATCATTGATGGTCATATGATGAAAACGTCTAATGAGGCTATTTCTGAGCTGAACGAGAAGGGCTATACGCTTCTCCCTTCAATCCTTCCGTTTGATGATTTAATCCTTCCTCTGTGGTTGGATATGCATGCTGTTGCCGCCCTAATCGCTATTCAGTTGGGTCACCAGCTCGCGGATTTTTCTTCACCGGAACAGGCTGCGCAGGAGTTCCTGCGAATTGGACAAGTGGATCGCTCGTTCATTGCCATCCTATACGATCAATGTAAACAGCTGCCCTCTTTTCTGCGCTTGGCCAGCTGGCGTGGTTTCGCTGATCTCTATACAAGCCTCACGGGTTCATCGCTGGTTGGTGTTGGCGAGAATAGCTATGGAATTCGCTTTGACCTTCCCCATGAGGATCAGTTTAGGAGCGATTGGCACCAAGAGTATTCCACTAACCCCCAGAGCCCGGATGGAATTGTCTTTTGGGTGCCACTTGTTGATATGTTGGAGGGTATGGGCTCTGTAGAGATCTTGAGAGGCTCCAATCAGGAAGGCTTTATTCCCCATCAAGAACTTGAAAAATATGCACACAAAACGGGTTTGTACCGCCTTGGCATTCCGAACCATGATGTGCTGAGTGCAAAATATCCTATCGATACTCCGCTCAGCCGCTTGGGAGATCTCTTGCTTATGCGTTTTGATACCATTCATCAAAGTGGTAACAACGTATCCGATAAATTGAGAGTGACGCTTCAGGTCAGATATTTTAACTTCAATCATCCCGAAGCAGTGGCGCGTGGATGGCCTGCAAAGCCTTCTCAGGTCTATGGCTACAATGTCAACGGTAAGAAGTAAAACCAGCGTGATTGCACCGATGATCATCTGTAACGCCTGTGGCAGTCGGGATCTGGAACGCATCTACAAGGCTGATTCTGATACGTCTATAACGACAATGAATACCTCTATTGATGGCGCGCTGGAGGTCTACCTTTGCGAAAGTTGTGGACACTGTCAAACGATTCCCTTGGATGATCTGAAGACATATTACGAAGAGGTTTATGAGCTTGGCCGACAAAATGAGAACGATGATCAGCTTTATCTGATGACAAAGGAGGGGCCAATTTTTCGTGCCCAACATCAAGCCTCTATACTCTCAACAAAAATCTCAATAGATCGCCATACATCTATTCTTGACTTCGGTTGCGGAAAGAGTTTAACCATGACGCGTCTTTGCGCCAACGTCGAGGGACTTCAACCCTACGTTTATGACGTCTCGGATCGCTATTTCGAGATGTGGCAAACATTCACGGTCCCTGAGCATTGTGCTGTTCGTGAGATCCCGCCCGCTTGGCAAGGGTCTTTTGATGTTGTGACGTCCTTCTATGCCCTTGAACACATTGTCGAATTGCGGCAAATCTGTAAAACCATATTGGATCTCCTGAAGGAGGACGGACAATTTTACTTTATCGTGCCAAATGTTCTCGGTAACCCGGCTGATTTTCTCGTCGTCGATCATGTCAACCACTTTGGGCCAACGTCTATTGAAGCGATGTTGTCTCGGGCTGGCTTTGCCCTGATCGAGGTGGATGCCGAAAGCCACAACGGGGCGATCATCTGTCGTGCAAAGAAGCTCGCCAACAGGTCCTCGACCAAGACTTGGCAGCCCCCAGAGTTGTCGAAGGATCGCTTTGTCAAAGGCATTCGTGAGTATGCTTCATTTTGGGCTTCGCAGGAGGAGCGTTTGCGCAAGCTTATGGCTAGCCTCTTGCCCAGCCAAAAGATAGCGATTTATGGAGCTGGTTTTTATGGAATTTATCTGGCCAACTTGCTGCGTGACTGCGGTAAAGAGTTGACGTGTTTTCTTGACTCAAATCCCTTCCTTCAGGGGACTCAGCAGGCCGGTGTCGCTATTCTCCCCCCCTACGAGCTCCCGGAAGGGATCACCACAATCCTTGTTGGTTTGAATCCTGTCCATGCCAAAAGAATCATTGCCGACGTTAGTAGCTTGGCCGGCAAAAACATTGACTTTATTTATATTGAGGCTTGACGGGACATGATTCCTTATACAAAGCCATCAATTACTGACCTGGAAGTTCAATACGCCACTGATGCTGCTCGCAACGGCTGGGGAAAACATTGTTATGATTATATTATTCGTTTTGAGGAAGCCTTCAAGACTCACCTGGGTGTTGATTACGCCATCGCCACCAGCAGCTGCACTGGCGCGTTGCATTTGGGAATGTCCGCCTTGGGGATCAGGCCTGGTGACGAGGTGATCATGGCTGACACCAACTGGGTGGCGACGGCGGCACCGATCGTGCATTTGGGGGCGACGCCCATTTTTGTGGACATCTTGCCGGAGAGTTGGTGTCTGGATCCTGAACAGGTTGAGGCGGCCATAACCCCAAGGACAAAGGCAATCGTTGCGGTTCATCTCTACGGCAACCTCTGCGACATGAACGCCTTGCTGGCCATCGGCGAACGGTATGGCATCCCAGTGATTGAGGATGCTGCTGAGGCCATTGGGTCTATCTACCACGGAAAGCGTGCCGGGAGCATGGGACGTTTTGGTGCCTTTTCCTTTCATGGCACGAAGACGATGACGACGGGTGAGGGAGGCATGTTCGTGACCAATGATCCAGACCTGTACGAGCATGTTCTGACACTCTCCAACCATGGGCGGTCTCGGGAGCAAGCAAAGCAGTTTTGGCCCGATATGGTTGGCTTTAAATATAAGCTTAGCAACCTTCAGGCCGCGATCGGTTGTGCACAGATTGAAAGAATTGATGATTTAATCCAGGCCAAAAGAGATCTTTTTATGCGATACCATGATCACTTGAAAAGCCTTCCCCTAACCATGAATCCAGAGCCAGATGGCTGCAGCAATGGCTTCTGGATGCCCACCTTTGTCGTGGATGCTGGAATTCCATTTGATCGCGACTTACTAATGGCTAAAATGAGAGCGGAAGGCGTGGATGCCCGGGTCTTTTTTTGGCCGTTAAGTTCAACTCCCGCCGGGGGAAAGAAAGCCTTTCAACAACCATATCTATCGGAAGAAATTTATCTTAGAGCTCTTAATCTTCCCTCCTATCATGATATGAAGGCAGAGGATACATCCTTTGTCGCTGCGATAATCACCTCTTATCTGCTTGGTTGATGATGTCTGACGGAGCCAGGGTGGTTATCTCCCAGCCAATGTATTTCCCATGGTATGGGCATCTTGAGCAGATTCAACTCTGCGATATATATGTCTTTTATGATGATGCAAAGTATTCCCACGGATCCTTTTTTAATCGTGTGCAACTCTTGTCGAATGCTAAGCAACAGTGGATGACTGTTCCCCTCGTTAAGGGGCAAACCAGTAAGTTGATCAAGGATGTTTATCCTAGCCCTACCCGTGATTGGAAACGTCAGCACTTAGATCAATTTGTCAGTCTGTATCGAGATGCGCCATACTTTGAGCTTGCATACGATCTTCTCGATGATGTTCTCGGCGTCGATGCAGAGCAGCGTTCGCTCGCCGCTATCTCTGCTGATTCCACGATGAGGTTGGCAGCCGCATTTGGCTTGCACCATGTGCGCTATCTTCAATCATCAGATCTTGCCATTGATGGCCATGGCAGTCATAAAGTCAAGGACATTTGCCAACACCTCGGGGCCAAGCTTTATATCACCGGACATGGGGCCGCGAATTATCTCGAACATTCGTTATTTGAAGACTGCGGAATCCAAGTAAGCTATATTCATTATGGACTAAAAAAGTATCAACAAAGCCCTGCTGCCGACTTTGTCCCCTATGTCAGTGCTCTCGATTGCCTGGCCCATTGTGGACCAGCGGCCGGAGAGTATCTCTCCGGCAGGCTTGTAGACTGGAAAGACTTTATCGATCGACCATCAAGATGACTAGCATGAGAAATCTCGATGAAGAGAGCTCTGAATATAACAAAGATGCGAAAACCCATTTCGAAAATGATCTTATTCTCAACTGGTATCCGCAAAGGATATTGAAGAGAATTGAGCCGGGACTGGATATTCTTGAATTGGGGATTGGCCATGGATATACCCCGCTTTGGTTTGCCGAGAATGCAGGCCGGCATGTCGTTATCGATGGTTCAAGCGTTGTCATTGAACAATTTATGCGCATTCATCCTGCCTATTCAGGAAGGATCGTTCATTCTTTTTTTGAAGAGTTTGATTCGGAAGATAGCTTTGACTACATCGTGATGGGTTTTGTCTTGGAGCATGTTGATGATCCATTGGTTGTGCTTGAGAGGTTTCGAAAGTTTCTGAAGCCCACGGGGCGTCTCTTTGTCGTTGTTCCTAATGGCAAATCCTTGAACCGGAGACTTGGTCATGCCATGGGCTTGATTGACGACCTCTATAGCCTGAATCCCAATGATCTTGCGCTTGGGCATAAACGTCAATATTGTCTTGATACGCTTCGGCAAGATATTGAGCGAGCGGGTTATCAGACTTGCTATCAAGAAGGAGTTTATCTTAAGCCGCTTCCCTTACACATCTTGCAAGGAATTGATAACGCCGATAAAAACTTTCAAGCCCTTATGGAAGTCGGTATCGATTTCCCTGAGCTGTCTGTTGCCATTTTGGTTGAGGCAAAGCTCCCTTAATTCTGATGAAAGCGATTGTTGTTGGTCATACATCTAAGCTGGGTCGTTCCCTATGCCAGCAACTCGTGGATCGCGGCTTTTAGGTGATCACTGCAGATCGCTATGCTGATGCTGCAATCTACTGCGACGTTCAAGTTCAACCGCCAAGGATCCTCCACCCGACCATGTGAAGGTGAATGGACTTTGTGTCTTGTCAAGTGCTTTCTCCGATGACAGCTTTGCAGGCTCGGCCATAATCTCCTGGTCTATATTGTCTCATGCTCTTACATTATTGCTATTGCTGCGGCAACCTCGCCGCAACTCATTGTCTATGCCGGTAGTATCTTTTTCGATGATTAGATTGACCCCTCACTGGGTCTTCAGAGTTATGGGCTAACCAAGCGAAGTGCAGAAGATCTTCTGGCTTGGTGGTGTGAAAAGAATCACGTGCTATTTGTTGGCATCAGAACTGGTCAGTCATAGGATGATCACGGCCATCTCGTGCAACATCAGCCATGGATCGGTCCCAGCATTCGTTAGGCCTTTGCGCAGCAAAACCTCGTCATGCCAATGTCGCTTGCTAAACGGAACTTTATCCATGTTCAGTATGCGGCCTCCCTACTCATCGAGACTGCGCCTTGCGATGCCATCCAGGGAATTCAAAATGGTTGCTTTCCTTGTGACGACAACTACTCAGATCTGGCCGAGCTGGCATTCAGTTACAATGCGTGCATGGAAAAGCTTCGTCTCACCCATGAAAAGCAGCCTTTCCGCGCGCGATGTCTTCCCAAGACAGAACCTCCCTTTGATCGTCTTGCCAAGACTTTGCAAGTCACACCGCAACGTTGGCTGGCATGGAGACGCGCTCATCAGTCCTGGTCAGATTTCGGCTCTCATGATGTGAACACGGTATGAAAGTTGTCCTTGCGACTGGAGTGGGAGCTTTGATCGGCCAAGGCATCCTCCAAGGCCTCCAGAGCTACAATCGCCATAACCTCACCATATTGGGCACGGACCTGAATAGCTGTACCCATGCCAAGTATCTCTGCCATGAGTTCATCCAAAAGCCAGCTATTCCTGAAGGCCATCCTGACTACCTACAATTCTGGACGCACCTTGTTCATCACCATCAGATTGATCTGATTCTCCCAGGTATTGAGAATGATGTCGTCTTCTTTGCGCGCACCCGGGCGGATCAGGTGACCCTGCCTGCGTTGATCAATAGTCAAGCGGTTTTAGAATTGGGATTCGATAAATATAAGCTCTATCAATTTGCCCTTGAACATGATGTGAAGACGATTCCTACGATCCTGGCCTCTGATCAAGCAGCTCTTGAACACATGTTGGATCAATCGTGTCAATATCTTCTAAAGCCAAGGTGTTCCAATGGATCCCGAGGCCTTCATCGTTTCCAAAGCGCTAGCGATCTCTCCATCTTCCTAGAGGATACAATCAAACTCGATCGATCTCAATATATTCTGCAACCATGCGTTGGCACCGACGATAAGGAATATACGGCCAGTATTTTTGGTTTTGGGGATGGGAGCTATCAGGGTCCCATCGTTTTTCGCCGAACCCTCTCCAAAGAGGGCTATACAAAATATGCGCAAACCGTCGATCCGGCTGAGGATGTTCTTTCCTCAATAGATACAATCTCACGTCAGGCCACTCCCCTTGGCCCGACAAATTTTCAATTTCGTCAAGTGCATGGTGATTTTCTTTTGATGGAGATCAATCCCAGATTCTCAAGCACAACATCTTTGAAAGCCGCTTTCGGTTTTGATGAAACTGCCATGGCGTTGGCCTTCTCATTTGAGGGAATCACTGATACTCCCCTCAAATTATTGAAAGGAGAAGGCTATAGATTCACCGCCGATTTTATTCGATATCTATGATCGGAGTAATCAGTGATATTCATGCCAACTATGCAGCGCTCCAGGCTGTTTTGGAGGATGGACAAGGCTTTGGCTGTGAGAGATTCATTTGCCTTGGAGATATCGCTGGCTATCATGTCGAAATCAATGAATGTATTGACTTGCTGCGAACCTTAAAGGGGTTCGTTCTGCTTCGCGGCAACCACGATCAATACCTGCTTGATAATCAAGGCTGTCAACGATCACGGCATGTCACTGAGACACTTGTTTATCAACGTCAGCGGATTAGAGCTGATAATTTGGCGTGGCTGTCCCAATCCAGGTCCATGTACGTCATTGATCGGACGTTCTTTTATCACGGTGGACCAAGGGATCCTTTAGAACAGTATATCTATGTTGTGGCTGGCGGGCTTTTCCCACCCGATTGTGATTGTCTTTTGGTCGGCCATACCCACGTGCAGTGCCAACTCTCTGTTGAAGGCAAGACCTTTTGCAACCCTGGTTCGGTTGGCCAGCCGAGAGACGGAGATTGCAGAGCAGCTTATGCGCTGCTCACGCCTCAGGGCCTTGTGCTTCGAAGGGTCGCCTATGCGGTGGAGAGAACTCAGCGGGTGATGGCTGAGGCCGGATTCCCTGAATACAGCTATGCTAATCTTACGATCGGTGCGCAAATCGGTGGGCGCATTGACTCCATCAGCCTTTCGCAGCGTTTAGATGTCTGATTTCACCCGCGATGTCAGCAATAATGTCAAGGCATTAGGCGAAGATCCCAGCCTTTGGCCTCAATCTCTTCAATGGATGCACGATGTTGGCCGACATCACTATACGTATAATTTTCAATGGCTTGGTCGCCCGATCATTCAATATCCTCAGGATATTGTGGCGTTCCAGGAAGTTGTCCACCGTGTCAAACCCGACTTGATCCTGGAAACCGGCATTGCACATGGCGGCTCGCTTGTTCTTTCTGCGTCGTTGCTGTGCTTGCTGGACATTATGGATGGCTTGGATCCAAGGCAGTCGAAGCGCAAAGTCATTGGCGTTGATATTGATATTCGCCCACACAATCGCCAAGCTCTTGATGATCATCCCCTCCGTTACAAGATGGACCTGATCGAGGGCTCATCCATTGATCCGCAGGTTGTGAAAGATGTGCATGTCTGCTGCCAAGGGTTTGAAAAGGTGTTGGTTTCGCTGGATTCTAATCATACGAAGCACCATGTTTCAGAAGAGTTGAATGCCTATGCAGGCCTTGTCAGTGTTGATAGCTATTGCATTGTTTTCGATACGGTTGTTGAGTTTATGCAGTCTGAATTTGTTCAAAATCGCGAATGGGGTCCTGGAAACAGTCCGATGACCGCTGTTGAAGACTTCTTGGCGAGGAATCATCATTTTAAAGCCGATCATTCGTTTGACGGAAAGCTGTTGATTACTGTGGCCCGCGGAGGCTATCTCAAGCGAATTTCTTGATCTCCCGCGAGTTGCTGTCTGTCCGAGCAAAGGAGAACCCTACGAGGGCTCTGTCATGTTTTTCGCTTCTGATCTGCGCTTGCGTGGGGACGATGCCAGGTGATCTCCCAATCATCCCGCCGGTGATTGTGGGTTGTTGCTAACGGCCATGGCCTTGATGGTGTCCTGGAGAAAGACGGCTGCTTGTTCCACAGAGCTGATGCCGTAGCCAGCAACGTCCATGGGTTGTTCAAGTTTCAGCCAACCCTCTTCCAGATAGAAGCCATGCGGTCTCTCGCTTGGCCTGGCGTTTGTGGCCTCCGCCAGGCTGGCCTGGACGGAGCGTTGGCGCAGCTTTCCATTAAGAGCGGAAGTCATCCTCTTCAGCCCTCTGAGGAAGCCTCCCGCCAATATCTGAGGAGATCTGGCCTCAGCTGCTGTTTCTCTGTCTGGAGCTTTGGCCTCCTCCCAGGCTTCTCTGACACTCTCAGCGGGATAGATGAGCAAGAGTTTCTCTTGCAGTTGTTGTTGAAGATGATCGCTGAGGCCAGAGACTTCCGCGATGGCGGACTTCAGCAGTTGCTGTTGATCGATGGGGAATTTCGCCTGCAGATTCGGAAAACTTTGGAAGGCATTTTCTAGGGCCTCAAAGACAGCTAACGAAATGCTCATGCTCTCATAGCGAAAATGAAGTCTTGCCGGTAGTTCAGCTGTAAACCTCTTGCCAATCTCTGTTTCTAAAGCATAGTTGGCGCCACTACTTCTTCCGGATTGTCCACCAACCGTCAGGGCCGAATTGACCATGAGAAACTCTTCTGTATTCATGGCCAGGACAATGGCGGCATAAATGTCTGGTGCGCAGAAATTAAAGAATATCCCATCACTCTTTTGTCTGATCCTTGTGATGAGTTCGGCTGACACGAATCCGTGATAGAGCACCGGTAGGTGGCCATACCACGATTCAAAGGAACAAACTTTGGACAAGACGGCTTGGCTATCCACACGATGTGATCTGAAGTCCATCGGCCTGATATGGACTTTGTTGGCGAGATCTGGATTGGGAAAGTTGGGCCAGTAATAGCTGGCTGGCAAATGATTCAGGACAGAGATATCTGGATTTTCTTGAATCAGGACGGCCACCTGAGCGATGCTTTCTGGCATCAGGCAGTCATCATCTCCGATGATCGTGACGAAGCCGTCGTGGATGTGGGAGAGCGCAAATTCCCAATTCTCAGCCATGCAAAGCCTGCGGCTTGGCTGGACCCGGCGAATGCGTTTGTCATTGATGTTGTCAATAATTTCCGCTGTTGCAGATTCGCAGGAGTTATCGCAGACCCAAATCGACAGGTTGGGATACGTCTGAGATGCGCATGAATTGAGTGTTGACCAGATGGTCTCCGCTCTTCCGCCCGTTGGGATGATGACGTGAATGCTGGGGAGTCCTTGCATGGAGGTACCTCTTCCGTGATTGAACCAGGACTAAACGGCAGAAGACACGTCTGACGCATGGCTGAGAAAGTTTAAGCCACGAGCTTGGAAGAGGCCGACGGGCCTCGCGGTGGCCCTGTCGGGCGCCTGCATGGGCCATCCTCCAGGCGATGCTCATCGCACCGTCGTCGCTCCTTTGCGGAGGGGAACGACAGGCGCTGTCGTGGATGGGACCACGCTCCTTCCCCGGCCAGGTCGGACTTGGCCGGGAAGCATCAGCGCTGATGCTTATAAATCACGCACAACAGAAGAGAAGAAATACTCTTATGTCCTGGCGATCATTGTGTCCTCGCGAAGCGTAGTCTGCTCTCTATGATAAACTGGAACTTTGCTGATTATGTATGGATCTCAATCAATACTTGGCTGAAAGCCCTCCCCACCTCTCCTTGCTGCGTCTCTTGTACAAGGACTCACCGCCTTCGGTGATCTTGGATGTGGGCTGCTGTGAAGGAGAGGACTCACTTCGCTATCTCAGGACCTTCCCCGAGGTCATGATCTATGGGATTGAGCCAAATCCTGATAACATTGATAAAATCAATTCCTTGAGCGAACTCGTTCAATCCGATCGCTTTTGCCTGTGCCAAGCAGCGGTCTCCAACCACGTGGGTACATCTACGCTTCATCTCTCTTCCGGGCATCCGCAAGATCAGCCGAAAACCAAGGACTGGGACTATGGAAACAAGTCTAGTTCTTTGTTGCCGCCTGCAGCCCTGATGCAGCGCATTGTGCCCTGGCTGAAATTTGAACGCTCGATTCAGGTGCCGACAACAACCCTTGATGAATTCGCTCAACGTCAATCTATTGAGTATGTCGATCTTCTGCATATGGATATACAAGGCGCTGAGCTTCTGGCCCTTCAAGGCGCCAAGAGAATCCTGCCAAAGACAGGAACAATTTGGGTTGAAGTGGCCGATAAACAAATTTATAAAGATCAACCATCTTCCGACCAAATTACAGAGTTTCTCGCAGATCTTGGTTTCCTTCTGGTACTGCGTTCGGTCTCTGATGGGCTTGGAGATCACCTCTATGTTAATGAAAACTATTTTAACATCCAACGCACCCATGCTCCTCTTCCGTAGGGTGACTCTGGCTGCTGGATCTCACTCACCAGGAACGTACTCGTGATGCACCATCCACAGATCTCCTCGCCTTAGCCAGTCGTGGTGCGGCTGCTTTTCGATGTATCCATTCTCGTTTAGTAGCCTTTTCATGCCCTCCTTTTCAGAGGGACGAAAATTATGCTCAACCGTAATAATGCCTGGTGGAATGATTTCTCGCCAGCGGATTGATTGCAGAATTGTCAGCTCTGCTCCTTCCACATCCAAGGAAAAATAATCGATCCTTGGTCGTGATTGGATCACTGTGTTCAAATCAATCATCGCGACACTGGCCATGTCTTCGTGATGTTTTCGCTGTTCCGCGTGGATATCTGTCCCCTCATGACCCACCAGGGCAGAAAGCTGGCCGGCTCGCCTCAGCAAGGCGCTGCCGGTGCTTCCATCCGGTGAGATTGCGGCCTGGATGACTTGATCCGTGTGTCCGCGTGAGGCGCGGAGCAGGACGTACAGATCAGGATCAGGTTCCACCAGGATTCCGGACCAGCCGAGATGGTCGCGAAGAGAAAGTGTGTTGGAATGCGTCAGACCATCTGCGCCACCGATTTCCAAGTAGGTGCCATGGCGTTTCATCCTTGTCTCATACATGACAAAAATATCTTGCGCCCATTGCGAACGCGAATGTTGAAAGAACTCTGCGTAAAATCGCATCAAGTCATTGATCTCCGGGTCTTTCCTCCTCTCTTCCAGGGAGGCAAATGTGATAAACGACTCACAGGCTCCATGGCTGCCAATCAGTTTGGCATTGTCAGACAAGCGAGATAGAAGCTGTCCCTGATTCTCGGAATCACAGCGTGACTGTCTATCGATGACGATGTCAAAGGGCGCCAATGCTTTGTTGATGATCCGCTCCACCGATGGATAGATACTCATCCTCACTCCAGTGACCAGTGTCCAATCCTACACGCTCCGGCACTTGAGGTTGTTTACTCTTAGTCTCCCCGACTTACCCGCTTGCAACTCATCCTTGCCGGTGCTTGCATCGACATGGCGTATGCTATATTTTCTTTATATCTCCCCAGGGGAATGTCATGATTGTGGTGCAGTTGACGGGAGGGATGGGCAATCAGCTGTTCCAATATGCCTTCGCTCGCCATCTCGCTCTCCTGAACCAATCTGAACTTTTTCTCGACACCACGCAGGTGACGAGTCGTTCGGATCCGGCCCATCGACGTCAATTCAAACTCCATCACTTTGCTATAGAAGCACCCGTTGTTGATTGGGACCCCCCCTTTGGCTCCTCTTTTCGAACGCCTACAGCTCATTATTCCCGACGCGCAGTTCCCCTCTTGTCACGTCTCTTGGGGCGGAATCGGCATCTGGTTGAATTGAGTGAGCCTCACTTCCATTTTGACCCCAAAGCGCAAGCCAGGCGTGGAGACTTCTATGTCACATCTTATTGGCAAAGCCCGCGTTATTTTGATGCTATCGCCACCCAAATCCGTTCCGATCTGCAGCTCAGGAATTCTTTGCACCCTGACCATGCTTTGATTAAAAAGCAGATTGAGTCAACCCCGGAGTCCGTGGCATTTATCGTGAGAAGAGGAGACTTCGCTAATCACCCTCATCACAGCAAGTTTCACGGATGTTGCTCTCATGAGTACTATCGTTTGGCTTTGGACATCATTCAATCCAGGTTTGCCAATCCGCATTTATTTGTTTTTTCGGACGATATCCCTTGGGTACGCGAGAACTTTGATTTCAATTGTCGGGTAACATTCATGGATCAGGACTATGACCATTCTGCCTATGATTACGTCGATTTGCACCTCATCAGCTGTTGTCGGAGTCATATTATTGCCAATAGTACATTTGGATGGTGGGGGGCTTGGTTGGGGGCCGGTCCCGACAGTATTGTTATTGCACCCAAGAAGTGGTTTCTTGACACCTCCATCAATACGGAGGATGTCGTGCCCTCTCAATGGATTCGCTTGTAACAATCTCGCCACCAATGACACATCCCTCCCCGCTGGTTGACATCGTTATCCCTGTCTACAATGGTGCCTCCCACTTGCGTGAGACGCTGGCAACGATTGAGCAGCAGACCTATGAGAACTGCTTCGTTTACATCGTTGATGACTGTTCCAAGGATGAAACAGCTTCAATTCTGGCTGAGCATCGATCAAAGTTCCCTCTAAAGATTATCCGTCACTCCGAGAATAGCGGCTTGAGCGCGGCACGAAACAGTGGAATTGCGGCTGGTGCCGGGACATATGTTGCCATCCTCGATGCGGATGACCTCTGGCGGCCTGAGAAAATTGAGAGGCAGGTCCAACTCTTTGAAACTTCAGATCCCTCCGTTGGCATCGTCTCAGCCGACTTCCAAATCATTGACGAACACGGAATGATGCCCGATGATACAATTTATGATTATTGTCGAGATATCACCCCTGCGACCCGTCAGCAATTGGTGTTGGGAAATGTTGTTTCTGGTGGGAGCGCCGCTCTGATCAAGCGTGAGTGCTTTGCGCGTTGCGGAGGCTTTGATGAATGCCTGTCAGCCTGCGAAGACTGGGAGATGTGGCATCGAATTGCAGCGGCTTTTGCAATTCGCATTCTCCGTGAACCCTTGGTTTTAGTCCGGCGCCACTCGCAAAGCATGCAGGGGGATACACCACGAATGTTAAAGAATCGAATCGAGGTCTTCAGGCGATTCACAGAAGACAGTAGCTCGCGTGAATTGGCGGAGTCCTGTCTTCTTCGCGAGTGCTTATCTGCTTTTCGCTATCTTCCGTCGGAAGATGATCAATCTTTTCAGGCGGCCATGGCTGAGCTGCGCTCCCTTGGGATTGACGTCGGGACGGTGCCGGCATCCATCTGGCGGTCCGCTTATCGGCGTCACCGTTTGACGGCGACGCTGTTCAGTGCCTGGCGGGTGCTCGATGATCGTTTTCAGATTCGTCAGCGGGCGCAGCGCCAACCAGCCCTCAGCCGCTTTTATCGAGCCCTGCGCTGGAGAGCCGTGGCCCTCGGTCGTAAAGTCAAAACCTGACTGTGAACGGTGAAATACTGACCATGCGCAAAAGAATCATTGAGGCGTCAGCGGCCTTTGTTGGTGCAGCCCTGGGAGACCCTCCCTTTTTTCAGCTGCTGAGCTCTTTGGCTTTGGCCGCTCTTTGTCCAGCTCATATCGAGCTTCGCATTCCACCGTGTTTTCCTCATCCCATCTTGTGCACGCTGGATCGAGAGAGGAGAGTCGTGCACTTCGCGGCTGGGGGCTAAAATCAATCAACGGTTTCTTTTGTATGGCTTGGCAGTTGTGAACGTTATTCTTTTCTCTAAAGATCGACCTCTACAGCTCCATGCCACCCTGACTTCTTTCTGTCTTCACTGTGTAGATGCGACAAGTGCATCGGTCAGCGTCCTGTACCGTGCATCCTCTGAAGAATTTGTCAGGGCTTATCAGGACCTCCGTTGTCAACCGTTTAATTTCGCGCGTTTGATTTGGGTCGAAGAAAAACAGTTTAAACATGATTTGTTGACGATCTTTGGGAAATCAGTGTCGCCGATGGGCAGGCTCCGAGCCGCGATGGCTTTCCTCCTCAGGCGCACTTTGACGCCTCCCGATGATTTTGTTCTCTTTCTTGTTGATGATACGATCTTTGTGCGGTCGTTCTCATTGGCACAGATGAAGCGAGCTCTCTGTGCATTTCCAAAAGCCCTGGCTTTCAGCCTCCGACTGGGTCGGAACACCCAACGTTGTTATACGAGGCGTTGCTCGCAACGACTCCCGATGTTTCATTCCGTCGAGCGTGCTCACCTTCTCTTCCGCTGGGTTGGCGGGGAGGGTGATTTCGGTTATCCGCTTGAGCTGTCAAGCTCCGTTTATCGTGCACAGGATCTGCTGTTGTTATTGTCTTGGCTGCCCTACGGCAATCCCAATCGTCTTGAGCAGGTTCTATCCCGCTGCAGCAGCTTGTTCCGCCGTGCCAAGCCCGATCTGTTGTGTTACGAGGAATCTGTTGCCTTTTGTGCCCCAATCAATAAGGTTCAGTCTATTCTTGATAATCGAGCTGGTGGTCAGGAGCAGTACAGCAGTGAGAGCCTGAATGAACGTTTTCTTCAGGGGTTGCGAATCGATGTTGAGCGATTGTGTGGTTTTCTCCCTGAGGCGGCTCATCAGGAAATCGAGCTTCCCCTGTGCCGTCCTGTGAGAGAGCCGTGATTGCGCCGATCGCCGTTCTGATGTGCATGAGGGCTGGTGATTCGGAAGTTCTGGCCTTGGATGCTGTTCGCTCCACGGCCGCTTCTTTGACGGAGGCTGATTGTTTTTTTCTCCGCATCGATGGCGGTACCTGTCCCAACCTGGCGGCCTTCCGTGCCGCGGCGGCTCCTGCAGCCTTGGTTTTGCGGGAATCCGCCTCGATGAAGGGGCTGGCCTATGGGCTCAATGCGCTTTTGGATGAGGTTCTGCTCAATCCGTCTTGGCAATTGCTGGCTCGGATGGATGCCGATGATCATTCCAATCCAGGGCGACTTGAGCTGCAGAGGCACTGGTTAGCATCCCATGGTGATGTTGATATCCTTGGCACGGCCTGTAACGAGGTTGATGAACATGGTGTTCTCATTACTTACAAGTCTGTTCCGCTCAGCCACCGCGAAATCATTCGGGCGCTGCCTCGCTTCAACCCGATTAATCACCCCACAACGCTGATCAGGAGGGAGGTTTTTTCCTCGGGTCTGCGCTATCGATTGGATACCCGTCGCATTGAGGATTATCACCTCTGGATCGATGCCGCTTTGGCCGGGTTTCGTTTTGCCAATCTGCCCGATCCCCTGTTGGACTTCCGCCGTGATTCTCATTTTTTTCGGCGTCGTGGAGGATGGCATCAGGCGCTGGCTGATGCCGGGGTGCGATGGCGCGCGATCGTTGAACTCAGACTTTGGTCCCCCTTGAATCTCCTGGCTGTGATCGCCGCGTTTGTCGCTCGCATCCTGCCGGGAGCTCTGCAGCGCTATGCGTACAGAGCCATCCGGGTTCAACCGCATTCTCTCAAGACACGTTCCTCGGGCCCTTGAGCCTGACGCCCTTCATCCCAGGCGTTTTCTCTGCGCCCTTGCCCTCCCGCTCACCGACTTCCCCATGCACGATCGCCCGACGAAGAACTTCACCCTGGGCGCACTCCTATGGCGTCTGCCGTGGCACCATCTTGGTTAAAGTATTAACATGAACTCCCTTCCTGGTCGCGCCGTTGCCTGACGCTCCCTTCGCTGTGCCCTCCGCCTTCTGGGAGGGGCGTCATGTGCTTGTCACGGGTGGTTTCGGTTTCATCGGCTCCACTCTGGCCCGGCGCCTCTGCGATCAGGGAGCAGTGGTGACCGTTCTGGATTGCCTGTTGCCGCAGTTTGGAGGGAACCGCTTCAATCTTCAGGGCTATGAGGAGCGCATCCGGGCCCATGTCTTTGATCTCAGGGATGGTTCCTCTTTGGAGTCTCTCCTGGAAGGACAGGAGGTGATCTTCAATCTGGCGGGTCAAACCAGTCACATGGATTCGATTCGGGATCCGGAAACGGATCTGGAGATCAATGTCACGGCCCAGTTGCGTTTGCTGGAGCAGTGTCGGCAGGTCGTGCCTCAAGTGCGTCTGGTGTATGCCAGTACACGTCAGCTCTACGGCCGGCCACAATACCTGCCTGTGGATGAATGCCATCCCATCCAACCGGTTGATGTGAATGGAATCAATAAGCTCTCGGCAGAAATGTATCACATACTTTATTCACAAATCTATGATATGAGCGCTTGTGTTCTGCGCTTGACCAACACCATCGGTCCCCGCATGCGAATCTGTGATGCGCGTCAGACCTTTCTCGGGATCTGGGTGCGTCAGTTGATTGAAGGTCGTCCTATTGAGGTCTGGGGGGGTGAGCAGCTGCGTGACTTCAACGATGTGGAGGATGTCGTCGACGCTTTGATAATCGCTGGTGCTCATTGCGATCTGCCCTTGGAGCCTTACAATCTTGGCTCGTCTGAAGTGATCTCTTTGGCGGATTTGGCGCGCTTGATGATTGAGATTTATGGTTCGGGTGAGTTGCAAGTGATGCCGTTCCCGGCTGAGCGAAAAAAAATTGATATCGGTGACTATTAT
Organism: uncultured Cyanobium sp.; assembly: GCA_964455575.1. Classification (GTDB taxonomy): domain Bacteria; phylum Cyanobacteriota; class Cyanobacteriia; order PCC-6307; family Cyanobiaceae; genus Cyanobium. The sequence goes on along the minus strand of CAYVWU010000002.1, from coordinate 1,528 downwards.
TCCTCCTCTGATCGCTTTCATGACGCGACAGGCTGGCGTCCGCGACGACCGCTCCGGGAAACGCTCGAGCGCACCCTCAATTACTACTCTGAGTTTATGCACCGCTACGTCTGATGCGGCTGTTTGGTGTGGCTTATGGAACTGTCGCAACAGGGCCGAGCGTGTGACTGAAGGCATCGTGAATGTTACGCTATGGAGCCAAATAATCCTGACGGTCAATTCCCCGTCGACGACGTCCCCGTCACTCTCATGAATATCCCCTCTGCCACGGGCGATCCCTTTAACTTCCCTCAGCAAGATCTCCTGCGTTATCGCCAGGTGCTGGTGGATGCCATCGACCGCATCACCAGCTCTGGACAGGTGATTCTGGGGGAGGGGGTGCGGCGATTTGAGGCTGAGTTCGCCACCTGGCTGGGTGCGGGGTGTCGGCCGGACCAGGTGATCGGCGTGGCCAATGGCACCGATGCTCTGGAATTGGCGCTGCGCGCAGCTGGGGTGGAGCCGGGGGATCGCGTGCTCTTGCCCGCGCACACCGCCTACGCCACCGCGGCCGCCGTGCTGCGCCTGGAGGCTGTGCCCGAGTTTGTCGATCTGGAAGAGGGGCGGGCGGTTCTGTCCCCCACCCATCTGCGCCAACGTCTGGAGACGCCGCGGGACGCGGGAAGCGGTGGACGATTTCGCGCCGTGATCGCGGTGCATCTATACGGAGAAGCCTGTGATCTGGAGGCCCTGCGGGGGATTTGCGCCGACCATGGCTTGGCCTTGATCGAAGACTGCGCCCAGTCCTGTGGCACCACCTATCGCGAGCAAACCGTGGGCACCATGGGCGATTTCGCGGCTTTCAGCTTCTATCCCACCAAAAATCTGGCTGCCTTCGGTGATGGCGGCGCCCTGGTCGTCAACCGCCCCGACGCGGTGGAGCGGGCGCGGCGCAGTCGCTTCTACGGCTGGGATCAGGAGCGCCAGGCGGTCCAATTCGGCGTCAACAGCCGCCTGGATGAACTGCAGGCCTGGGTGCTGCTCGGCAAGCTTCAGGATCTGTCTGAACAGATCGCCAAGCGTCGTCAGGTGGCGGCCTGGTATCGCGAGCTGCTGGCGGACCTGGCCCTCCTCCTCCCTGAGGACGGGGCGGATTGGCGCCACAGCTACCACCTGTTTGTGGTGCGTCTGCGGGACCCGTCCCGTCGGGCGGAGCTGATGCGGGAGGCCCAGCGCCAGGGGGTGCCCCTTGCGCTCCATTACGCCCAGGCCTGTCACCAGCAGCCCTACGTGCTCCAGCGTTTGGGTCCCCAGGCTCCCCTGCCGGAAACGGAGCGCTGCCTGGCGAACATCCTCACCCTGCCGCTGCATCCCCATCTGGAGCGCTCCCATGTGGAGGAGGTGGCGCGCGTTCTGCGGTCGCTCCTCTCCTGAATCGGCGCCTTTTCCCCCGGCCCGCCGATGGAGGATGGGCGGATCCACGCCCTCCCGTCCCGTTGAAGCTGCCGGGTGTGCCCGCCGCCCTTTGGACCGCGCTGCGGGAGGCCGC
>CAYVWU010000001.1:0-57144 GCA_964455575.1 uncultured Cyanobium sp. | reverse complement strand
CCCTCTGGCAGGACCTGCGCCTGATCGAGGAGCTGAGCGTGCAGCAGAACCTCAACGCCGCTCGCTTGGCCCAGTGGAGTTGGCCCAAGGCCTGGCTCAACCTCCTGGCGCCCCTGGAGACGGAGGCCAACGCCGCGGCCCTGGCCCGGGTTGACCTTGAGGCGGCACTCCTGCCGCGGGCCGTGGCGGAGCTGTCGGGCGGCCAGCGTCAGCGGGTGGCGATCGCCCGCCTGCTGCGCCAGGACGCGCAGATCTGGTTGCTCGACGAACCCCTGGCCAGCCTGGACCCGCGCCGCGCCCGGGAGGTGCTCGAGCTGCTGCTGCGTCTGGGCCAGGCGCCCAGGGCCGTCCTGCTGTCGTTGCATCGCCCGGATCTACTGGCGGGATTTGATCGGGTCCTCGGCCTGCGCCAGGGGACCCTGTGGTTCGACGTGCCGGCCTCCTCCCTCGATCCTTCGCTGCTGGCGGACCTCTACGCCGGTGCGGCCCCTGCCGATGGCTGAGTCCTCCCCGTTCCCGGGCGATCCGCCGACCCGCTGGCATCCGGCCGCGCCCCTGCTCCCCCTCCTCCCCGCCTTGGTGGCGCTGCCGGTGCTTCTCGTCCTGCCCGGCCAGGTGCACGCCGGAGGGTGGGATCTCGTGGGCCGTTTCCTTCTGGCCGCCGTGCATCCTTCCACCGATCCCCTGGTGTGGCGGTCCGCTCTCGAGGGTTTGGCCATCACCCTGGGCATGGCCCTCCTCGGGTGGACGACCAGCCTGCTCGGCGGCCTGCTGTTGGGATGCGCCAGCTCCCGCACCCTCTGGCGGGAGACCACGGGCCAGCTCTGGCCCGCCACTTTTCTGCGGCGCCTGCTGGCCCTTCCCCGCTCCCTCCATGAGCTGCTGTGGGGCTTGCTGCTGCTGCAACTTCTCGGGCTGCGGCCCGTGGTCGCTGTCGTGGCGATCGCCCTGCCCTACAGCGCTCTGGTGGCGCGGGTCTTGGCGGATCAGCTCGATGGGTTGGACACGTCCCGCCTGGAGGCGCTCCGCTGCGCCGGCGCGGGCGCCCCCAGCGCCCTGCTGACCGCCCTCGGTCCCGCCCTTCTGCCGGGGCTGCTCAGCTACGGGGGATATCGACTGGAATGCGCTCTGCGCAGCGCCACCTTGCTGGGCGTGTTCGGGCTGGGCGGACTGGGCACCGAGCTGCGGCTCACCCTGCAATCCCTGGAATTTCGCGAGCTCTGGTGCGGGCTCTGGGTTCTGCTCGGCGCCATGCTGCTCTTGGAGGGGGGCCTGGCGGCCCTGCGTCGCCGCTGGCTCTCGCCCAGGCGGTTGCGCTTGGCCCACCCCGGAGAGGGAGCGACGCGGCCGCTGGCCGCGGGGGGCCGGGAACTGGCGCTGATGGCGTTGCTGCTTCCGCTGCTCTGCTGGGGGGTGGGTGGAGCCCTGGGAGTGAACCCGGGGGATCTGACCCTGGTTCAGCCCTTGCCCCCGCTGGGCACGCCCCACTGGGATTCCGTGCTCCGGCTGCCGTGGCCCGCCCTCATCTCCAGCACCCTGGCCTTGACGCTTCTCGCCGGAGCCCTGGCCGTCGGTCTGGCGCCCCTGTTGCTGCTGCTGGTGGAGCCATGGCCCTGGGCCCGGGGGATGGTGCGTCTGGTCTGGGCTCTGGGCCGCCTCTGGCCGCCCCCCCTCACGGCCCTGCTGCTGCTGTTTGTCCTGCGCCCCGGCCTGCTGACGGCGGCTCTGGCCCTGGGCTTTCACAACCTGGGCATCCTCGGCCGCCTCCTGCTGGAAGGGCTGGAGGATGCCCCCTCGGGTCCGCGGCAGGCCTTGGCCCTGCTGGGCGCCGGTCCTCGCCTGAGCCTCCTTTACGGCGCCTTCAGCGCCGTCGCCCATCCCTACCTCGCCTATGGCGCCTACCGCACCGATGTGATCCTGCGGGAGACAGTGGTGGTGGGCCTGGTGGGCGCGACCGGGCTGGGCAGCCAACTGCTGGAGAGTCTCAGTGCCTTCGCTTGGGAGCGCCTCCTGGCCCTGGTGCTGGTCTACGCCAGCCTCACCCTGCTGGGGGAGGAGCTGGCGGATCGCCTCAGACGGCGGCTGCTCGCCATCCCGTTGTCCCGCTCCTTGCCCGCTTCTTAACCTCTTCCCCGCCGAATCGGCGGAGAATGGGAGCGCCCCGGCCCTGGCCCGTGTCTCTGCTGGACGACCTGCGGCGCCTTCGTCAGCACCTTGGGGCCCTGGAGCTCAAGGAGGGGCCCTCCCTGGCGGCCGTCGCCCCCGCCTACCGGGAGAGCGCCCGCAACCTGATTCATTTCATCGCCTTTCACCAGAGCGACCATCCGGGGTTGATCACCGCCCTGCGCGAGCGGGGATTGAGCTCCCTGGAGGGATGCGATGCCCATCTGGCCGCCTCCCTGGAGGCGGTGATCCGTGCCCTGCGCCTGCAGGAGGGGGCTTCAGCCGGCGTCGATCCCGAACCCGACACCCCGCTGGACGGTCCCAGCCCGCGCCGCGCCCGGGATCTGCGCCTGCGGCATGGTCAGGCCCTCTTCGGTCCCACCGCGCCGCCCGAAGCGCGGATCATCATGGTCACCCTGCCCGCGGAGGCGGCCGACCAGCCCGCCTGGGTCGCCGAACTGGTGGAGGCGGGCATGGGCCTGGCGCGCATCAACTGCGCCCACGACTCCCCCGCCATCTGGCGTCGCTGCATCGACAACATCCGCCTGGCCAGGCGGGCCACCGGTCGGGACTGTCGCGTCGCCATGGATCTGGCGGGCCCCAAGCTCCGCACGGGACCGCTCCCCCCGGAGCCCGGCGTGGTGGACGGCCGACCCCGCCGCGATCGCTACGGGCGCCTCCTCCAGCCCGCGCGCCTCCTCGCCGTCCCTCAGCCGGAAAAGGGCGACCGGCTGGCGATGGACCCGACGGGCGGCGTGGAGAGGACCAACGGCGGCACCCGGACGCTTCTGCCCGTGTTGAGGGAGGGTTGGCACACTTTGGAGGCGGGCCAGCGCCTGCGGGGGCGCGATGCCTCCGGCCGTTGGCGGGAGCTGCAGGTGCTGGCTGTGGGCCCGGCGGGGGCGCGGCTGAGTTGTCCGCAGCGTTGCCGGTTCACGGCGGGCTTGCGGTTTGCCGAGGAGGGTGGCAAGGGTTGTCTTGTGGTGGCTCCCCTGCCCGCCGTGCCGGGGGAGCGCCTGCTGCGGGTGGGGGATGCCCTGCGTCTCACCGCCGCCGCCACCGACGCGGCCGATGCCATTCCCTGCAGCTGTCCGGCGGTGTTCCGCCAGGTTCGCGTGGGCGAGCCTGTGGTCTTCGATGACGGTCGGCTTCAGGGCCGGATCGAGGCTGTCCATCCCGAGGAGCTGCTGCTGCGCATCACCGCCGCCCCCGCCCGGGGCTACCGCCTGCGGGCGGACAAGGGCATCAACCTCCCTGAAAGTGGCCTCTCCCTCCCGGCCCTCACCCCGAAGGATCTCGAGGATCTGACCTTCGCCGCCGCCCATGCCGATCTCCTCAACTATTCCTTCGTCCATCGGGTGGCGGACATCGAAGCTCTGCACCAGCACTGCGCCAACCGGGGGTTGGACCAGCTCAGCCTGGTGTTGAAGATCGAAACCCTTGAGGCTGTCCTTCAACTGCCGCGCCTGCTCCTGGCGGCCATGGCCCGGCCCGCTCCCCTCGGCGTGATGATCGCCCGCGGCGATCTGGCGATTGAGTGTGGCTGGGAGGCGCTGGCGGAAATCCAGGAGGAAATCTTGCACCTCTGCGCCGCGGCCCACGTGCCCTGCATCTGGGCCACCCAGGTGCTCGAATCGATGGTCCGCCGCGGCATCCCCACCCGGGCCGAGATCACGGATGCGGCCATGGGGGCCAGGGCTGACGCCCTGATGCTCAACAAGGGGCCCAACCTCACAGCCACGGTGCACATCCTGGACACCATTCTTCGCTCCATGGAGACCCACCAGCCCGAGCATGGGCGCCACCGGGACCAATGGCGCAGTTGCCTGGCGTTCTCGCGCGATGACCCTCCTGGAGACGCGTGAGGCACTTGCTATCAGACGCTGAGCTGGCCGCAGTCTTCGATCACCACCGCGGCGCTGGGACGGCCGGAGCGGCTGCCGCGGGCTTCGATCGCCTGCAACAGCTCAAGACCTTCCCGCAGCTCTCCGAAGACCACGTGCTTCCCATCCAGCCAGGGGGTCACCGTGGTGGTGATGAAGAACTGGGAGCCGTTGGTGTTGGGGCCGGCGTTGGCCATGCTCAACAGCCCGCCTTTATCATGGCTGAGATCGAAGTTTTCATCCTCGAATTTTGTCCCGTAGATCGACTCACCACCAGTGCCATTTCCAGCGGTGAAATCTCCTCCCTGGCACATGAAATCAGGGATGATTCGATGAAAGGCTGATCCCTTGTAGCTCAAGGGCCGGCCGCTTTTGCCAACCCCTTTCTCGCCAGTGCAGAGAGCCCGAAAATTTTCAGCCGTTTTCGGCACCACATTGGCAAAGAGTTCAAAGACGAGACGCCCGGAGGGCGTCCCATCAATGTTGATATCAAAGTAAACGCGTGGGTTGGGGGCAGTCATGACGGACGGTGAGTTCCACTCTGATCATGCCGCAAAGCCCGCAGGCGACCTCACTCGTGCATCACGTCCGCATGCAGAACATCCATCACCGCCAACACCTGCCGCGTGTCCTCGTTTGAGAGGCCCAGGGTGGCGGCCAGGTTGTTGAGGATGTTGCGCTCATCCTCTTCCAGGGGGCCGTCGGATCGCATGATTTCCGCGGCCACGGCATAGGCGGTGGCCCGCTGCCGTGGACTGAGCACCTCCGCCGCCTCCACCATCAGATGCTGGGCGCCCTTGCTGCGCATGTCCCGCAACAGCTGATCCATCAGCCGCACCATGCCCGCATCGCCGTAATCGCGATAGGGGTGGCGATAGTCGAGGGCGTGGCGCAGGGCGCGGGAGCCCGCCATGCTCAAGACGCCATCCCAGGTGACGGCCGCCAGGGCGATGGCCGCAAAGGCGCTCGGTGGGTCCAGCGCTCCTTCCGCGGGGTCGAGGTCGAGCCTGGTCTGTGGTGGGGAGGTGACTGTCATGGATGAGAGGGGAGGTGAGGCCCTCCATGGGTGGAGGGCAACGTCTGGTGGAGGGCTACGTCAGAGATGGCGCGGAGACCCTTCTCTCATCCCACCCAACCCGGTGGCGTGGCATGGCGCCGGTAGCCGATTCGACAAATCGGGAAGGATGAGTATCCCTACTCACCCCTTTCCGTTGTCTCCCCGCTCGGGTTCGGCTCCCGCGCCTCGCGGGGGGCGGGCCGGTTGCCGCTGGCGAAAATGGGCGCAGGTGGCGCAGGGCCCCTCCGGCAACACCGCGCAGCGCAGGAGAGGACTCAGCGCGTTGAAGTGGCAGCTTGGATTGCCGATCACCCATTGGCCTCTCCACCACTGGGCATCAGCTGGACGCGCCTGACGTTTCACCTCCAGAGCCACTGTGGTGAGTTGGTAGCGGCCATCCCGCAAGGTGTACTGATGACGGCGCTGGGTCACCAGCAACGGCTGCGCATTCACCTCGATCCACAAACCAGGCTGCGGATTGCTCGGCAGCTCATCAAGGTTGAGTCGAGCCAGCAATTGCTTGCTCCCACTCAACCGCACTTCCACATGCATCGGCAGAACCTAGTTCCGGAGGTCCGTGTCGTTGCTCGCCGTCTCGACCAGCGCCGCGGGTTGTCGCACGGAAAACCCCCAGAGCAACAGGATCCCCACCGACACCAACAACACCCATTCCGGTGGCACCCACTGGGGGATGCCCAGCCGCACGAGGAGCCGCAAGCCCACCAGGCCCACGGCCACGTAACCAGCCGTTTCCAGATTGGGGTAGATCTCCAACCAGCGGCTGAAGAGTCCCGCCGTCAGGCGCAGGGTCATCACGCCGATCACCCCCCCGGCCATGACGATCAACAGGCGATCGGTGACCGCCACGGCGGCGGCGATGCTGTCGAGGGAGAAGGCCAGATCTGTGAGGGCCAGGGTGAGGACCACCTGACGCAGCGATGGCGTTGCCGGCAGGGCGCTTGCCGGCTCCACGGCCGCGTCACCACCTGGCGAGTCTGATGATGCAGAGGCGCTGGCGGCGTTGGCGGCGGTCCAAACCGTCAGCAGTTGCTTGCCACTGAGCCACAAGAGATAGAGAGAAGCCGCCAGTTGCAGAGGCCAGAAATCCAGCACCCAGCGGGCGGCGGCAATCAGAAGAAGCCGCAGAACCAAGGCGAGAAAAAGGCCGAAGTTGAGCGCTTGCTTTTGTTTGGCCGGGTTGTGCAAACCGCGTGAAATCGCGGCCAGGGCGATGGCATTGTCGGCGGAGAGGATGGCTTCCAGAGCCACAAGCAGCGGCAGGAGCAGGAGAAACTCATGCCATTGGTCGGCCCCGACGATCAGGGGTGAGAGGGAGGGAACAGTTTCCGCTTCCATGGTCGGTGGTTCCCCAACGGGCAGAGCGATCGCTCGCCGGTGGAGCAGACCTGAACCATCCTAGAAAAGCACCTCCTCCGCGCTGGTTCCGACCTCCATGGAATACCGGGCTCGTTTGGTGCATGCGGATGCCACGGGCCGGGTGGTGCTGGTGCGCGCGTTCGAGGGGGAGCGCTGCCTCGGCTCGGCCCTTGGCGAGGCCACCAGCGCCGAGGAGGCGGAAGACCGGGCTCAGGACCGCTTGCGCCGGCGGCTCCAATGCCCCGACCCCCTGGGGGGTGCGGAATCGTGGAGGACTCCGGCTTCCCCACCGGATGAGCGAGAGGAGGCAGCCGACCCGCCGTCAACGCCCTCGGAACCGGTGCGTCCAGCCTCCGCCCTCGGCGGCCGGACGCCGAGGGCGGAGCGTCTGTCTCCCGAGCCTGGACCGCCCCTGCAGCCGCTTGCGCCTGCCCCGGAGCCCCCCGTGGCGTCCCCTCCGGAAACGGAGCCCGTGGCGCCCCCACCCGAACCGGAGGACTGGAGTGCTGATCTCATCCGACTGGATGCGCTCCTCAGCGCCCTGGGCTGGGGTCGCGAGCAGGAGAGGATCTATCTGCAGCGCCTTTTCGGACAAGCGAGTCGCAGCCGTCTCACCCGCTACGCCGATCTGATGGTGCTGCGTCGCGCCTTGGAGGCCGTGCCTCCCGGCAGTGCGCCCGAGACGGCTCCGCTGCCGATCCTTCGCCGGGATCTTCTGGCCCAGTGTGATGACCTGCTGAGTCGTCTCGCCTGGCCAACCGAACAGGCGCGCCAGTGGCTGGAGACGCACTTTGCGGTCACCAGCCGGCAACGCTTGAGCGATGACCAGTTGCTGGCCTTCAACTTGTTGTTGGAGGGTGAGCTGCTCGGGCAGACGGAGAATGGCGCCGCGGGCCGTTGTTTAGAGTTGCCTTCAGCCTCCAAGGACACTTCCCTCTCATGACCATTCGCGTCGGCATCAATGGCTTTGGTCGCATCGGACGCCTGGTGTTTCGTCGTGCCTGTGAATCAACCGATGTTGAGGTGGTGGCAATCAACGATCTGATCGACGTTGACTATATCGCTTACATGCTTCGCTACGATTCCACCCATGGCCGGTTCAAGGGAGAAGTCGCTGTCAGCGATGGCGCTTTGATCGTGAATGGCCGCCCCATTCGCATCACCGCGGAACGGGATCCTGCCAATCTTCGCTGGGGGGATATCGGTGTGGACACCGTTCTGGAGTCCACCGGATTCTTTTTGACCGATGAGCTGGCTCGGAAGCACATCGCCTCAGGCGCGAAAAAAGTGGTCCTTTCCGCCCCCTCCAAAGACGACACACCGATGTTTGTCATGGGGGTCAATCACACCACCTATGCCGGACAGGAGATCGTCTCCAACGCGTCCTGCACCACCAACTGCTTGGCGCCCATGGCCAAGGTGGTGCACGAAACATTTGGCATTGCCAGCGGTTTGATGACCACGGTGCATGCCACGACCGCCACGCAGAAAACCGTCGATGGGCCCTCCGTGAAGGACTGGCGGGGGGGGCGAGGCGCCGCCCAGAACATCATCCCCTCCTCCACAGGAGCGGCAAAAGCCGTTGGCAGGGTGATCCCCGCGCTGAATGGCAAGCTCACCGGCATGGCTTTTCGCGTACCAACTCCCAATGTTTCTGTTGTAGACCTCACCGTCAATCTGGAGCGTTCCGCCACGTATCAGGACGTGAAAAACGCCATGAAGCATGCGGCGGAGGGAGAGTTGAAAGGAATCCTGGCCTACACGGAGGATGATGTGGTTTCCACCGATTTTCTGGGTGAATCCTGCACGTCCATCTTCGATGCCGGAGCTGGAATCGCCTTGACCGACACCTTTATGAAGCTGGTGTCGTGGTACGACAATGAGTGGGGATATTCCTGCAAATGTGTTGATCTAATCCGTCATATCAACGCGTCTGCCTAGAATTAATCAACTCGGCGTGAGCAAGGCTGTGTTTGTCACCCTGCATTCCTTGCTCACCAGCTGATGGGCTCGATAGATGTCATTTTGCAAGCCATAAGCTTCCTCCTCAAGAGCTCTTTCTTCCTTGCTGATATTGAAATACATTGCGGCTGACAGCGTCGCCTGGGTGGTTGGGTCAAAGGAAACTGGAATGCCGAGCGCTTTGGGTTTGGCATAGAGGGATCCACCTCGACAGCTTTGGGCGACATGAATGGCTTCATGATTCAGCACGCGCAGAAAATCCTTTGAACCCTTGTCCATAACGTGGGGTTGAATGCGCATTGTTCCCTGCTGGTGATCCCATTCCGCGGCAGCTCCCTTTTTGAGAGTTGGCATCAATATCACCCTTACACCAGCATTACGAAGCGTTTCAAGAAGAGAATTGATCGCCTTCCTTTCGCTATCGAACGTTGGAGGATCTTTAATCAGGGAACGCAGTTCCGACAGGCTAAGGTCTGACTCGCCGGCACGCTTTTTGTAAAGATAGCGAATCGAGCCATCGGGCAACAGTTCCTCTTGCGGTTGCCATTGGGAGTCGGCTTCTTCCAATTTTGTAAAAAGATCAACACGGTCCAGGCTGTCCGTCATGCGGTCGATGGCGGGAAGAGGGGCAACGCTTCCAGACAAGCCTGAGGGCGAGGGGGATTTGACAAACTTCGACTGAAAATGCTCCACCAGGTGGGGGGCAAAAAGGGCGGTTACACCTGCTGACGCAATGGCCAAACCCCAGCGAAATGATTTGGGTATTCGGGAGACTTTGACGAGTGTGCGACCACAGCGGACGCACTTGGGCGTGGAGGTGGGTCGATGCTTGTAACGAACCGGCAGGCAGTCACAAGCCGGACATTGGTACAAACGCATCCGACCTCTAAAACATTTCTCTTAACTTAGCAGCACCTGAGCTGGTCTAATCCTCGCCACTTGCTGGTCTCTGGAGTGTCCCCAAGGCCGAAGCCGTTTCCCCTCCCGCCAAGACCCTGCTCACGCCCAAGGGCTGCGACTTGCGAGGATCAACCCCTTTCTCTCCGACGTCATGCCCCTTTCCGCCCTGGTCCGGCAGTTGCGCCAGGCGCCGCTCACGGCGGAGGTGCTGACGCGGGCGCAACGGGAGCAGCGCCTCTTGTTGAGGGGCGGCGGCCGGGTGTCCCGCGCCTTGGTGACCAGTGCGCTGGCTCAGCTGGCGGAAGCTCCTTTGCTCGTGGTCGTGCCCACCCTGGAGGAGGCTGGACGTTGGGCCGCCCTGCTGGAACTGATGGGTTGGAGCTGTCTGCTCTATCCCACCAGTGAAGGGTCGCCTTACGAGCCCATGGACCCCACGAGTGAGATCACCTGGGGTCAGCTTCAGGTCCTCAGCGAGTTGCTGCAACCCGCCCCCAAGGCCATCGTCGCCACAGAGCGGGCCCTCCAGCCCCATCTGCCCCCGAAGGAGGTCTTTTCCCAGCACTGCCACACCCTCCGGCGCGGGGATCGGATCTCTCTGGACGCGTTGGGGCACACCCTCGCCCAACTCGGCTACGAGCGGGTGTCCACCATCGAGCAGGAGGGAACCTGGAGCCGGCGGGGTGATCTTCTCGATGTGTATCCGGTGAGCGCGGAGCTGCCGGTGCGCCTCGAATTCTTCGGGGAGGAGCTGGAGAAGCTGCGGGAATTCGATCCCGCGACCCAACGCTCCCTCGATGGGGTTGAGCAGATGCTGCTCACGCCCACCAGTTTTGGTCCTCTCGTGGCGGATGCCTTGCGGGAAGCCCTGCCTCCTGGGCTGGAGGCCCTCCTGGGACCCAGCGGCTGCGCGACCCTGTTGGACGGCGGCACGCCGGAGGGGCTGCGCCGCCTGCTCGGACTGGCCTTCCCCAAGCCCGCCAGCCTGTTGGACTACCTCCCTGCGGAGACCTGGATCGCGGTGGATGAGCGCCGCCATTGCCTGGCCCACGGCCAGCAATGGTTTGATCACGCCAATGATCAGTATCAGGAGGTTGTCCAGGAGCTGGCTGGAAACAGCGCGGCTGACGCCGCCGCCACGCTGCCTGGCCTGCTGCATCGTCCTCCCGACGCGGCCTTGGCAGACCTGGAGGCGTTTGCTGGCTTTGATCTGGCGGAGCTCCTCGAACGGGACAGCGCCACCAACAGTTTCGACCTGGCATCACGCCCGGTTCCCGCGCACCCGAATGCCTTCGGACGCCTGGCGGAGCAGGTGCGGTCCTACCTGCGCGACCAGCAGCAGGTGTGGTTGCTGTCCGCCCAACCCTCCCGGGCTGTGGCCTTGTTGGAGGAGCACGATTGCGTCGCTCGCTTTGTTCCCAACCCCGGTGATCTGCCCGCCATCGACCGGTTGGTGGCGCAGCGGACCCCTGTGGCGCTCAAGAGCCGGGGCACGGCGGAATTGGAAGGGGTGCAGCTGCCCGCTTGGAAGCTCGTCCTCGTCACAGATCGGGAATGCTTTGGCCAGCACAGCCTGGCGGCGACGGGGTTTGTGCGCCGCCGGCGCCGGGCCGCCAGTCGCACGGTGGATCCCAACCGCATGGTGCCCGGGGATTACGTCGTGCACCGCAACCATGGCATCGGCCGTTTTCTCAAGCTGGAAAAGCTGGTGCTGGGAGGGGAAGCCCGCGACTATCTGGTGGTGCAATATGCCGACGGCCTGCTCCGTGTCGCTGCCGATCAGTTGGGCAGTCTCGGGCGCTATCGCGCGACAGGAGACGGCGCGCCAGAACTGAATCGCATGGGCGGAACCGCCTGGTTGCGCACCAAGGAACGAGCGGCAAAGTCGATCCAAAAGATTGCGACTGATCTGTTGAAGCTTTATGCGGAGCGCCATCAGATCGGTGGTTTTGCCTTCCCCCCAGATGGCCCTTGGCAACAAGAGTTAGAGGACTCTTTCCCCTATGATCCAACCCCGGATCAAATCAAGGCCATCGCCGATGTGAAGCGGGATATGGAGAGACCTCAGCCCATGGACAGGCTGGTGTGCGGTGATGTGGGCTTTGGCAAAACGGAAGTGGCCATCCGCGCCATCTTCAAGGCGGTCACCGCCGGAAAACAAGTGGCAATGCTGGCTCCGACGACAGTTCTGGCTCAGCAGCATTGGCGCACCCTCAGCGAGCGTTATGCACCCTATCCTTTAAAAGTGATGCTGCTCAATCGTTTTCGCACGGCGAACGAACGTCGCACGATCCTGGATGGATTGGAATCGGGGCAGGTCGATGTTGTTGTCGGCACGCATCAGCTGCTGGGCAAGAAGACCGTGTTCAAGAATCTCGGTTTGCTCGTGGTCGATGAGGAGCAGCGCTTTGGTGTGCAGCAGAAAGAAAAGATCAAGTCTTTGCGCAAGGACGTGGACGTGCTCACGCTCAGCGCCACGCCCATTCCCCGCACGCTGTACATGAGCTTGTCGGGGGTGCGGGAGATGAGCCTGATCACCACCCCACCGCCATTGCGACGCCCCATCCGCACCCACCTGGCCGCTCTGGATGATGAGGCTGTGCGCAGCGCCATGCGCCAGGAACTGGATCGGGGGGGTCAGGTCTTCTACGTGGTGCCCCGGGTGGAGGGCATCGACGAGGTGGCCGAACGGTTGCGCACCATGCTTCCTGGCGTGCGCTTGTTGGTGGCCCATGGACAGATGCCCGAAGGGGAACTGGAGAGCGCGATGGTGGCCTTCAACAGCGGTGAGGCGGATGTCATGCTCTGCACCACCATCATTGAGAGCGGGCTTGATATTCCGCGTGTGAACACGATTCTGGTTGAGGACGCGCAGAAATTTGGCCTGGCCCAGCTCTATCAACTTCGCGGTCGTGTCGGGCGCAGTGGCATCCAGGCCCATGCCTGGCTGTTCTATCCGGGAGAGGCGACTCTGAGTGAGGCGGCGCGCCAGCGGCTTCGCGCGATCCAGGAATTTGCCCAACTGGGTTCGGGCTACCAGTTGGCCATGCGCGACATGGAAATTCGTGGCGTGGGCAATCTGCTGGGTGTGGAGCAGAGCGGTCAGCTGGAAAGCATCGGCTTTCATCTTTATATGGAGATGCTTCAGGAATGCCTTGCTGAAATCCAGGGCCAGGAGATTCCCTCCGTTGATGACACCCAGATCGATCTGCAGGTGACAGCTTTCATCCCTGCTGAATGGATCAGCGAAAATGAAGAGAAAATGGCGGCGTATCGCGCCGCGGCCCAATGCCAGTGCAAAGCGGCGCTGTTGGAACTGGCGGCGGGATGGGCCGATCGCTATGGACCCATTCCTGCCCCGGTCCAGAGCCTGCTGCGGTTGTTGGAACTGAAATTGCTGGCCAAGCGTTGCGGCTTCTCCCGCATCCGACCGGAGAAACCCAACATCGTGCTGGAAACACCGATGGAAGAACCCGCCTTTCGGCGTCTTCGCCAGGGCCTGCCTCCCCATCTGCACGGGCGGCTGGTCTATCAGGCCGGCGCTGGCGCCACGGCCAAGGTGCTGGCCCGCGGTCTCGGGGCCCTGCCCACCGACAAGCAGCTGGAGGATCTCAAGGACTGGCTGGAGAGGATGGCCGCCCAGCTGCCCAATCCCGAGTCTCCTGGCGGATCGTCGGATGGGGCGGACGCCAGCCCACCGCGCGCTGCGGAGGTGTTGGTGGTGTGAACCGGTCGCGTCATTCGGCGGAACCGAGGATGCGCGTCGCGAGGGCTTCGGCGCTCCGCAGCGCTCCTTCCACCCCGCCGAATCCCGGTCCGGCCAGGAAATCGCCGCAGAATCCCAGCTTCAGCGACCCGTTCCAGGAGAGGGCCTGCGGGAGGCCTTGGGGCAAGGGAAACGCCGCGCCCCAACGCATGAGTTGCCATTCCCCCCGTTCCGAGGGGTGCGGAGGCAACCAGGGCGCCATCACCTCATCCAGACTGCCGGCCAGGGCCTGCATCACCTGCTGTTCCTCCTCGGCGCGAGGGGGAGGGCCCAGCTGACGGGCCATCGCGGAACGGGCTCCGTAGACGCTGAGATGCTCAGCCGCAAAAGTGGCGCTGGAGTGCACGACCACGGCCCACTCCCCCCGGGGCAAGGGTTGGCTGAACAGGCGCCAGAGTCCCCACCGCTGCTGGGCAGACGGGTCAAAGGCCAGGAGTCGGAAGGGCAGGGCTTCCCATCGGGGAGCTTCGTCGGCTCGAACCCGCAGCAGGAGTGTGCTGCGAGCCTCGAACCGCAAGGCGGCGATGGCCGCCAGGGCGTGGTTGAGGCCGGGGTCCTGCAGCCGTTCCGCCAGGATCCGCAAGGGTGGCGCGGGCCAGCCAAAGGTGAGTCGGCTGCGGGGGTGGGCCAGCAGGGTGCCGGAGAGAACAAGTCCCTCGCTTTCGCAAACAATCTCTCCGTCGGCATTCTTGAGCAACCAGCGGTCCAGGTGGCGATCAAGGTCCCGCACCAGCGTGTCGAAATGGGTGTCAATTCCGCCGGCCAGGGAGAGCAGCCCCTGCGAAAGGTTTTCCATTCCTCCGCGACCGCGGAAGCAGGGACCGCTCAGCAGTCGATCGCCATCCTGGGGGGCCCGCAGCTCGCCGGCGCTGTTGAGGATGGCCATCGGTTCCGTCCAGGGCTCCACCCAGCCCTGCTCCAACAGAGGAGGAAGCACCTCCGGCCAAGGCTGGCTGGAAAGGTTGAACAGACTGGCACCGTGGTCGATCGCCAGGGTCGGATCCTGACGTGACCGCCGCGTGGTGGCCCGGCCACCAGGACCTCGTCCCGCTTCCCACAGGCTGATGGCGTCCCCGGACAGACCGTTTCGACGGAGTTGGGCGGCCAAGGTGCAGGCGGATACACCGGCCCCGATGATGGCGAGCGTCGCCGCCGAGGGGGCCGACGGCTGAGTGACGGTCGAACGGTTCGTGCTGGGCAGGTTGTCCGGCAAACCCGACGCGGGAGAGTTACAGACTAGCTTCGAGGAACGCGCGCAACTCTGCGGCGGGAATTTCAATATCGTGACTTGAATTCAGACTTGTGGCCATGCAGAAGCTGTAGATGGCTCCCTTGAGTGCCGCCAGTTGAAAGAAATCGGGCCGGCTTCCGTGCCCGGATTGAAAGATCTCCAAGACCTGACACCCAGGCGAGACGTGCAGAAGATTCGTTAGAGCTCCACCGTGGGGAGCAATCACGTGTGAGGCACTGCGAAAGAGCAGGATCTGATCCCGGAGGGAAAGATTCTCCAGAGCCACAAGAACAAAGCCATGGGGTGAGAGAATGCTCATCACCTCCTCTTCATTCCTGACGCGCCGCTGTTGAACATTTCCTCTTGATACGTAGATGCGTTTCGGGTGTGTGTGCGCAACCGGCGCAGATCCGGCTCCCTGAGAGAGGCGTTTGGCGAGGATTTGAATGGCTGCGGGCGAAAACGCGTCAAAATGACCGGAAGGACTGTGTCGGATGTGGCGATGAGAGAACGTGGAGATCAGCTGATTGAAGCTGTAGCCGCGCGATGATGAACCGCCGCCAACCTGGAGGATGCGATCCTGAGGGATATTCAAGAATCGTAGGGAGTCCTTTTGCCAGGGCTGAAGTGATGCTGGCACAACAATGAAGCAGGGTATTCCAGATCGCTGTTCATGGTGTTCGGCGGCAAAGACTCTTGGAAGGGCATCCAGGAACCAATGAAAAAAGTTTGGTTTGCGATTGAGGAAGTCAATCAGGACGCAGGCCGACTCCGGGATCTCTTCGATCGGTCCATGCAGATGATTCCATAGTAAATAACCCACCTCCCTGGGGTTGAGCAGGCGAAAGGGAATGGTCTCTTCAATAACAGTCAGGTAGCGCTCCAAGCCAATCCAGTCAGCCCCGTTACAGCTGGCCTGGGGGGATACCTTGTAATAATCGCCTGGACGTTCATAGGCTTCGCAGTAGATTTGCAACCGCTGCAATGGCAGGTTCCAGAGATTGCGCATCTGCGGCGCCAGGTTGCAGACCCTCGCTGGGCTGAGTGCCACACGTCTGGCCATGGTTTCGGGCTCCTAAGACGATCCGGCTGGGGCTTGGAGCCAAAGGGCCAATCCACCTCCACGCCCTCTGGCCGCCAGCCAGCGAGTCCCCGCCGTTGTGGAGCGGCTGGCGATCAGGGCGAAGAAAGGCTCGCGGCCTTTGGCCGCGGGGGGAAGCGCCAGGCTCCAGAGGGTCCGTCCTGCCAGGGTGACCCGCAGGGTGTCAAAGGTGAACACCAGCAGGGGGCGGCGTCCCCTCAGGTGGGCGGATCCGATGAACACCAGTTTGAGCCCGGCCAACGCCAGGGAATTCTCAATCCGCAGGGTCCCGTCTTGCGCGGGAAGAAGCGCCAGGCTGGCGGAGAGGGCGCGCAAGGTGGCACCTGTGGCGCGGGAGGGGTCGGTTTGCTCCTTGCCCCAGACCTGGTTCAGTCGCCAATCGCCGATCAGGTCTTCCTGTTGCAGCCCGCTTCCATCCCGCTGGCTGTCTCGTTCCAGCGCCCGCAGGCGGTCCGCGTCGGGATGATCCAACGTTTCAACAACCATCCACGGACTTTAAGGAGGCGCAGCGCCCGATCTGCCTCTCGGCTGGGGTCGCATGCAAGCACGACCGGCGTCAGGTCTACCGCTTCGGGGGAGGAACCCGGAAGCGGAGGGGTCAAACACCTTCGCGGCAGGTGGTGCTGGCATTGCTCCGCACACTCACGCTGCGCAGGCAACGTTGCGGGCGCCAATCCGCCAAGGCCTCCACGCCGGGTGCAGCGGCCAGCAGATGGTGTGGAGCGATGCTTTCTCTGCGTTCCACTCCCATGGAGGTGTGCATGGACACTTCCACTTCGCCATCCCTCGGGCAGTGAAAGGTCATGATCTCAAACGGAAAAACCACGCGTTCAAGAAAGAAGGCGTCCGCCCCCTTGGCCCGCACGATCACCATGCGATTGGTTCCGTTGCGATAACTGCAAAGGATCCACGCATTGGGACCTTGAGGGTCGCTTTCCGAGGGAGAAGAGGAAAGGAAGGCCACGGCTCCAAGGCGGGGGACTCCCCCATCCAGACAGGACTCACCTTGCAGATCCGTCTCTTGTGCGACTGTTTGTCCACGCTGAGCGTAAGTACCCATCTCGTCTCCAGCTCGCCAACTCCCCAGTGCGGTCTCAACTGCGTCGCAGCCAGGACGGCGCTCCCGAAAACCAGTCCCCCAGATCGTCGTGATTGGGATCAAAGGCCCCCTTGGGGCCGATCTCCCCGATGTTCATGTCGGCCAAAAAACGATCCAATCCCTCCTTTGGCGCCCCCTCCTGCTGCTGGCGCTGCGCCTGTTTGAGCCAACTCCAAACGGAGGGATCGCGATCGGCAAACTTCTGCACGTAGATGCGTTCGTTCAGGCTGACGGATTCCCCTTTGGCAATCCGTTGGATGATGGCCTGAAGTTTGAGGCGCGTGCTCGGTGTCAGCATGCTTGAGGATGCCTTGGTCAGCAGAGCATTGATAACCAATATGCCCAGTCCAAAGGTGGCGACTCACACCAAAAACAAGGGTTTGTCAGCACATCCATTCATCGATTTTCCGCAGCGTTAGGACTGCCTGAGCCTCGGTGCTCCTGTGTCCAGAATTGCTATACCCCGTTCTTCCTTCACCATCCTCTTCAGGGAAGCCAATCCTCTTCAAGGAAGGCGATCTGCGTCATGGATGCCAATCCGCATCCTTCAGCGGCAGCTTCGCCGCATCCATCGCGGCGTCCATCGCCAGACGCAACGCCAGCTCCGGCTCCAGAGCGGGTCGGACCAGCTTCAAGGCCCGCGCGCCCAGCAGGCCAAACATCAGGGGCCAATCCTCGGGGTCTTGACAGCAGGCCAGGCACAGGGGCAAGAAGAGCCGCCAGAGCGCGGTCTGCTCCTCGACCGCCAGCACCTGGGGGGCATGGGAGGGTGGCACCTGCGGGTGGCCGAACGCTGGCGTGCCGATCCGCTGGATGCTCTCCAACACCAGTTGGGACCCATCCGGGAGCGAAGCGGCCCCCTCCTGTCGGGCCGCTTCGCCGAGCAGCTGCCAGGGAGAGCTCAGGCCGTCCATCAGCCGTGTGGTGATCGCTTCTCCCACCAGCCGTTCCGACGCGTCGCGACAGGTGACCCGCTGCACACCGAGCAGGCGGCTCTCACCCCTTTGTTGGGCTTCGGCCCAGAGGGACGCCTGCACGCTCACGCCGATGAGCACGCCCGCCAGGGCCATGAGGGTTTCGGCATGCACACCCCGCTCCGTTGTCAGCTGTTCGACCAGCATGTCCAGTCCCAGCTTGGACCCAACCTTGGAGCCCACCAGTGGATCCTCTTGGCGCTCTTTGGCGATCAACGCTCGCAGCGTCTCCAGTTGGGGGCTGATCGCTGGATCATCGGTCGGTGGCATGGGCGGGGATCCTGGCTGGCTGTCCCAGTGTTCCCCAGCGCCGACGGGGGGATCCCGGGAGCTGTCAGCATGCGCGGAAGCCAACAGGCGAGCGGGGATCCATGCTGCGGTTGCCTCTGGAACTCTTGCCCTGTCTGTTGCTGGGACTGGTTCTGGGGATCGCGCGGCCCGCGTGGCCAGGGAAAGTCATCCCTCCGCTGATCCACTGGGGCCTCCCCCTCAGCTTGGCCGCCCTCCTGCTCCATTCCCCCTTCTCTCTTGACCTTCTCAAGGTCGGCGTTCTGGGGGTTCTGGTTCCTGTGCTGAGCCTGTTGATCGTCCACTTCAGTCCGTTGCGTCAGCGTCTGCACCATCGGGTGCTGCTGCTGGGGGCGACCTTGGGCAATACCGGGTACTGGGGATTGCCCGTGGCGCTGGCGCTGTTGCCGCCCCAGGCCTTGGCTGCGGTCATCGCCTACGACATGGCGGGCACCGTTGTCACCTGGAGCCTGGGGCCCCTGGTCCTGCGCGGAAGCAGCGCGGGCACCAAAACGCTGGTGCGCACCCTGTTGACCAGCCCCGCGGTCCAGGGGGTTGCGCTTGCCGCTCTCATTGTTCAGACCCCTTGGCGCGAGTCCCTGGCTCAAGGGCTGTGGTGGCCCGCCCGGGGGGTGTTCTGGATTGCTCTCGCCGTTGTCGGCATGCGTTTGGGGGTCAGCGTCAAAGCGCGCTCAGTGGAGCTTTCCGAAGGCATGCCCTGGGCACTCGCTTTCAAATTGCTTGTGGTTCCAGGCATCGTCTGGCTTCTGGCCACCGGGCTGGGCTTGCCTCCCCTCGACCGCACAGCCCTTGTGTTGCAGGGCGCTGCTCCCACGGCCCTCTCCGTTCTCCTGCTGGCGGAGGTGGAGCGGGATGCGGTCGCCCTGGCCTCCTCGGTGGTGCTCGTCAGCACGGGGGTGGCCCTGTTGACCGTTCCGCTCTGGTGGAGTGTGCTCCGTTGGCCCGGCTGAGCCCATGCGCATCTTCCCCCGATCCTCTCTTCTGCGGCTCCTCGTCTGCGGTCTGGCCCTGGTCGGCGTTGGCCGCCCGCTCTCCGCGGCGGGGCACGGGGCGGGTGGCCCCTGGCGCGGGAAGGCCCTGATCCAGACCCGCGGGCCGTCGTTGCGGGCAGGGTCGGCTCAGGGTGGCAGTCGGGTGGATCTGGAGCGGGCCGACGGGGGGGACACCCCCGTGTTGTCCTTTGCGTCTCCAGCAGGTCCGGTGCGCCTGCTGCTCGACACGGGTGCAGCCTCCACCATGGTGACGCCAGCCGCGGCGCAAAGGCTGGGCCTCTCCCAACGCCCCTTGGCCCCGGAGCGGTTTTCCCTGGCCGGCGGAGGGGTGGCCTGTTCCTCCCTCTCCCTGTTCAGCGTTGGCCTTCCCCCCCTTCAGCTGCCCGGGGAGCCGGGGCATCCGGGCTTTCGCCTGGTGGGGACGGAGGCGTTGGTGATCCCGGGAGTCGCGTTGCCTCCGGGGGTGGACGGGGTTCTTGGCGCTCCGGCGTTGCGCCAGGCGCCTGTGGTGGTGGATCCCCTGAGGACCATCGTGGCCCTGGGACCTGCCGCCCTGCGGTGGCGGCAGACCATGGCGTCCACCCCGCACAACGTTCCGTTGGCCTGGCGTCGCGGCGTGCCGCTCCTCCCTTTGCGCCTGCGTCCGGCCGCGGGAGGACGGCCGAGGACCCAGCTGGCCTTGGCGGACACCGGCGCGGAAGGGGTTTTCCTGAGCGCTGCCCTGGCCGAACAATTGACCCCGCTCCTCCCCGATCAGCCTGCTCGGCTGGTGGGGGTGTGCGGGCTGCAGGAGGTGCGGCGCCAACGCCTGTTTGGGCTGGCACTCGGGGCTGAGGCCCCCCCCATCCAGAGTGTGGAAGCGATCATCCTGACCAACCCGGTGTTTCCCCTTCTGGGGGTGGACGCGATCGTTGGCCAGGAGATGCTGCGCGACTATCGCCAGCTCTGGCGGTTGGACCTTTCCCCCCCGCGTCTGGAGTTGTGGTGATGGGGCGGCGGAGACAGAAAAACCCTCGCCAGGGCAAGCGAGGGCTTTTCCGGAGCTGCCAGAACTGGGCGCTCGGAGCCGACGGGGGGTAAGGGTCGTCGGTAACGCCAGCCTACTTCGAAATAATTGATCCGATGGCCAAAAGCACAATCGGAAAGAAACGCGGGGTCAGGACTCCAGGCGGCGGAAGGGCGCCCACTGGGCGAGCAGTTGTTCGTGACGGACGAGGGCGTAACGGTTCTCCTCGCTTGGCTGACTGCGGTACTGGTCCTTGAGGGATTCCAGCCGCGCTTCCATGGAGTTGAGGACAGGGTGGTTTTCGTACACCGCTTCTGGGCAACCACGACAATCTTAACCGAATCGGAAGATCTTGCCCTCCCTCGCGGGCCCGAGGGCGCCCATCACAGCTCTTGGGCCGGGTCCCATGCGTTTCATGGGCTGGCCCCCCTGTTCTCCTGGCCCCGGCGCCCATACCATCGGTCCCCTTTCCTCGTCTCCGATGCAACTGGGGGAGATTCTTCTGGAGTCGCTGTCCACCGGGATCATCACGCCGGAGGAGATCGATTGGATCACGCTCCACCAGAGCGCCTTCAGCCGAGAGGAGGAGGCGATGGCGTTGAAGATCGGTCGCCACCTCGACGACGGTCGCCTTCAGATCGGCTGTCGGCTTCTGGGCCAGCATCGGCACGATCCCGCCGGCTCGGGGGCTTGAGGGATCAGCGGACGTCCACCTCTTTTTTCAAGGCGCCACCGCAGCTGGATCCTTGGCCCGCGGTGCAGCCAAAACAGTGTTCAGCCACGGAGATCGCGGCGCCCTCGGGTGGGTGCCGCAGCAGGTCCCTGAGATGGGTGCCCGCAGGAGCGGGCAGGGCCAGCATCTGATTGAAATCGCAGTCGTAGAGACGCCCCTGCCAATCCACGCTGATCAAGCTCCGGCACATCACGCTCGGCAGATTCTCCGGTGAGTGGCTGTCCCGGAGCAGGGTTTGGTAGCGCTCCAGAGTGCCCTCCCGTCTCAACTGGTCTGCGAACCTTTGGATGGGCATGTTGGCCAGCACTTTCAGGGTGTTGAACACCACGCCGTGCTCCCGTCGCAGGGCGTCGCGGTAGAGGGCTTCCAAGGGTTTCTGCGCGGGCGGAAGGCTCGGGCCCTGCGGGTTGTAGACGAGGTGAAGCGCCAAACCTGACCCGTCTCGCCCATAGCCCAGGCTGTTGAGTCGCTTCAGCGCCTCCAGGCTGCGAGCGAACACCCCCGCGCCCCTCTGTCGATCGACGGTTTCCGCTTCGACACAGGGAAGGGAGGCCACCACCACGACCCCCTGGTCCGCGAGGAAGCAGGCCAGGTCCTCCTGATCGGGCTCCAGCAGAACCGTCAGGTTGCAGCGGTCGATCACCTCCACCTCCAGTCGTCGTGCCTCCCGCACCAGCTCACGAAACTGTGGATGGAGCTCGGGAGCCCCTCCCGTGAGATCGAGGCTGCGGAGGTTGCGAACCCTCAGCACCTCAGGGATCAACGCCACCGTTTCCGGGTCCATGCGCTCCTCTCGCCACGGTCCAGCGTCCACGTGACAGTGACGGCAGGCCTGATTGCACCGGTAGCCCAGATTGACCTGGAGCGTTTGCAGCTCCCCCCTGGCGAGAGGCGGAAAGGCGGTGGGAGGCGCGAGAGTGACCATCGTCGGCGGGTCTGGGGGTGGCGCCTCGGGCTGGATCGGGCGACCCGGTCATCTTGATGGGCGGCACAGCAGGATGGGGGACGATCGCCGCCGATGGGGGATGCCCAAGCAACTCCAGATCGCCAGACCAACCCCGGAAGAGTTGAGCCTGCAACCCCCCTTGGGCTACAGGCCCATGGCCTGGGTGGGGCTCGTCGTGAGCTGTCTGGCGATTCCACTGACGTTGCAAATCATTTTGGTCGACCCGCGCTGGCGGATCGCCAACATCGCCGTCGGAGCGGGAGGGGTCTTGCCCGTCTCCATCGTCGGGATCATTGCGTTCATCGCCCTGCTGCGCTGGCTGCATTGGGGACAGATCCTGGCCATCGTCGCTCTCTCGCTGAGCCTGGCCCTCTCCCTTCCCTACGGAATTGTGAGGCTTGTCATGGTGGAGCCCGGACGGCTGCTGCTGGCCGTGGCGGCGCCTCTGGCTTGGGCCCTCAACGTGGCCGCCCTGGTGTTCTGGTGTCGGCCGAGCATCCGCGCCTATCTGCGTTGACGCCCCAGCGCCCGGCCCCGTGGTGGAGAGGATGAAGCTGTTGCCGTTGTGACGGTTTCTCTCCTGGCCTTGCCGCCATTGTGTTGGCTCGCTATGAGTCAGTGCATGGCCCTTTCCTCGCAACCTTTCGGCACTGTCGTCCCTTCGGGACGGACCCCCTCAAGCGTGCCCCCCGTCCTGGGGCTCTCCCCGCAACACCGCTGCCGCTCCTACCGGCTGGTCGATGATCGTGGTGAACCTCACCCCGTGCTGGACGACCTCTACGACTCCTTGGACGCGGCTTGGTCGGAGGCTGTCGGTTGGTGGGAAAACCAGCATCAGGCCTTGCGGGAACCCATCGGGATCGGCGTTGAGGTCAGCACGACCAATGGCGACTGGCGAACGATTCGCTATCCGGGTTCATGACCCGCGAGTCGGGCGTCAGTGACCCCGGACAACCCGCGGGATTTTTGGGGCAGACCGCAAAAGTGTTTCTGCTGCTACAGAGCAACAGTCCCGCTGGCGTGTCTGATGTGCTGTGTCGAACATCGACCAGGTCTCCTTTCCCATGACACGAAGCTTTTCGTCCATGGCCGGATCCACAGCCATGGACACCTTCGATCGTTGGCGTCAGCGGTTTGCCGCTGGACTCAACGAACCACGCCTCCGACGTCTCGCCTTTGCCCTCTTGGCCACTGGAGCGGGCTTGCTCCCCCTGATGGCCGGTGCCGCCCAAGCCGCCCTGGCCAAGGTGCCCACCGACGGTGCCGACACGTTGCTGATGCTGATTGGCTCGGCGATGGTGTTGCTGATGACACCTGGCCTGGCCTTCTTTTACGGAGGGTTCACTCGCGCCAAAAATGTTCTCAACTGCATGATGATGAGTTTCTTCCTAATGGGACTCATCGGCGTGTTGTGGGTGGTAGTTGGTTATAGCTTAAGTTTTGGTCTTGGCTTTAATAGTCCCTTTATTGGTGGATTGGAATATATTCTTCTTAACAATGTCGGCGGCCCCTTGGGGGATGGCCCTCTGGCGGATGGTTTTGCGATTTCCTCGACATCATTCGCCCTATTTCAGGGCATGTTCGCCATTATCACTCCGGCCCTTATTTCCGGGGCCTTGGTCGAGCGAATCAGTTTCAAGGCGTGGTTTTGGTTTTGTTTACTTTGGAGCATTTTTGTCTACTGCCCAATGGCAAAGATGGTCTGGGGTGGTGGATTTCTCGGTCCCTTCGGCTCCATTGGTGCTCTCGACTTTGCCGGCGGCACGGTTGTGCACATTTCCTCCGGTGTTGCCGCCTTAGTGGCGGCCGCCATCATCGGCTCCCGCTCCACCTGGCCTGACAACAAGCGCCCGCCTCACAATGTGCCCTTCATCCTCCTGGGCGCCGGACTGTTGTGGTTCGGCTGGTTCGGCTTCAACGGAGCAAGCATGTTCGCCTCGAAAACGGCGGGCTATCCATTCCTGACCACAACCACTTCAGCTTCCGCGGCGCTGCTCACTTGGTGCATGCTCGAATGGTTCAAGGATGGCAAGCCAACCGCTGTCGGTGCGGCCACCGGAGCCGTGGCAGGCTTGGTGGGAATCACGCCAGCGGCCGGTTTTGTTTACATCGGTCCATCCATTCTTATTGGTTTTCTCACAACCATTGCTTGCTTTATCGCCGTGCGCGTCAAGGCTTCCATCGAGTTCGATGACTCCTTGGATACCTTCATGGTTCATGGCGTCGGTGGCACCGTTGGCGCTTTGCTGACTGGTGTCTTTGCCGCTAAAACGCTCGTGCCTGCGGATTACTTCCCTCTTTCTGCCAAAATCATGGAGGAGTCGGGTAATTTCGGCATGTTTATTGCCCAACTCAAAGCTGTGCTCATCAGCTACGGATTCGTCGCTGTCGCCACAGCCTTGATTCTCTACCTCCTCAGGGCCTTCATGCCTCTGCGCGTGACTCCTGAGGAAGAAGAACGGGGTCTCGACTTCGTAGCCCACGGCGAGGAAGCGTACGATCCCATGACCAATTGACAACCACCCGGAAACTCAACATGAAAATGATCACCGCGATGATCCGTCCCGGCAAACTGGATCCTGTCAAAGAGGCATTGGTTGCGATTGATGTTGTTGGCATGACTGTCACGGATGCGCGTGGATTCGGACGGCAGAAGGGTCAGATCGAGCGCTACCGCGGCACGGAGTACAAAGTTGATTTTTTATCCAAGCTCAAGCTCATGGTCATCGTGCCTGATGAAAAGCTTGATGCCGCCATCACGGCGATCAGCACGGCGGCTCACACAGGGGAGATCGGCGATGGAAAAATCTTCATCTGCCCGGTCGAGGATGCGATCCGCATCCGGACGGGGGATCGTGGAGAATCAGCCTTGTAATTTTCAGTCGACTTTCTGTTCATCAAAGGATCGCTAGCCAGCGGTCCTTTTTTGTTACAGAATTGCTTACACCATGCGGCGGGGCAAGCCAGCGCGAATTCAAGACCAACCCCACAGCTTTTTGATGCTTTCTTCGCGGAGCTCCCATGCATGTTCGCAGCTCGCTACAGCTTGGGGATGAAGGGCGGGGGACACTCCGCGAAGGGTCATCCTTCGCTCAAGGACCTGCCTGCATTGTCGCGTTTCCTCCAGCCACAACTCCACTTGGGCAGGACCCCCCGCCGTGGTGAGCATTTCCTCTTGACTCAGGCAAAGTTGCAGGCTGGCGATGCGCTCGTCCAGCCAGACCAGTTCATACTGCAGCATGGCTGGCGAGCATTCGTCCAGCTGTCGTTGGTAGGCCTCCACGTGCCCCCGTGTTCTCTCCCCTGGTTGGTCAGGTTTTTGCTGGGAGGTTTTGTGGATCTCGGGCTGGTGTTGTGCCAGCTTCTGCATGATTTTTCGGAGATTGCTCATCGTTGCAGGGCTAAACCACTCTCACTGAAGATGCCTTCAAAAAGAATGGAACTCAGATAACGCTCGCCGGAATCAGGTAATACGACCACTACGGTTTTGTTCTCGAATTCTGGAGAAGAAGCTAACCGTATCGCCGCGACGGTGGCCGCCCCGCAGGACAACCCCGCCAAAATCCCCTCCTCACGAATCAGCCGGCGCGCCATTTGGATCGCTTCGTCGTCGCTCACTTGTTCCACCCGATCCACCATGGAAAGATCAAGGTTTTTGGGAACAAAGCCTGCGCCGATGCCCTGAATTTTGTGGGCACCGGGTTGCAAGGGAATACCCGCGAGCGTCTGGGTGATCACCGGGCTGGCTGAGGGCTCAACGGCAACGGAAACAAGGGGTTGGGCGAGGGTTTGCTTGATGTAGCGACTCACGCCAGTCAGCGTGCCTCCAGTCCCCACTCCAGCCACGAAGACATCCACTTTCCCTTCGGTGTCGCTCCAGATCTCTGGACCCGTCGTGTCGTGGTGAATCTGGGGGTTGGCGGGGTTGACGAACTGTTGCAACATCACATAACGGTCGGGTTCCGCCTCGGCCAGATGGCGGGCGGCCTGGATCGCCCCGCTCATTCCGAAACGTCCCTCAGTGAGGACGAGGTTGGCCCCGTAGGCCGTCAGCAGCTTGCGGCGCTCCAGACTCATGGTCTCGGGCATGGTCAGCGTCAGCGGCAACCCGCGCGATGCCGCCACAAAGGCCAGGGCAATCCCGGTGTTGCCGCTGGTTGGTTCGATCAATTCCTTGCCTGCACCCAGCAAGCCCTCCTTTTCCGCCTGCCAGATCATCGCGGCGCCGATTCGGCACTTGACTGAGTATGCGGGGTTCCTGCCCTCGATCTTGGCCAGAACCCTTGCCCCACAGCCTTCAGTCACCCGGTGAAGGGCCACGAGTGGAGTTTTGCCAATGGTCAGGCTGTTGTCGCTGAAGATGCCTCCCATGGGGACCCACCCTGTTCCACCCACCATAATCAGTGCCAGGTCCCCCGGCCCTGTCAAGCACGCTGCCCACAAGCCGGCGGGGCTGACCCGCATAAACTTGCAAGACTTTCTTTTTTTCGAGTGATCCGTGCCCTGAGCGGGCCAGCTGGCTGGATGCTGATCCTTCTCTCCATTGTTGTTCTCACGATCAGTTTTGAGCGCATCCGGTTCTGGGCGCTGTGGTGGAAACGCAGAGGTGTCCTTCGCCATCAGTGGGGCGAGGCGATGCAGCAGGGGGAGAAGCCTGCCATGGCCTGGATGGATGAACGGGATCTGGAGATGCGGTTTGCCCAATCTTTCTTGGAAGCCGCCATTGTCATCGCCCCTCTCCTTGGCCTGATCGGCACAGTGCTCGGCTTGAGTCGCCTGTTGTCCTCCATGGGACCCCATTTGCTCCTTCCTGACGGTGGTGACGTTCAAGGGTTCGGAGAGATCCTCCTCTCCACCGCCATGGGTCTGGTGGTCAGCCTGGTGGCAACGGTGACTTGGCATTTGAACAATGGCCTGCGCCAGTGGCAAGTGGCTCTGTGGCAGAGGGATCTCCGTCGGGGGGAGCTTCCCCCGTTGCAGCGATGAACCTGGCCTTTCAATCCCTGCTGATGCTCGTGCTGGTCGTCAGCGGAACCGTGGCTGTCCTTCCCCTTGCCCTCCAGCGTCCAGCGCCTGCTCCCTTTCATTCGTCCTCTCCGGCACCCGTCAACGGTGATGCCGCCCTGTGGCTTGTGGAATCACCCCATGGCCATTGGCGGGTCAATGGGGCCCTCCTGTCCGCAACGGATCTCGGACGGTTGTTGCAACGTCGGTCGCGTCAGCAACGGGTTCATTACTTGCCCTCCGATGCTCTGTCGTTCGCGCGGGTCAGCCGATCGATGCGCTGGCTCAGGGCGCACTCTCCAGGCGCCGTCGTCCTGGAACTCCCCCCCGGGAGCCGCTCCCCCGGGAGCCAACCTCTCGCGCCATGACTCGAAGGTTGTCAGCCCTCGCGCCCCCCTCCCCTGTCTTGACCGCCATCGGGCTTGGCGTACTCAGCACCATGGCCTGTGGCGTCGGTCTGATGGCCCTTCTGCTGGGCCAAATCGTGGCCCAGCGCCCGGCGGTTCAGGGTGTGATGGTGGTTCATCTGAGCCCGCGTGGCGATCTCCGCCTCTGGAATCAACCGATCCAGCCCCAGGACCTTCCGTTGGTGCTGGACCGTCTTCGCCTGCGTCGCGCGGTTGACCACCCCGCAACTGTGGTGCGCCTGGTGCCTGAGGGAGACGTTCCTTGGGGGGTGGTCCATCAGGTGCTCAATCGCCTCCGACCCACCGCGGCGCGGGATCCGTGGACCCTTCAACTGCAACTGCCGTGATCAGAAGGAACGGGGACAGCACGGGCCAGGTCAGGGCGTTGTGGATCGGGGGCGTTGTGGCGCTCTCCCTGCATGCACTGGTTTTCTCGTTTCTGCAGTTGCGTGATCTGCGCCGCAGCCGTCCGGAGCGGCTGCGGAGTCGGGATAACACCCCTGAATTGCTGCAGTTCTCCAACCAGGCGGCGCAGGCAAAACCTCCCAAGGAGGTGGTGGCTCCGCGCATCCCCATGTTGCCACCGCCAACACTTCGAGATTCTCCCGCCGCGTCCGTTCCCTCTCGGGAGAGTGGACGGTCGAGCGCTGGGTCAGCGAGAGGTTTCTCTTCCAGGGGCGCTCCTGGGACGGCAGTCGCCGCGACGTCCAGAGAGGGGCAAGACCCGAGCGGGGGCAACCCAAAGCGGATGCGGACGGACGGGGATCGCCGCAAGGATCGAACGACCACCCGTTTGCAGCGCCCCCTTCTGAAGGCAAGCACCAATGAATGGGCTGCAGCGCTGGAACGGCTCCAAACCCTCGATCCACAGGAGGTTTCCTCTCGGGAGGCACAGAAGGGGGGTGCGGGTGCGGCAGCGACGGGATGGGCTGCGGGCGAGGGCAAGGCGGTCGTCCGCTTGGACCCGAACTCCAGTCTGGGTCAGGCTTATCAAGCCCTTTGGTCAGAGGCTTCCCCTCAGAGGAGGCTGCCGACGCTCAGCGGTTCGGGCGGTCCAAGTGCATCGGTGGAGGTGCGCCGCGCGTCTTGGCGGAACGTGCGAGCCGCCGAGCTGCCGATCCGTCATGGACAGATATTGATCCTGGCGGACAAGATCTTTTTGCTTTGGTTGCAGGATGATCATCTGTATCTCCTGCAGGCGTCCCCCATAGCGGAGTCCCGTGGTTAAAACAGGCCTTCGGCCAATTCTGTGCAGGTGGTCGTCGATGGGGAGGATCAAGCCGTTTGGGTGTGGCCATCCCTGTACCGGGGCAGCCGCAACTCGAACCGGGCGCCTCCAGAGGGGGCATTGTCCCCCAGGATCCAGCCGCCGTGGGTCAAGACGATCTGGTGAACGATAGCCAGGCCCAATCCACTGGCTCCACGATGGTGGCGAACGCGAGAGGCGTCGCCGCGATAAAAGCGTTCAAACATGTGTTGAAGATCCTCCTCAGATAAACCAGGCCCTTGATCTTGGATCTCAATTCGAACCCAATCACTACTGGCGTGCAGCGCTGTGAAGATAGTGCCTGCGTGAGGACTATGTCGAACTGCATTATCAAATAGATTGAGCAAAGCCCGGTGCAAGCGTCTCCGGTCACCCTGAACAACCAATCCATAGGGATTGAGGTCGTCTCCTGCCAGCAGGAAGGTGACGTCTTTTTCATCCGCCATCGGTTTGATTCCTTGCCAAGCGTCTGCGACAAGATCGGGCAAGGCAATGATCTCTTGAGAAATGCCTTTTCCTGGCAGGACATTTTCCAATCTCGAAAGCTCAAGTAAGTCAGCGACAAGATCTTGCATTCGTCGCAATTCCTTCAAAAGACGTTCAACCAGAACAGCATTGTGATCAGAAACGGTCCCAGCGAGACTATCGCCAACTAGCAAGAGGGCTGTTAGCGGGGTTTTGAGTTCATGAGCCACATCGCTCACCCAACGCTCCTGCTGGTTGAGTTGGGCTTCCAGCGATCGTCGACTTTGCAATAGAATCGCCAGCCAGTTTGCTTGCTCTGGGAAAGCAAAAACCTCCAGCTCATGTCCTTTATGGCTCCACTCCAGGCGTTTGGCTTGACGCTGTAGCCGAACATCGTCCAGCAGTTCAGCCAAGCTATGGAACCCCGGGAGGTCTTGAACGCGAAGGCCTGGGTTCGGCGTTGTTGGCATCAACAGAAGTCGCTGGGCACGTCCATTGAGGAAGCACACGCGGTTGGAGGCATCCACGATCAGCCACCCTTGAGGGGCCTGGTCAAGCCACGACAACAATTGTTCCCGACTGGGTTCGCGAGGCTCAGCTCTGGGTTTCTGAGTTCGGGTGAAATGAACACCCAGCATCAAGCCCAGCGTGAAGAACAGGGCGAGTAGAAGCCCGTAGGGCAACATCAGAGCTTAACCAAAACGATAGCCAAAGCCGCGCACTGTCTGCAGATGCACAGGATCTGAGGGGTTGACTTCGAGTTTCTCCCGGAGCCAGCGAATATGCACATCAACGGTTTTGCTATCACCAAAGTAATCGTGACCCCAGATTTGCTCCAATAACTTATCTCGGCTCCAGACCCGGCGCGGATGTTGCATGAATAGTTCGAGAAGGCGATATTCTTTTGGCGATAGATTGACATCTTTGCCATCACGGGTGACGCGACATTCCTCTGGATAAAGGCGCAGGTTCTCATGGCTGAGGATCTGGCTTTTCGTTGATTTCGTTCCGCTGCGCCGCATCAAGGCCCGGGCACGTGCCACAAGCTCCCGCATTCCAAAGGGCTTCACCAGATAGTCGTCCGCTCCAACCTCCAACCCGAGAACGCGGTCAGTCTCATGGTCACGTGCGCTCACCACAAGGATTGGCGTCTGATCCCCAGCCGCCCTCAGTTGACGACAGACATCCAGACCGCCAAGGCCCGGAAGCATCAGATCGAGGACCACGAGGGCGTAGGGCAGGTCTCTGTGCTGTTGGAGCATTTCCAGGGCGACACGGCCATCCGCGCATGCCGACACTTCAAAGCCTTCAATGATCAATGCATCGCGAATGGTTTCTCGAATGGTGTCGTCATCTTCAACGACCAGCAGCCTTGGAGTCATGCCCTCTTCTTGCCTGAGGGGATCATCCTCAGTCAGCAAGCCCCAGAATACCGTCTTCACCGCCTGGGCAATGGGGAGAGAATGATCGATCGTTGCGCGTCCAGGCTCAACCAGCCGGCGTCCTTGAGTTGTCCGATGATTCGCGTGACCGTGACACGCGTTGTACCCACAGCGCTGGCCAGCTCCTGATGTGTGAGTCGCGGTGTCAAGCGGAGTCCTGCGGCGCAGGGCACTCCATACTCCACGGCCAAAAGTTCCAGCAGGCCTCTCACGCGGTCTTCAACTCGCTTCAATCCCATCAGCGCGAGAAGAGTTTGACTTTGCCGCTGGCGATAGCTGATCGCTTGCACCAAAACCGATGTTAAGGATGGATCATGTTCTAGGTCTGTTAGATTGAGACAAAGAAGATCGCAAGGTCCCAGCGTCTTCGCTTCATAGGCTTCCGGGCCAGCTAGGGAGTCGCCAAAAAGCTCATTTGGACCTGCCAGTCCGAGGAGACATTCGTCGCCATCTACTGTCACACAACCTAATTTAACCATGCCTCGAACCACCAACCACAGATGATGGCGGAGGAGAGGGATGGTGCTACCGCTATTCATCTGAACCAACGATGTACGTTGATAGCAACTCTCCAAAAGACGCCGAACTCCGTCACTGCTACTGGCTTCACGAACAATCACGTTTCCCATGAGGGTTGTCGTCAGTGGTGAGTAATCTAAGGGCAGATAACTGTGTGGGAGTGAAGATCTATTGATCACAAGGTTAAGAGAGATCTACGCGCCGCCGATGTGATCCGGCAGCGCGGTTGAGGGAGAATCAGTTGCCGATCTTCGCAACAGCCCGTTTGGCCTTGTTCAGGATGGTCCCCTGCAAGGGCACATAACCAAGTTCATCGGCGTTGTTTTGTGCCGGTCCCAAGAGGAAATTGATCGCCTTACGGATCTCATCCGCTTTTTGGCCATTACCATTGCGATAGGCAAGAATCCAGGTCAGGGTGGCAATAGGATAACTATCGGCTCCTGCGGGATTGGGATTCTCCCCGGCGAGATTGCTGTCCAGCGAGATATTATTAAGTGCTGCGGTGCCTCCTCTAAGTCCAGGCTTCACGAATTTTCCAGCCCTGTTCTGAATCGCTGCGGCCTTTAGGGGCCCTTTGACAAACGCCTGATTGACGTATCCAATAGATCCGGGTGTATTCGTCAAAATCCCTGCAACTCCCTCATTCCCTTTTCCTCCAATTCCCACCGGCCAGTTGACACTCTTTCCTTCTCCGACTTTGCTTTTCCACTCTGGAGAAAAACTAGAGAGTGAATTAGTGAAGGCAAATGTTGTACCGGAGCCATCAGAGCGATGGGCGACCTTCAATGGACCCTTGCCACACTTCAATTGTTCCCAATTTGTAATTTCGCCAAGAAACACATCTGCAACCTGCTTCTGCGTCAGCTTTAGGTTCGGGCAGTCAGATTTGTTGTAGGCGATTGCAATGGTGCCTCCAACAATCGGAATCTGGATCACCCCCCTGGAGACCTTCGCGACTTCAGCGGGTTTGATGGGCTCATCCGTGGCACCAAAATCAACCGTTCCGGCCACAAACTGACGCACCCCCGCCCCGGACCCCACGGACTGGTAATTCACCTTGACTCCCTGGGAAGCCAATCTGGAGAAAGACGCTTGATAAAAAGGAGCGGGAAAGGTGGCGCCTGCACCGCTGATGGTTTGTTGAGCCATGACAGCGGGGCCTGCGATCAGACTGGCCACGAGTCCAAAGCTGACAACCTTCGGCTGGAAGGTCATGGAAAAACGTCTTGAGGTGCATTATTTGAATAAGACGGCCAAGCACCCTGAGTCGTTATGAGCAGATTAAGACTTGGACAAGTTTCGGTTTGCCTTG
The DNA here is from genome assembly GCA_964455575.1 of uncultured Cyanobium sp. Classification (GTDB taxonomy): domain Bacteria; phylum Cyanobacteriota; class Cyanobacteriia; order PCC-6307; family Cyanobiaceae; genus Cyanobium. Next base: position 25,231 of record CAYVWU010000001.1, on the reverse strand, counting down.
CCTCATCGTTGTGCCGTCCAATCTTGAAACCAGCCGCGTTTCCAAAGCCAAATCGACTGAATCACTGCAATTACCGCCATAAGAAAAAGAACAATAAAGTATCCATACCTCATTTTCAGCTCTGGCATGAACTCAAAATTCATGCCATAGATGCCTGCAATAAAAGTCAGGGGAGCAAAAATGCTCGTCAGAATTGTTAGTGTTTTCATCACCTGGTTCATCCGATTGCTGATCCCCACACTGTAGGCTTGGGTTATTGCGTCACATTGATTGCGGAGCATCTCACAATTTTCGTAGAGGAGTTGTACAAGTTCACCCATTTCTTGAAAGCCGACCAGTGCTTCATCTCCAAGCAATGTTTGGTGCTCGCGGAGAAGAATTTGAATCTGGTGACGCAGGGGCCAGACTTGACTCCTGATCGTACGCAGATTGCCACGATAGCGAAATGTATGAGTGAGAAGCTTTGGTTTAGGTCGCCGCAAGACGGCCTCTTCCAGAATGTCAATATGATGAGAAATCCTTTCTAGAATCGGGAAGATATCATCAAGGATGTCATCTATCAAAAAGTGAAGAATATCATCGAGATCAGTGTCCTCAATCGTTGACTGTCCTGAGAGTAGCCACTCTGTCAGCTCGGGAAATGCGAGATCATCAGAACTTTCCTCGACACTGATCAGCAGGCCAGGTAACAACAGCAAACCAACCTGATCGCTGCTTAAGTGTCCCGGTGTTGTTGGCCACCCCAAGCGATGAACGACCACTAGAACGGCAGTATCCAAACAGTCGACTTGAGGCCGCTGAGGCACATCGAGAAGGGGAGCTTGTAACACTCGCGGGATCTGAAGGGCCTCAAAGAGATTCTCAATACAAGCCCTGTCTTTAAGACCACGAATCCGGATCCAAAGACTGTGATGGTTGCGGAGTTTTTCCAGACCTGAAATCTGAATCTGGGGATGGTGAGTTATTCTGCCTGCATCGAAACGGACGATGTCGATTCGCGTCGGTGCAAGACCTCCGTACAGCAACAGATCCTTCGGCAAGGTGCCTGGGCGTTGCTCAAGGCGTTGAGAATTGAGAGCACCGGGAGTGAGGCGAAGCACAGTTCAAGTCACTGCAGAATGGTCGTTCAGAAGTTGATCGTCGAGTGCCTGAGACTTGAAGTAGCGTAAAGCATTGACACTCTTGTCAGATTGGGCATGTTTTCCAACATCACGCCAACCGGTGACGATCCTGATGATGCATCGTGTGCTGAGGTGCGTTCCCCGATGGAGGCTCGCTCAGGCTATCGCGGAGAGGATTGGACTCCAGAACGGCTTTTGTTTCATCAGAATCTGGAAACTTTTGCTGAACGCGTCGGTTTGATTGTGGGCTTGCAAGGCAATGGCAAGATCAGCCAAGAAGAGGCTTATGCTCAGATAAAGAAGATTTGGAAAGCGCTCAAGCAAAGTAAGGACCATCTCATCGATAAACAATAAAGCCTTTGCTGCTGTCTAGTTTTTCCTCTTGCCATCTCCTTTATACATGGACAGCAATATGTGAAGTTCTCGTTTATCCTGGCTCCGGCGGAGTCACACTTGGATTGCCCTTCGCAGAACGAGCCATGTTTCTCAAGATTCATCACGATGACGATGCAAGTCTTGTCGAGGTACTTGATCTAAAGCAATTGTTTGATCCTTTTGCTTCTAGCCTTACGGCACGCCTCCATGGAGGAGAGGAACTCCAGGATGCTCAAACATTTTCCAAAAAGGAGCTCTTCTTCCCGTCTGGTGAGACTTTGCCACGTTGTTGGCTTGATCCCCATTACCAACACGCGTTGACCTCCTGATCGCTGCGCCGGTTCTCCGCGTGATCGTTGAACCGTTGTCAGAATCGCCATTCACCCCCACAGTATGGGAGCCTAAGCGGGCAAAAACCTTTGTGGCTTCATGGCTGGTGCCGCTTTGGTTTCAGCCAATTCAACAAAATTTTGCCTGCTCCCAGCTGCTTTTTCTCTGAAAGCTTCGGATTTCGAAAAACAAAAGTGATTGAAGTTAGACTTGCGGCAACTACTGATCTTAATAACTCGAACTTTGTTGCAAGAGTTGGCATATATTTATTCTGGTGTTATGTCTAATGCATATATTAATGGTTTACCATTGGAAATATGGATAGTCTGGCAAAATCGGATCTCTCTGCGATCAGGAAGCCCGTGCAGGATTGCCAGCATCCACTCAGACCAGATGACTACGGATTGGCTTCAGGTGCGGGTGAGAACCCTGGATTTCTCTTCTGAAACGATTTCGCTCTCGGTCTGTGGCGGATTGTTGTTCGATAATTTTCCTTGCTGCGACTTCTGCTCAAGCAGAAGGGCGGTCTCTTCTGCTGTTCGGACGACACTGTCGATCGGCTCATAACTAGAGGGTGCCAATGCCTGACCTCTCAAAATGGAAGCAAGTGTTCTAAACGTCAGTTTCAGTTGCTGCCAGGGATTCATGGTTACGACACGCTTATATAAATAGCTATCGAAAGTCAACCGCTGAACGTCTTTATCGCTGCACATCTCGACAAAGGCTTCGCGAGCAGGGTCATTACTGTAAAAGATATTTTGAAGAATTTCAAGCACTTTATATGTGGGTCCATAGGCTTTATCCCACTTTTTGAGATATTTCTTCAAATCTGTTTCTGTTGGCAGGCGTTGTCCTCCCTCGCTAGACTCTACGATCTGTTCGGCACACATCCGACCACTTTTGGCCGCAAAATAAATGCCCTCGCCAGAGCTTTTGGTGACATAACCCGCTGCATCGCCAACAAGAGCCATGCGACCGACGACACGTCGAGGACGTGGATGTTCAGGGATAGGGTGGGCTTCAACCTTAATGACTTCTCCGAGGAGGAGTCGCTTGCTAGCACGGCTGCGAATGGCTTTTTGTAACCCTTTAATCATGGACTGATTATTCTGCATGGTTCCAGTTCCGACAGCGACATGATCGTATTTTGGAAAGACCCAGGCATAGAAATCAGGAGAAACATCACTACCTACGTACATTTCAGCCAGATCTTCGTAGTACGACATTTCCTGTTGCGGGAGTCGAATCCTCTCCTGAAAGGCGATGGCCATGTTGTAGTCGCCAGCATCCATTGCTTTAGCAACGCGACTATTCGCACCATCGGCGCCAACAATTAGATCCACTTCTAAGGACCTTCGCTCACCTGTGAGACTGCCGCTGCTGTAATCCGAGTAATGGATCGTGTAAGGACCCTGACGATCCACACCCGTATCAATATTTTGAACCAGTCCATTGATCAGAGTTGCACCAAGGCTTGCCGCGCGATTCCGCAAAAAAGCATCCAGAACTTCACGACGGCACATGCCAATATATTCGTTCTTATTCTCAAGGTGAATATCAACCTCGCGATTGGAAGGGGAAATCATCTTCATATTTCGCACTTTTCGATCAATAATCTCCTCTGGGATGTCAAACTCGCTGACCATGCACAGAGGAATGGCGCCACCACAAGGCTTGGCGTTATCCAGTTTCCGCTCGAACAGCCAGGTGCGGATCCCGGCCTTTGCGAGAATCTCCGCAGCACATGACCCACTGGGGCCGCCACCGACAACAGCAACTCGCAACATTTCGAAACCGATCTGGTCAGGAACGCACTGGCAACGTAACACCTCAGTGCGGGTGATGGGGGGAACTGCAACTCTATGTCTTAAGATAGGTCAAATCAGCCAACGCCTATCCTCCACCTGGAGTTTGGCACTGGTCTCCTCCACGCTTCCTAGCCCTCCACCCTGAAGACGATTGCGGAAATCCAGGAGATCTGGACAGGGTTCCCGGAAGTCCTCCCTGCCAGATGACATACCCTTGGCGCGGAGGTCCACTCCCCTGCGAACGCGTGACCAGCCCCCACGCACCCTGTGGTCCATCCTCTTGAGGTCTGTTCTCCTCCTCGCGATCGGTATCGGCCTCGTGCTGGCCTCCCGTTCTCTCATGAACCCCAGCAAAGGTCCCGCCTTGGCCAGCCTCCAGGGCCAGCGGAGCCGAGATGGACGTCTGCTGGGGCATTTTCCTTATCCAGAAGCCAAGGCTTCGCGGTTGGTTTCCATCGCTCCTGGCGTGCGCCTGCATCGCGACGCCGCCTCCAGCCTGCTCGCCATGCAGCAAGCGGCGGCCTCGGATGGCGTTCCCTTTGTTGTCCTGAGCGCCTTCCGCTCCGTCGCCGACCAGGAACAGCTCTTTTTTGACATCAAGGCCGAAAGGAACCAGCGCGCCAGTGATCGGGCAAAAGTTAGTGCCCCGCCCGGGTTCTCCGAGCACAGTACGGGCTACGCGATCGATGTGGGCGATCCCAGCCGTCCTCAGAGCAACCTATCTCCAACGTTCGCTGACTCTCCAACTTATCGCTGGCTTCTCAAAAATGCTGCTCGTTATCAGTTCGCCCTGTCCTTCCCTCCGGACAACCCCCAGGGGGTGAACTTCGAACCTTGGCACTGGCGGTATGAGGGCTCTGTCGAAGCGCTGCGTCTTTTTGAACCCGCGCAACGCCTGCAGCACGCTTCCAAGTCCTGAGACCATTGAGACCGCTAAGGAGTAGGATGAACAGTCTCCTGCGCATGCGTCGCTGCTTACCAGCCGCCTCAGAGAAGCCTCAACCCCTCAACCCCTCTACCCCTGCTCTCAACCTCCTTACCACTTCTGCTGGTGGCGCGACCAGCTTCTATCCTCTCCCCTACACTCACTCCCCTGTCTGACAACCAAATGAAAGGAATTCAAATCCGAAATATCGCCATAATTGCTCACGTGGACCATGGCAAGACAACCCTGGTTGATGCTTTGCTGACCCAGTCAGGGGTGTTTCGTGAAGGAGAGGAAATTCCCGTTTGCATTCTTGACTCTAATGACTTAGAGCGTGAGCGTGGTATCACTATTCTTTCAAAGAATACAGCCGTTGATTATCATGGTGTTCGGATCAATATCGTTGATACTCCTGGTCACGCTGATTTTGGTGGGGAGGTAGAGCGTGTCCTCGGCATGGTCGATGGCTGTCTCTTGATCGTTGATGCCAATGAGGGGCCAATGCCCCAGACAAGATTTGTCTTAAAGAAGGCCTTGGAAAAGGGACTGCGACCTATTGTCTTTGTCAACAAAATTGATCGCGCCCGCGTTGAGCCGGAGCAGGCTCTTGACAAGGTGTTAGACCTTTTCCTGGAGCTTGGCGCCGATGACGATCAGTGTGATTTCCCCTATCTTTTTGGTAGTGGGATGGGTGGGTATGCCAAGCCGGACATGGCTACCGAGAGTGATTCCATGGCGCCTCTCTTTGATGCCATCCTGAGACATGTCCCACCACCGGTTGGCGATCCGGAAAAGCCCCTTCAGCTTCAAGTTACAAGCCTTGATTACAACGACTTCTTGGGTCGCATCATTATCGGTCGTGTTCACAATGGCACCATAAAGAATGGTCAGACAGTTGCCTTGATTCGCGATGATGGCAGCATCAAGCGTGGTCGAGTCACCAAGCTGTTGGGATTCCAGGGTTTGCGAAGAATTGAGGTTGACCAGGCTTCCGCAGGGGATATCATTGCTTTGGCTGGTTTTGATGATGTCAATATCGGTGAGACTGTCGCCTGTCCTGACCACCCAGAGGCCCTCCCGCTGATCAAGGTTGATGAGCCAACCTTACAGATGACATTTGTTGTGAACGATTCTCCTTTCGCTGGCAAGGAGGGCAAATTTGTCACCAGTCGTCAAGTTCGTGATCGTTTGCAGCGAGAGCTACTCACCAACGTGGCTCTTCGCTTGGAAGATACGGATTCTCCCGACCGTTGGTTGGTGAGTGGCCGAGGGGAACTGCATCTCGGCATCCTCATTGAGACCATGCGTCGCGAAGGCTATGAGTTTCAAGTCAGTCAGCCACAAGTGATTTTTCGCGAAATTGATGGCATTCCCCACGAGCCTTACGAATTGTTGGTGATCGACGTTCCAGAGGCCAATGTGGGCGTTTGTATCGAGAAGCTTGGATCTCGGAAGGCAGAAATGAAGAATATGGAAAGTGCCACGGATGGTCGCGTACAATTGGAGTTTGTCGTGCCTTCACGCGGCCTTATTGGCTTTAGGGGTGATTTTATTCGCTCCACCCGTGGAGAAGGAATCATGAGCCATTCATTTTTGGACTATCGACCTATCCAGGGTAACTATGATGTGAGACGCAATGGAGTCCTGATTGCCTTTGAAGAAGGTGTAGCGACCTTCTATGCGCTGAAAAATGCTGAGGATCGCGGACAATTCTTTATCTCCCCTGGAACCAAGGTCTACAAGGGCATGATCATTGGAGAGAATAATCGCGCTCAGGATCTGGAAATCAACATTTGTAAGACCAAACAGTTGACCAACATGCGTTCAGCGGGCGCAGAAGAGTTGGACACGCTGCAAGCTCCTGTGCACATGACACTCGAACGCGCTCTGGAATATATCGGCTCCGATGAAATGCTTGAAGTAACTCCTGAAAATATTCGTCTTCGTAAGATTCCTGCGAAAAAGCCCGTTAAACGATGACATCATCTGGGCCGCCTCTCCAATCACAAGGATTCGATGAACGCCTGCTTCAGGCAACTCATCTCTTCAATACCTTTGACTGGTATGCTGCCCATGATGGTTTCGAGGAGCTTTGGCACGAAGCTTCTGGAGACGAACGGCATGCTTTACATGGAATCATCCAGGTTGCTGTTGCTGAGCACCATCTTCTTAATGGCAACCTGAGAGGTTCTCTGCTGTTGATGGCAGAGGGATTGAATCATCTCAATCAATCTCCCCCACAGCTCTTGGGATTTGATTTGCAGGCGTTGAAATCAACCGTGCGTCAGCGTCTTTCCCGATTACAAGCCAGTCAGATCCTGGACGATCTACCACTGCCACAATTGAAGCCATCGGTGCCAAGCGAAGTCTAAAGTGCTTTTATTGACGATTCAGTAACCGATGGAGTCCTTCTCCGGTCCGAGGCACGTGCGCCTGTTGAACGTCAGGCTCCTTGCCCTGGGTTTCTGGTTCCTGTCCACGACGCTCCTCGTCACCCCTACGCCAGCGTCCACGCCCATGTCTTCGCCACCGCCGTCGTCTGCTCCACCGACAGCAGCTCCGAATGATGGGCTCGTGACGATCGAGTCTGATATGCAGCAAGGGGATAATCAAACCGGTGTTGTCACAGCCACTGGCAACGTGAAAATCACATATCCGGATCGTGGGATGGTGGCCACCTCGCGCCAAGCACAGTATTTCACCAAGGAGGGGCGACTCGTCCTCTCGGGTGATGTGGATGTGATCGATGCCCAAGGTCAGCGCATTCGTGCTGAGCGCTTGATCTACAACCTGGATCAGGAGCGCCTCGTCGCTCAACCTGCCGCTGGTCAACAGGTGAAGAGTCGCCTGCGTCTGTCCATTCCGCAGAATAATTCTCCGGCGGGTGCACAGAATCCATGACTTTGGCCCTGGATCGTGTGGCGATCTCGCTTTCGGGACGGCCCTTGGTGCAAGGCGTGAGTCTCCATTTGGAGCCTGGAGAGGTCGTCGGTCTTCTCGGCCCCAACGGTGCTGGAAAAACAACCACATTTAATCTGGTCACGGGGCTGTTAAGACCAGATCAAGGTGATGTCCACCTCGATGGTCAATCTGTTTCGGCCATGCCAATGCCTGTCCGAGCGCGACTGGGTATCGGTTACCTGCCTCAAGAAGCCAGTGTTTTCCGCAATCTCACCGTCCGTGACAATCTACGCTTGGCTCTGGAGGTTTCTCAGATTCCTCCACAGGATGCGCGCCAACGTTTGGAGTCTTTGATCAATGAGTTCCATTTGGTTGCCTTTCAGACCCGCAAGGGCTTCCAACTGTCCGGGGGGGAGCGTCGTCGAACAGAGGTGGCACGGGCATTGGCAGTGGGACAAAATGGACCGCGCTACTTGCTGTTGGATGAACCATTCGCTGGGGTTGATCCGCTGGCCGTCGCTGACTTGCAAGATTTGATCCATGGCCTTCGATCTCGGGGTATGGGAATTCTGATTACCGATCACAACGTGCGTGAAACGCTGGCGATCACAGACCGGTCGTACATCATGACGGATGGTCGCATTCTGGCCTCCGGATCATCCGAGCAACTGGCCGCGGATGCTTTGGTGCGTCGTCATTACTTAGGAGAGGCATTTAAGTTGTAATGAAGTGTCCATCTATCGAACCGATCTTCTCCAGGGTAAACACCTTCCTCCGACGCCTTCGTCCTTACGTTTTGTTGCAGAAGAAGTGGTCGGTCGCGCTTCTCGATCGCTGGCTGCTCAATGAGCTTCTGGGCCCTCTGCTGTTCGGCATCGCCGCCTTCACGGCCGTTTCTCTTTCGGTGGGTGTGGTATTTGAGCTTGTCCGGCGAATTGCTGAGTCGGGCTTGCCTGTGATCACCGCGGTGCAGGTGCTTGTTTTGCGTCTGCCAGGTTTTCTTGTGTTGGCCTTCCCGATGGCCACCTTGATGGCCACGTTGCTGGCGTATAGCCGACTCTCGGGAAGCTGCGAACTCACCGCGCTGCGGAGTCTTGGTGTCCGAACATGGCGCATTGTGCTTCCTGCACTTGCGCTCTCATTGTTGATGAGTCTGTTGACGTTTGCTTTCAATGATTTGATCGTTCCACGGACGAATCTCATGGCGACGCAGGCTCTCGAAACAGCCTTGGGCAAGGCTTTGACTAATGAACGTGGCGACAACATTATCTATTCTCGATTTGGACGTCTTGAAACTGATGAAGGCGAGAGTCGAAGGGCGTTGACGCATCTTTTTTATTCGCGGATGTTCCGACGCGGAGAAATGTTGGACGTCACCCTTTTGGATTTCTCACGTATGGGCCAGCGTCAGATGTTGATGGCAAAACGAGGCAAATGGAATGAGCAACAGTCCATGTGGGAATTTTTCGATGGTCGCATTGTCAGCCTCGATGAAAAGACGGGTGCCACCACCTCAGCCGTCTTCGACCGCTACTTCTACCCATTGACCAGAGACCTCCTCGACGTCGCCAAGTTACCCACTGATCCCGCGACGATGACCGTCGGACAAGCCTTGCGTGCAGAACGCTTGCTGCTTCAGGCCAACAATCAGAAAGAGGCTCGCCGCATTCGCGTCCGTATTCAGGAGAAGTTTGCCTTTCCAGCCATCTGCTTTGTTTTTGGTCTCATCGGCAGCAGCCTCGGAGTCCGTCCCCATGCACGCACCAGCAGGTCTCAAGGATTCGGCATCAGTGTTTTGCTGATCTTTTCTTATTACTTGATGTCGTTCATCTTCAGTTCGCTTGGCATCACCGGCTCCTTGTCCCCATTTTTCTCCGCCTGGCTGCCAGTGTTCATCGGCCTGGGTGCTGGGCTCTACCTCTTGCGCCAGTCCAGTCGCTGATCGCCAGCGGGCTCCCACCTTGAGGCGGCAAACTGGGGGAGTCTTCTCTTGGTTGTCGTGTCCGTGCCCGATCTGGCGGCCGATCCTGTCCTTGGCCTTGGGCTCACCGCCTTCGCCCTGCTGCTCCTGGCGCTCCCCATCGCCTTCTGGTCCCTGAGCGCGGGTCGCTCCAGCTCCCTCGTCCGCGTGCTTGTCGCCTGTGCCAATCTCTGCCTCACGGCACAATTGGTCTTGCGTTGGTGGGATTCCGGGCATTTCCCGATTAGCAATCTTTATGAATCACTCTGCTTCCTGGCCTGGGGATGCACCTTGACACAGCTCCTGGTGGAGCGGTCTTGGCCCAATGCCTTGGTGCCCGCGGCAGCAACACCGATGGCTTTGGGTTGCGTGGCGTTTGCCAGTTTCGCCCTGCCTGATCGCCTTCAGGAAGCCTCCCCCCTCGTTCCCGCTTTGCGATCCAGCTGGTTGGTGATGCATGTCAGCGTCATCATGCTGAGCTACGCCGCCTTGTTGGTCGGCTCCCTCTTGAGTGTCGCCGTCTTGTTCACGGATCGTGCCGAAGTCTTGGAATTGCGCAGCAGTTCGATCGGTGCAGGCAGCTTTCGGCAGGCGGAAGCCTTGTCCTCTGGTTCACCCTCGTCCCAGCTGCGCAGCACGGCTTTCCGATCCAGTGAGGAATTGGACAGCCTGAGCTACCGCACCATCACCGTGGGATTTCTCCTGCTTACGGTGGGACTGATCAGCGGAGCAGTCTGGGCAAACGAGGCGTGGGGATCCTGGTGGAGTTGGGATCCCAAGGAGACCTGGGCTTTCATCACCTGGCTGGTTTACGCGGCCTACCTGCATACGCGGCTGGTCAGAGGTTGGCAGGGACGCAAACCCGCCTTTGTGGCCGCCGCAGGATTAGTGGTAATCGCTGTTTGCTATATCGGCGTCAATCTCTTGGGAATTGGACTCCATAGTTACGGATGGTTTTTTGGCACCCTCTCTTGAGGGTGCCCTCCCTTTCAAGTTGAGCTCAAACCAGAGCGGGCTCAGGACGGCGGCTGGCGCGAATCCCTCGAATGGCATCTGCGTAGTCGGCAGCGCCAAAGACGCCTGAGCCAGAAACGATGGCATTGGCGCCTGCTTCGATGACTTTCCACGCATTGGCTGGCTTGATGCCGCCGTCGACCTCGATCCATGGGTCCAAGCCTTTCTGGTCACAAAGACGCCGCAGGTCTCGGATCTTCTGCACCTGGTTTTCGATAAAACTTTGCCCGCCAAATCCCGGATTGACGCTCATAATCAGAACCAGGTCACACAGTTCTAGGCAATACTCCAAAGTGTCGATCGGCGTGCCGGGGTTGAGCACCGCTCCGGCCTTCTTCCCAAGCTCCTTGATCTGGCCGAGATTGCGATGAAGATGAGGACAGGCTTCAACTTGTACGCTGATGATGTCGGCGCCTGCTTTGGCAAACTCCGGAACATACTTTTCCGGTTCAACAATCATCAGGTGGACATCGAGGGGCTTGGTGGTGACTGGTCTCAGGGCTTCTACGATCAGAGGACCGATCGTGATGTTGGGCACGAAGCGACCATCCATCACATCCACGTGAATCCAGTCAGCCCCGGCCTGATCCACGGCGCGAACATCGTCCCCAAGTCTGGAAAAATCCGCGGAAAGGATCGATGGTGCGACCACGAGGGGTTTTGTGCTCATGGGTCTCATGGGGCGACGGCCCTGGGATTTTAGTCACACCTGAGCACCCAGTCCCCTCGGTCGCTGAGGGCTCGGCCCGGCGCCCCTCCAGGGGGCCGGGGTCGCAAGCGCTGATACGATGGCGCCGCTTCAAGGTGAGAGACCCGCTTTCGGTCTCTTTTCAGGCTTCGGCGAGACAGCTCTAGCAAGAGCCTCCACCCATTGCCCGTCCTTCCTGAGGCCCTTTCCCTTGCCCGCTTCCCGTGGATCGCACCATCATCCAGGAACTGCTTGAAGTCGTTGAGCAGGCCGCCATCGCCTCGGCCAAGCTCACCGGCCACGGTAAAAAAAATGAGGCAGACCAGGCAGCCGTCGAGGCCATGCGCCAACGCATGGGGCAGATTGCCATGCAGGGTCGGATCGTCATCGGTGAGGGGGAGCGGGATGAGGCTCCGATGCTTTACATCGGTGAGGAAGTCGGCAGCGGCGTCGGTCCCGGGGTTGATTTCGCGGTAGACCCCTGCGAAGGCACCAATCTCTGTGCCAACGCCCAGGACGGTTCCATGGCCGTTCTGGCGGCCAGCGAGCGTGGCGGTCTCTTCAATGCTCCTGACTTTTACATGAACAAACTGGCCGCGCCGCCCGCGGCCAAAGGGAAGGTGGATATTCGCAATTCCGCGACTGAAAACCTGAAAATTCTCGCCGATTGTCTTGGTCTTGGTTTGGATGAACTCGTCATCGTCTGCATGGATCGCGCCCGCCACAAGGGTCTGATCGCCGAGATCCGTGCCGCGGGTGCCCGCGTCAAGCCCATCAGCGACGGCGATGTGAGCGCGGCGATTGCCTGCGGTTTCGACGGCACGGGCACCCATGCCCTGATGGGCATCGGTGCGGCTCCTGAAGGCGTCATCTCCGCCGCGGCCATGCGCTGCCTCGGTGGCCACTTCCAGGGCCAGCTCGTTTATGACCCGGCCGTCGCCCAAACCAAGGAGTGGGAAGGCCTGACCCGGGAAGGCAACCTCAAGCGCCTCGAGGAGATGGGGATCACGGACCCCGATCGTGTGTATGAGGCTTCGGAACTCGCCGGTGGACAGCATGTGGTCTTCGCCGCCTCCGGCATCACCGACGGCCTGCTCTTCAAGGGTGTCAAATTCGAGCCCGATTGCACCCGCACCAGCAGCCTGATCATCTCCTCCCTGGATAGCAGTGCCCGTTTCATTGATACTGTGCACATCAAGCCTGGGGCGAAGCGCGTGGCTCTGTCCTGAGCCTGGTCGTTCACGTTCGTCGTTCTCAGCCCTGCTCCATGCATATCGCCGTTGTCGGCCTCAGCCACCGGACGGCTCCCGTTGAAGTACGGGAGCGGCTGAGCATCTCCGAGCAAGCCATGGAGGCGTCTCTGCAGCAGCTCAGGGCTGATGAGCAGGTGCTGGAGGCTTCCATCCTCAGCACCTGCAACCGCCTTGAAATCTATGCCCTGCTTCGCCATCCCGAACAGGGCATTGATGCGGTGGGTGCCTTCCTCAGCCAGATGTCCGGCCTGGACCTCGCGGATCTCACGCCCCATCTCTTCACGTATCACCATGCTGACGCGGTCGCCCATCTCTTACGGGTTGCCGCCGGGCTGGACAGTCTGGTGCTCGGAGAAGGCCAGATCCTCTCCCAGGTGAAGAAGATGGTGCGACTGGGTCAGGAGTATCGCTCCGTCGGCCCGATCCTCAATCGTCTGCTCAACCAAGCTGTCAGCACCGGCAAGCGCGTTCGCTCGGAGACCAATCTGGGCACGGGCGCGGTCTCGATCAGTTCCGCGGCTGTGGAATTGGCGCAATTGAAAGTGGGTCAAGCCCGTGGTTTGGAGGAGCTGGTGCCCTTGGATCAGGAACAGGTGGCCGTGGTCGGTGCCGGGCGCATGGCCCGCCTCCTGCTTCAGCATCTTCGGTCCAAGGGATGCCCAGGCGCCGTGCTGTTGAATCGCACCCTGGCACGTGCCGAGGCGTTGGCCACGGATTTCCCCGATCTGCCAGTGCAATGTCGTCCTTTGGACGATCTCGATCATTGCCTCAGCACCTGCTCCTTGGTGTTCACCAGCACCGCTGCTGAGGAGCCGATGATCACCCGTGAGCGACTGGAGAAGCTCAACCGACGCTCCGCGTTGATGTTGATTGATATCGGGGTCCCTCGGAACATCAGCGGCGATGTGGCGGAGCTCCCCGGTGTGGCGCGCTTTGATGTGGATGACCTGCAGGAGGTGGTCGCCCGCAATCAGGAGGCACGCAAAGAAATCGCAGCCGAGGCTGAAGCCCTGCTTCAGGAAGAATCTCGTCTTTTTTTAGAATGGTGGGATGGACTGGAAGCGGTCCCCCTCGTCAATCGTCTCCGACTCCAGTTGGAGGAGATCCGTGAACAGGAGCTTCAGAAGGCCCTGTCGCGAATGGGCCCTGATCTCTCATCCCGCGAGCGGAAGGTTGTAGAGGCGCTCACCAAAGGCATTGTCAACAAAATCCTGCATGGACCAGTTACACACCTGCGCTCACCCCAACCTCGCAGCCAGCGGCTTGCTGCCATGCGGATCCTGGAAGAGTTGTTTGCTCTGGGTCACCCCCAGGACGAGGACTGATGGCACCCCCCCTTGCCGATTCTGCGGAAGTGCATCGAAGTGTCGCCGTTACTCCCGTCTGTGAGGGGTGCTCAGTTACGGTCAGCAAGCCATGAAGGAAGTTTGGCGAACATGAAAAGCGTTCTGGCCATCATTCTTGGAGGAGGTGCCGGCACTCGCCTCTATCCCCTGACCAAAATGAGAGCCAAGCCGGCTGTTCCTTTGGCTGGGAAATATCGTTTGATTGATATTCCTATCTCAAATTGTATCAATTCGGAGATCAACAAGATTTATGTGTTGACCCAATTTAATAGTGCCTCCCTGAATCGGCACCTGACAATGAGCTATAACTTGTCAGCTGGGTTTGGTCAGGGATTCGTTGAAGTCCTTGCTGCCCAGCAAACCCCCGACAGTCCAAGTTGGTTTGAGGGAACCGCCGATGCTGTACGAAAATATCAGTGGCTCTTCCAGGAGTGGGATGTCGATTATTACCTGATCCTGTCCGGTGACCAGCTCTATCGGATGGATTACGGCAAGTTTGTCCAACATCACATTGACACGGGGGCCCAGCTTTCCGTAGGGGCATTGCCCGTCGATGCCGCGCAGGCTGAGGGGTTTGGTCTGATGCGAACCTCTGGTGATGGTCGCATTCTTGAGTTTAAAGAAAAGCCAAAAGGTGCGGCTCTGGAGTCGATGAGGGTGGATACCGGCCTGCTGGGGTTGTCTGCGGAGGAGGCGGAAAAGCGCCCCTATTTGGCCTCAATGGGAATTTATGTTTTCAGCCGAGAAACCCTCTTCGACCTGCTGACGGCCAATCCTCAGGCTACTGATTTTGGCAAAGAGATTATTCCGAACTCCTTGGCCCGAGGCGATCGCCTGCAGAGTTTTCTCTTTGACGACTATTGGGAGGACATCGGAACAATCGGTGCTTTCTACGAGGCCAACTTGGCGTTGACGGATCAGCCGAATCCGGCTTTTTCGTTCTATGATGAAAAGTTTCCCATCTATACCCGGCCTCGTTACTTGCCCCCCAGCAAGCTACAGGATGCCCAAGTCACAGCATCCATCGTCGGTGAGGGTTCCTTGTTGAAAGCCTGCAGCATTCACCATTGCGTTCTCGGCGTTCGCACGCGCGTGGAGGACGAGGTTGTCTTGCAGGACACCTTGGTGATGGGCGCTGATTATTTTGAATCCTCCCAGGAGCGACTGCTGTTGCGGGAGCGAGGTGGAATCCCCATTGGCGTTGGCCAGGGAACAACCGTGCGTCGTGCGATTCTCGACAAGAATGTCAGGATCGGCCGCAATGTAACGATTGTCAACAAAGATCATGTTGAGGAGGCCGATCGGCCTGAGTTAAACTTTTACATTCGTAATGGCATCGTTGTTGTGGTCAAAAACGGCACGATTGCAGACGGTACAGTCATCTGAGCTCAGCGCCCGCGTGTCGCTCTGAGGAAAGTGATGGCCAACCCTCGTCCGCGTTTGCGGGCGAGGGTTGTTTTTGTCAGCATTCCTCTCCTTGCGCTTCACTCCAGACGTTCACTCCCTGACATGAGACGCTCCACAGGCTGACCTGGGGCAGGGCGACTGGCCAGACTGGTGGGAATCCCAAACCCCGATCGTTTTATGAGCAAGGCCCATTTTGGTCTCGTTGGTCTCGGCGTGATGGGTGAAAACCTGGTGCTCAATGCCGAGCGCAACGGTTTTTCCAGTGCTGTCTTCAACCGCACCTATGCGAAAACGGAGGAATTCCTCGCTGGACGCGGTGCGGGGAAAGACATCGTGGGCGCACGCACCCTTGAGGAGTTGGTGAGCTTGCTGGAGAGGCCCCGACGCATCCTGCTGATGGTCAAGGCTGGTCAGCCGGTGGACGACATGATCCAAACTCTGGCTCCCCTCCTGGAGGACGGGGACCTGCTCATCGACGGTGGAAATTCTCTTTACACCGATACCGAACGCCGTGTGAAGGAGCTGGAAAGCCGCAGCTTCGGGTTCATCGGCATGGGCGTGTCCGGAGGGGCCAAGGGGGCTCTGGAAGGGCCAAGCATGATGCCCGGTGGAACGCTCAGTGCCTACAAGGCCATCGAGAGCATGGTTCGCAAGATGGCTGCTCAGGTTGACGACGGTCCCTGTGTGACCTACATCGGCCCTGGGGGCGCCGGTCATTTCGTCAAAACCGTTCATAACGGCATTGAATACGGAATTGAACAGATCCTCGCCGAGGCGTACGACCTGATGAAACGTCAGGCGGGGATGAACGGGGATGGCATGGCCGACGTATTGGCTGCCTGGAACCAGACCGAGGAATTGGCCTCCTTCCTCGTGGAGATCACCGAGGTCTGTCTGCGCACGAAGGACCCCGAGACGGGGGGCGATTTGGTGGAGGTCATCGTGGATGCGGCCGGACAGAAGGGCACGGGACTTTGGACGGTGATCAGCGCACTGGAGATGGGCGTACCCGTGCCAACGATCTACGCCGCCCTGAATGCGCGGGTGCTGAGCTCATTGCGCAGTGAGAGGCTGGCCGCGGAGGCCCTCCTGCCCCCTCCTCCGCCAGCGCCCTTCCCTCTCGGCGACCCCGCCGAGGGACTGCCCCTGCTCCAGGACGCCTGCATCCTGGCCTGCATGGCCAGCTACGCCCAAGGCATGGCCCTGCTGCGGGAAGCATCCGCCTTGCATGACTACAACCTTGATCTCAGTGCCATCGGTCAGATCTGGAAAGGTGGCTGCATCATTCGCGCCCGGCTTCTGCAGCGGATCCAGAACGCCTATTCCGCCAATCCCGCCCTGCCCAATCTGTTGCTCGACCCCTGGTTCGCCGAGCAGGTCAACCGTCGCCTGCCGGGGCTTCGCCAGGTTGTGGCCGGTGGAGCACTCGCTGGCATTCCCCTCCCCTGCCTGAGCAGCACGCTCGATTACATCGACAGCTACCGCACGGGTCGCCTGCCTCAGAATCTGGTTCAAGCGATGCGCGACTGCTTCGGGTCCCACACCTACGAGCGCACGGATCGCTCTGGGACCTTCCACACCGAGTGGTTGTCATGACGCAGTACCGCTTGATCGTCGCATCAGGGGCGGAAGCCCTGGCCCGCCATGCCGCCGAAGAGGTGGCTCTCAGCCTGGATCTGGCGCTCGCTGAACGCGACCGCGCCCAGCTGGCTCTGGCGGGGGGCACCACCCCCCGGGAGGCTTATGCCCATCTGGCGGAGGAGCACCTGCCCTGGGAGCGGGTCGATGTGTTTCTGGGAGACGAGCGCTGGGTGGGTGCCGAGGATCCTTCCAGCAATGCGCGTCTTCTGCGGGAATCCCTTCTCGCCCGCGGTCCCGGTGCACAGGCCTGCTTCCATCCGGTACCAACAGAGCTGGCCAGCCCTGAGCTTGGCGCCGAGCGTTACAGCTCCTTGCTGGTTCAGCTCTGCGGCGGAGAACCGCCCACGCTCGACCTGGTGTTGCTTGGCCTGGGAGAGGATGGGCACACGGCCTCCCTCTTTCCGGGAACCTCCGCGCCGCTGGTGCGGGATCGTTGGGTCACCACGGGGGAAGGCAAAGGCTTGCCACGCATCACGCTCACCGCGCCGGTGCTTTGCGCGGCCCGCAAGGTGATGTTTCTCGTCAGCGGTGCCGGCAAGCGGCAGGCCCTCGGCCGCTTGCTCGACGCGCAGGAGTCTTGGGAGCGCACGCCCGCGCGCCTGGTGCGACCCCAGAGCGAGGTCTTGATCCTTGCGGATGCCGAGGCGGCGGCTGGCCTCCCCGAGCATGTCGACGCCTGACCCGTCGCTCGCCCCTCGACCAGATGGGCTCGGTGAGGCCAGGTCGGCCTGGCTTCACCAGGCCGGCGTTCTCCCGTCAGACTGAGACGCAGCACCGCGTCCCCTTCCGGGGCAACCTCTCCCATGGACGGTTCCTCCACTCCCTCGTCCCCTTCTCGTTCCAGCGCCGTTCTGCTGGAGGGAGAGGGGTTCGCGGGCTGGCAAGCCTTGAACGACACCGTGATGGGAGGACGCAGCAGTGGTCAGTGTTCCGTGGGCCCGGAGGGCCTCCGCTTTGACGGGGTTGTCGTGGCGGAGGGGGGCGGCTTCATTTCGATGCGCTCCCCCCTGTTTTCCCCCCCGCTGGATCTCTCCGCCGCTCGCGGTCTGGAGCTCGTTCTGCGGGGAGAGGGCCGCCGCTTCAAGCTCGCTGTCGCCTGTGCCGATGGCGTGGCGGGGCTCACGGAGTGGATCCCCGGAGGCTTGCGCTGGGTGAAGGAATTCAGCACGGAGGCGGATGGGGTGAGCCGGGTGCCCATCCCTTTCGCTGAACTCATCCCTTCCTTGCGGGCCCAACCCCTGGATCGCCTTCCGCTGGGCTTGCCTCTGCGCTTGGACACCAGCCGGATCACCCGGCTGCAAGTCCTCCACTCCCGCTTCAGTGATGACGGGGGCCCCAATCCCGGTTTTCGGGCGGGGCCGATCCATCTGGAACTCCATGGGATCCATGCCTTGGCCTGAAGCCTGCAACACCGACCTGAGCCGTCTGGTGGCTGCCGCCGCCGACCTCTGCCGCAAACCCTTGCGACATGGCGTCGTGCTTGTTTCATGCGCCGACGAGGACGACTGCACCTTGAGGCTGGAAGCGCGCTCCGCCGAGGGGGAGCGCCTGCTGGATCAGGATTTGGAGTTGGAGATCTTCCGCAGCGGTGAAGACCTCCATCTCACCCTGGCCTGGCGCGAGGACGACCAGCGGCCCATGCTGTGGCATGGCAGCCATCCCCTGTGGATGACGGTCTCGGGGGAGCGCTGCCCGTGTCCGCAGGACGGGACCCCGCTGGAAGCTCTGGCGCGGCGCCTGCGGGCCCTGCTGGCTCCGTTCTGAGATGGTTCTGAGACCGATCTGAGAACAGGTGGCCCGCAGGTCGCGCGGTGGCGCCATCGCCGCTCAGGACTTGGGCTGGTCGGTGACCGCCCCCTGACTGCTGGAGCTGACCAGACGGGCGAACTTGCCCAGCACGCCCGTTCGGTAGCGCGGCGCGGGCGGGGTCCAGACGGCGCGGCGTCGGGCCAGCTCCTCCTCCTCCACGTTCAACTGGAGCAGGAGCCGCTCCGCGTCCACCGTGATGCTGTCACCGTCCTGCACAAGGGCGATGGTGCCGCCGACGGCGGCTTCCGGCGCCACGTGGCCCACCACCAGGCCGTAGGTGCCCCCGGAGAAGCGTCCATCGGTGATCAGCGCCACCGATTCCCCCAACCCCTGCCCGACGATCGCGGACGTGGGCGCCAACATCTCTCGCATCCCCGGCCCGCCCACGGGTCCTTCGTTGCGGATCACCACCACGTCATTCGCCTGGATCCGACCGGCCAGAATCGCTTCGAGACAGCTCTCTTCGCTCTCAAACACCCGGGCCGGGCCCGTGAGAACAGGCTTCTTGACCCCGCTGATCTTGGCCACCGCCCCCTCCTGGGCCAGGTTGCCCTTGAGGATGGCCAGGTGACCTTTGGCATACAGGGGCTGGCTGAGGGGACGGATCACGTCTTGACCCGCGGGGGGGACGGAGGGAACGGAGGCCAGAACCTCCCGCAGGGTGCGTCCCTCGATCGTGCGGCAATCGCCATGGAGCAAGCCGGCATCGAGCAGGAGTTTCATCACCTGAGGAATGCCTCCCGCCCGATGCAGATCAACGGTGACGAAGCGTCCACTGGGCTTCAAATCACAGAAGACGGGAACGCGTTGGCGGATGATCTCAAAATCATCGATGGTCAGAGGCACCCCGGCCGTGCGAGCGATGGCGAGGAGATGCAACACCGCGTTGGTGGAGCCGCCCACCGCCATGATGACGCTGATGGCATTCTCAAACGCTTCGCGGGTGAGCAGATCACTGGGGCGAATGTTGGCCTTGACCGCCTGAACGAGCACCTCCGCTGAGCGGGCGGCACTGTCCGCTTTTTCGGGATCTTCTGCTGCCATCGTCGAGCTTCCAGGCAGGCTCAAGCCCATGGCCTCGATCACGGAGCTCATGGTGTTGGCGGTGAACATGCCGCCGCAGCTTCCCGCACCCGGGCAGGCATTCTTTTCAATGGCGAGCAACTCGGCTTCATTGATTTTGCTGGCGGTGATTTGACCGACAGCCTCAAAAGAACTGACGACGGTCAGATCATGTCCATCAAGTTTTCCTGGTTTGATCGTCCCCCCATAAACAAAGATGGCAGGGATGTTCATGCGTGCAATGGCCAGCATGGCCCCGGGCATGTTTTTATCGCAACCACCAATCGCCAACACGCCATCCATGCTTTGCGCATTGCAGGCGGTTTCAATCGAATCGGCGATCACTTCGCGTGAGACGAGGGAATACTTCATCCCTTCTGTTCCCATGGAAATCCCATCGCTGACGGTGATCGTCCCGAACAATTGCGGCATGCCCCCGGCGCCGCGGGTGGCCTCCTCGGCCCGTCGCGCCAGATCGTTCAGTCCGATGTTGCAGGGAGTGATGGTGCTGTAGCCATTGGCAATGCCGATGATCGGCTTGCCGAAATCCTCATCTCCAAAGCCCACGGCCCGCAACATGGCCCGATTGGGAGAGCGTTGTATCCCCTTGGTGATGGCGTCGGAACGCAACATGGCGGTCTGCTCAGACCCTTCGACCCTACCGAGGAGGACGAAGGGTTTGGGTCGCTTGCAGGGGGGGCTACCAAAAGATTTCGATTGGCAACGGCTTCTAGACTAGTTGTGAAGAGATTCCCTCAACAACAATCTCGAAGGCACGTTTTGAAGTAAGTGGCGTGAAATAGATGGTGTGAAGTCGGCTCTGTGTAGTCAATGGATCTGGCCGACAGACCTTGAGGACAGATCTGCCATGGACCGTTTGCACGCAGGTCTTGAAGAGACGCTTGACAGAAGGAATTGACTCCGAGGAGGGACCAGAAGCTTTGGCGGTTTCAGCCTGGTCAGAGTGTTGGTTGCGGGCTCTGGCAGGGCCAAGCTGGTTTGTTCCTTGGGGCCTCTCAGGGCTGCGATTGGAGAGATTCCAATTGGCGGCGCACCTCCTCAATGGCCTGGTTGAGTTGATGCACTCGATCCGGCAGAGCCTTGCTGTCGGAAGGGGGAACATCGGCAAGAACCTTGGGCGCGGCGGTCTGGGAACGAAGACGGCTATGGCGCCAGAGCCACCAGGCGAATCCCCCTGCCCCGGCCAGAGCCCCCAGTGCGGCCGCCGTCAACACCCCCCCTCCCGAGGAAGCGGAAGCCTGGCGGTGAGGATCTGCCATGGAGGACGGCACCGAAGCCCGATGTCTCACCTTAAAGGGCTCAGGTGGCTTCCGCCTCCGTGGACGTGTGTCCGTAAAGACGGGCGGCTGGATCGCCGAAACCAGGCAGGATCTGCCCCTCCGCGCTCAGGTCGGGATCGATGCACGCCGCGTAGAGCGTGAGCTCGGGGAAGGCCTCACCCACCACTTTCAGCCCTGGAGCCGCCGCCACGGTGGTGATCACCCGCAGGCGCGGGCCCTGCACCCCCGCCGCGGCCAGGCGTTCCAGAAGGGCCAGAAGGGTGCGTCCGGTGGCCAGTTGGGGCAGCCAGGCGAGAACGCCGACGCGGTCCCCGATCGTTGCGGGCAGATCATCGAGATACCAGCGGGCCTCTCCCTGGGGCGGGGCATCGATTCCCACATGGCAGATGCGGGCCGACGGCACCACCGCACGCGCTCCCTCCCAGAGCCCCAGGCCGCCGCGCAGCACGGGAACAGCCACCAGCGGGATGGAGGGGTCGACGATGGCTCCCTCACAGGGACCTCCCGGGGTCTGGATCGTCACGCTCCGGTGAGGGAGCCAGTCGCGGAGGGCTTCGTAGGTGAGCCAGCGACCCAGCTCCCCCATGGCGGTGGCGAACAGGGGAGAGGGCGTGGAGCTGTCCCGGAGGAGGGTGAGCCAGTGGGCGATCAGGGGGTGGGGAGGGACCACCACCCGCAACGACATGGCCATGGCTGCCATAGCTTGAGACCGAAGCGTAAGGCTGGAGCCATGACCATCGAGGCCGCCATGGGGGGCACAACCATCGGGACCCCATCGCCGGGACATGTCCGAGGCAGCCAGGCGGGGTGTCGGCCGTGGTCTGGCGTCGTGGCCACCGTGGTCTCCCGCCTTTGGCTCCCGCTGTCCCGGCCGCTTTGTTCCGGTTGGGTGCGGGTTGTCCCCTTGGGTCTTCTGCTCGCGGTTTTCAGTGTTGCGGTGCTGGGCGGGCCCCGGGAAGCGCTGGCGATCACCGCGCCGGAATTGCGCGGACAGAGAGCCCTGCAGCAGATCGAGCCGGACATGCACGGGCGCAATCTGCGCCAGCAAGAATTTCTCAAATCCGACCTTGCGGGAGTGGATCTGCACGGGGCGGATCTGCGCGGTGCCGTGTTCAACGGCAGCAATCTTCAGGGCGCGGATCTTCAGGCGGTGGATCTCCAGGACGCCGTTGTCTTCGCCAGCCGGCTTGATGGTGCGGATCTGCGGGGAGCGCTGCTGCGCGACGCGATGCTGCTGCAGAGCCGCTTCACCGACGCGCGCATTGCCAATGCCGACTTCACTGGCGCCGTGCTCGATCGCTCTCAGCGACGCTCCCTCTGTGGACGGGCGGAGGGCATCCACCCCGAGACGGGCGTCGCGACACGAGACAGTCTGGAGTGTGATTGAGCCGGCCTGAGTAGATTGCGATTCATCGGTTCCGTGGGGGATCAGCCCATGGAGGAAACGGGGAAAGATCGGTGTACGGAGTCCGCTCCGGAGACCGGCACTGTCCCGCAGCTGTGAAGGTCGCCCGGCGACCCAGTCAGAACGCCCGCCGATGCCCTTCCCATCAAGCCCGGCGAGGACCGGCTCCCAACCATGAATCATTCCCACTCGCCGCGACCCGGGTCCTGGCGTTGGCCCCTCAGCGCCGGGCTCGCCGCGGTGCTGGTGAGCCTGGCACTCGCGGCTCCCGCCAGGGCCCACCATCTGCTGGATCTCACGCGGATGGCACCCTCTCCCTTCACAGGTTTCCTCAGCGGTCTGGCCCATCCGATTCTCGGACCGGATCATCTTCTGTTCCTTTGCGCGCTCTCCCTTGTCGGGCTCCGTCAGCGGGCCCCCTGGCTGGTGGCCCTGCTCGCTTCAGCCCTCGCGGGCAGCGTCGCGGGGTTGATCCTTCCCGGCCTGCCCCTGGCCGAGGCGGCTGTGGCCCTCACCCTGGTGCTGGTGGCCTTGATCTGGTTTCAGCGGTGGCCCAAAGCGCTCCTGTTACCGGCCATCGGCCTCCACGGCTACGTGCTCAGTGCCTCGGTGATCGGCTGGAGTCAGGGACCCCAGGTTTTTTATGCCCTCGGTCTGCTGCTGAGCCAGGGCACCCTTCTGCTGCTGGCGCTCACCTTGCTGCGTTCCTTGGCCGATGGCCTCAGCCCGCAGCGTCGGGCCTTCCTCGGTGCCGCCCTGGTGGGGATTGGCGCGGCCTGGACCTGGTCGGCTCTGGTGCCCTGAGATGACCCTCTCTCCCCCTGCCCGCCTGCCGGTGACGGTGGTGACGGGCTTTTTGGGCGCGGGCAAGACGACGCTGCTCCGCCATCTCCTGCTGAACAGTGGCCAGAGGCTGGCCGTGATCGTCAATGAATTCGGCGATGTCGGCATTGATGCCGAGCTTCTCTCCCATTGCGGCTTCTGTCCTGAGGACGAACGGGAGGATCGCCTGGTGGAGCTCACCAACGGCTGCCTCTGCTGCACGGTGCAGGAGGATTTTCTTCCCACCATGGAACGGCTGCTGGAGCGCGCCGACACCCTGGATGGTCTGGTGGTGGAAACCAGTGGTCTGGCTTTGCCGGAGCCCTTGGTGGCCGCCTTCCAGTGGCCCGCGGTGCGCACCCGCACGCGGGTTCATGCGGTGGTGACGGTGGTGGATGGAGAGGCCCTGGCCGCGGGCCATGTGGTCGGCGATGGAGCCGCCGTGGAGCGGCAGCGTCAGGCGGATCCAAGCCTGGAGCATCTCACCTCCCTTGAGGAGCTGTTCGAGGAGCAACTGGAGCTGGCCGATCTGGTGGCGGTGAGCCGGGCCGACGCGGTCGACTCCGCCGCTCTGGATGCGGTGATGGCCGAGTTGCGCGGCAAGGTGCGCGCCGGCACCCCTGTGGTCGCCATGGCACGGGGGGTGCTGCCCGTCTCCCTCCTGTTGGGGGACGGGCAGGATCCGGTCCGTCAGGGGACGGAATCGGAGGGGGAAGGGGCTGAAGCCGCCCTGTTCCACGACCACGACCATGAAGATCACGACCATGGTCACGTCGCCATGGCATCCCTGGTCCTGCGGCGGTGGGGATCTCTCGGGCGCCACGCCGTCGAAACCGCTCTGCGAGAGCTGTTGCAGCGTCAACCGGTCCTCCGGCTCAAGGGCCGGCTGCACGAGCCCGGCAAGCAGCTGGCGCTGCAGTTGCAGGCGGTCGGTCCTCGTCTGGACGCCTGGTACGAGGGGCCGGCCAGCGCGGATCCCGTCTGCCCCGCCCTGGAATTGGTGGCGCTGGTGCCCGCCTCCCAGCTGGACGCCCTGCGGGAGGCCACCGCCTCCCTCTGGACCGACGTCGCCACGGAACCCCCGACCGGGTAACCCCGACAGGGGCAATCCAGACAGGGGGACCCCGATAGGGGGAATCCAGACAGGGGAACCGCGACCCTCTGGCAAGGGATACCCTGCGGGGATCTCCGAGGGAGAGGACCTGCACGCCCCACCCCCTTCAGGTGCGCTGAGTGGCGGTGAGCGAAGAGCTGGTTCACTCCACCACGGGCCTCAGTCGAGGGGGATGTCTCCCCGGACGCAGACCCCGTTCCAGCAGAGGCTGCCATCCTTCTCCCAGCGGGGTGTCACCTCGCGCCAGCTGCCCTCCACCCCCATGCGCACCCGGCCCGTGCCGTCGTGGTGGAACGCATAGCGGCGCCGTCCGACCACCAAAGTCCACTCTCGGCCGGTGTCCACCACCTCCATCCGGCACGGCTGCCACTTTCCCGTCCCCAGCCGGCAGTCCAGGGGGATGCCCTCCACCTGGGCTGGCGCGCCGGGAGGGCACAGGAGGGGCCAAACGCTCACCAGCATCAGCCCGAGCAGGACGAGGACAGTCCGCGCCGTTGGTCGGGCGGGCTGCCAAGATTGGGGAGTTGCCGTGCGGCTGGTGCCTGTTTTTCGTGCCCGGGTCCAGGTGTCCCTGCGCCCTTCCGTGCTGGACCCCGCCGGGGAAGCCACCCGCGCCGCCGCGGCGCGCCTCGGGGTGTCCGGAATCCAACGCGTGCGGATCGGCAAGGCGATCGAGGTGGAGTTGGAAGCGCCCGATCGCACCAGCGCCCAACACCAATTGGAGCTGCTCAGCGATCGTCTGCTGGCCAACCCCGTGATCGAAAACTGGACTCTTGATGTGGTGGAGGCCCCGGAGTCGGCATGACCATCGGCATCGTGGTGTTTCCCGGCTCGAACTGTGACCGGGATTTGCGCTGGGCCCTGGAGGGGTGCCTCCAGCAACCGACCCGCTTTCTCTGGCATGAGGAGCGGGACCTGGCCGGGGTGGAGGCTGTGCTCTTGCCCGGAG